>JBBREA010000005.1:0-47366 GCA_038203385.1 Acidimicrobiales bacterium | reverse complement strand
ACGTTCGACATCGACGCCGACTGCGACGACGACCAGAAGGACGCACTGCTCGCCGCCGGCGCGAAGTACTCCGCGGTGTTCGACATGTTGGCCAACCCCACAGAGGTCAACGTCAACCGACGAACCTGACAATGGACGCTGGTCTGAAGTTACTGCAAGGGTCTTCCAGAGCTTCAAGATCACGGCTTTCCCTCAGAACATGGCAGCGATGCAGTGCGACGCTCGAACAAACGCCGCGCGATGATGTCAGCGTGGTCTATGTCTTGGTACAGGGCGCGTGGAGCGGTGCGCACGGGTTCCGTCGGGTGCGCTTCTCCACCATGCTGGCCATGCAACTACCTCACCGAGCCTGACCGGGAGCGGCGAGTGGCTCATCGCTCCCGCGCCGTGTGACTTCGACGACCCGCACGAGGCTGCGTTCATGAACCCGCGACGCACACCACAACCCGTCCGCTGCTTCACCGAGCCCGTGCGCATGAGCCGCCCACTCGAGGACCATCACTCCACCCGCACCTGCATCCGTGCGACCGCCAATACCCCCGATGCGCCGGGTGCAGCCGTGTTCGACGCCACCGCGACCGTTGCTGGCATTGCCGTGCATTCCCCCGCGGGCCCCCAGGACGGCCATCTGCGCCCGTGTCCGGCGCACCCGACGACGCTGCTGCTGCAGCAGCAAATGCTTCCCGAGGCGAATCAATCTGCGCCATACCGAGACAGATTACTGCGCCGTTAGCAGATGCCTGCTAAGCCGTGGGCAGCTGCCTGCTATCAGCACAAAAGGAACCAACGGCGATGCACCGGTCCCTAGCGCTGGTTCCCGCTAGTGGTTGAATATGGTGAGAGGTCCCCGAAGGGACCACTCACCTGCACTTCTTCAGTGCGCCCGGAGCGACTTGAACGCCCAACCTTCTGATCCGTAGTCAGATGCTCTATCCATTGAGCTACGAGCGCAATTGCTCCAGCATTCTAAGCCGGAGACGATCCAAACGTCACGCCCGTTATGGGGTCACGGTTGTCAGCCGCCCCAGGGGCCCCACCCGGAGCTCTGATAGAGCGCGTAGGCGGCGCGGATGTTCTTCTCGGCATTCTTGAGGTCGTTGCGGGTGTAGATGCCAAAGTCGTCGAGCCACGAACGATGAGCGGTCCAGTGCAGCTGGAACACGCCGACACAGCACGAGCCGTTGTCGGCCGTGGCGACGTAGCGGCTTTCACGGAACGCCACTTCGAGAGCCTTTGCTTCCTGATCGTCGGGGAAGATGTCGCGAATGAGCTGCTGCACCTGAGCGGTGGTGACGTTGGGAATGGCAGCGGTGGTCGTGGTGGGCGATGCGGTCGTGGTCGGGGCCGCGGTGGTGGTGGGAGCCGCCGTCGTGGTGGGTGCCGATGTGGTGGGTGTGGTCGTGGTCGGTGCCACGATCGAGGCTCCCTGCGGCAAGCAGATGTCTGCGCCGACGAGCAGCACCGTCTGCGTGGTTGCCATGTTCACGTCGAGCAGGTCGTTCATCGAGACGTCGGCGGCACCGGCGATGCGGTACCAAGAGTCGTTCCGAACGATCGTGTAGCTGTCGCCGCACGGAATCCTCTGAGCCTGTTCTTCGACGACAGCGGCTTCCGTGAGGGAACCGTCATCATCCGTGGCGTTCCTGGCCACCATGGTGGTAGCGACAGCAGCGGTGGTCGCCTGCGTTGCATCTTCGGCGGCGGGCGCGGCAGCCGGGGCAACCAGTACCGCGGCTTGATTCGCCGTGTTGATCGTGTTGATCGTGTTGATCGCATTGCTGGGAACGAGAGCGGCATCGGCGAGCAGAGTGCTGGCCAGGGCAGTATCGGCCACTTCGGTGAACGTCAGTTCGGCAGCTGCTGGCGCCGGCGCACCGGCCGAAGCGGTGGCGTCCGAAATTGCGGCTGGAGGCGGCACCGACTCACCGAGCGCCGTGGGTGTTTCGTTGCCGGATCCCATCGCGAGGGCGAGGGGAACCAGCATCAGCCCAACGAGCACCATCGCTCCGACACGGGCGAGCAGCGGGTCGACCGCGCCGAGCCCGAGGCGCGACGACAGTGAAGCAACCGGCGTGAGCGCGACTTCGTGCTCGTCACCGAAGTAGCCGTCGTCGTACTGGTGGACATCGTGTTCGACGTGCTGTGGTGCAGCCACCGGTTGGCGGGTGGCGCGCCGAGCGTCGGCCATCTCGTCGCGAATCGGCCGCTGAGCCGACGCGTCGCGACGAGATGAGCGTGTGGGCGACCGATGCGGCATGGGCTCGTCGAGCCACTCACCTGCGAGTTCGGCGATGCTCACTTCGCGGGTTGCCAAGGGCACGACCGCGCCGGCGCTCGAGCGCCTCGAGCCGTCAGATGACCGTTGCTCACCGGGCCGAACGATGCCATGTTCGCGGGTGCGGTCTCGATCGTTTCGCCCGGCGCCCTCCACGGTGCGGGGACGGAACGCCGCGAAACCTGCCTTGAGCGCTCGAACCGTTCCGGTGACCGGCTGTGAGGTCTCGGACGGCGGGCGGCGCTTGCCGTACGGCTTCGACCTCGACACCCACTGGCGGTCGCCGCGCCAGAATTCAGAGGTGAGGTTGGAGGCGTCTTCGTCGGCGAAATCTGCCTCGGCGTCGAACGGCTGATGTGGGTCGTTTGGCTTCATGGTGTGGTATCGCACGGTTCACGTGACGGGCTGCGCGCTGGCTTTCAGGTACGAAGACATCAAGTTCTACTCGGTTCGTCATGAAACTGCAACGCGAGCGTCATCCAAGCGACATCAAATGACAACCATGTGACGCGCCGACGAACGATTGGGACAGCCGGAAAACCAAACAGTCCGAACCGGTCGGGGTTCGGACTGTCCGTGATGTCGAGCGACATCGTTGGCGGAGAGGGTGGGATTTGAACCCACGGACACCGGAGTGTCAAAGCCTTAGCAGGGCTTCCCATTCGGCCGCTCTGGCACCTCTCCTAGCGGATGGGCAGTGTAGCCGAGCCAGGCGATTCGACACCCGTGGCTGTGGACCACAAGATTCGGAGAGCAGAGTCGTGGCGACCGAGGCCCCAACGTCAGGCCCGACTCGACGGGCCAACGTGACCATTTCGTCGGCTCCGCGACGGTCGATGCCACTGAGTCGATACCACTGATCAGTTGATCGTGAGGGTGAGCGACAGTTTCGCCGGCACTCGAGGAATCGAAACATAGGTCATCCCGTCCATCCGGCCAATCAGCTCAGATGCCGATACGCGCGGTACTGAAACGTCGTGGCCGCCTCGGTGGCGATTCCTCGCCCGGTCTCACCGAATCGCGTCCAGTAGCCGATCTCGAGTCCCCGGGCCGACACGTCGATGCAGGCCACACCCACCGACGAGTGTCCCGTTCTCGAACACCCCGAAATTGAAGTCCTCGCCCTGCTCCCAGCGCTCGAGCCCATCAGCGATAAGACGCTCGCGGTTACACAGTCCCAGTGGTTCGAGTCCCGCCCAAGGCATCCACGGAACGAAATGCTCGACGCTGTCGATGATCGCCTCGTGCAAATCGACGACGTCGCCCAACAAGTAGCGACGAACAACGACCCGCGCCTCTGGCGGGAATCTCACCGGGACGAGCTCGGACAGTTTTCGAGGTGCGGCGTCGGGCCGGCCCTTGGGGTGTCTGGTCGTCGGGGTCGGCGTAGAAGTCGTGTTCTTCCTGGGGTGTCATCTCCGTGGCGGTCATCGGTCCTCCTTCTATCGGTCAGCGAGATGCTTGGCCGCGAGGTAGCAGCGATATCGCGTAGCGGTGAGCGCGATCGAAGCGTGCATCGAACAGCACCGTATCGAACAGCACCGTGAGGATCGCTCGGCGGCGTGGATCGAAGCTGAACAACACTCGGAGCGCACCGCCCGAGTGTTTGATCCAGCGCCGATCGGGGCACGCTCCCAAGTGCGAACCAATTCCAACGAGCCATTTCATCGAGAGGACTTCATGCAACATCTCATCCGCCAATCACTGATCATCGGCGCGTTATCGCTTGCCGGAGCGGGGATCGTCGGAGTCGGTCTCGACGCAACCAACACGACGGCTCCTACTGTGAGCGCCCAGGTCGCCCAGACACCCAGCGCGTTCGTTCCGATCGACTCCTACCGGGCGTTCGACTCGCGCGACAGCAACACACCTGGTCGCCTCGAAGTCTCCGAATCAGTCACGATCACGGCTGACCAAGACACCGAAGGCAACCAGGTCATCCCCGACGAAGCCACCGCAGTCACGTTCAACATCACCGCAGCCGACACCCGCGGCGCGGCGTATCTGCAAGTCACCACCGGCAATCGCGAGTTGGGCAACACCTCGACCGTGAACTGGAACGGTGACGGCCAGTTCATCGCCAACAGCGGTGTGACCGCACTGTTCGAGAGCACTGTCCCGGAGAACGAAAGTCTCGAGAACACGTTCGCCGTGTTCATCAACGGCGCGGACGGCGGCTCGGCTCACGTAATCATCGACATCACCGGGTACTACATTCCCGTCGGCTGATCACGAGCACGCCGAGTAAGGGTTCCTCTAGGTGGAGGTGGTTGTCGCTGCCGGCGGGATATGGCAGATCCCCCCGACGGCTCACCGACCCACCTCGGACGGTTCCGATACCGACCGCCTCTCGGCCGCGTTGTCGACCAGCCCGGCGCTGTGATCAACGTAGAGGAGATCGCAACCGACGTTGTCACAAGGTCGCGGTCACAAGGTCGCGCTGACATCGAGAGCGATCCTGTCCGAGCGATGCTCGGTTGAGCCGGGCAATACGACGGAGCCGGATTGCACCTTGGTCGAACCCGGTTCGCCGAGCACAGAAGTTGCTCTCCCCTTTGCCGCTCTCCCCTTTCCGAAAGCAGACCGCCACGTTACCCTTACCATTATGACGAACGTAAAGGAACGACGTCGTGGTGCGTCCAAGATCAGTTCCAAGAACCAGATCACGATTCCCGTCGAAGCTCTCCGTAGTGCCGGACTCGAAGTCGGCGACCGCGTGGTGGCTCACGCAGACGGGGCGGGACGTGTCATCTTGGAACGTGAGCACGACGTCGTCGCAGAGTTCGCGGGAGCGCTCACGGGCGTATACCGCCCCGGCGAGTTGGACGAGCTTCGTTCCGAATGGGATTGACCCATGTCGACGCCGGAGTGATCATCGCCTTCCTCGACGGCGACGACGTCCACCACGACGCAGCACGATCGGCGCTCTCCAATGCACTCGGCAGCGCCGAGCGGCTTTCGATGGCCGCATCGGCGCTCGCTGAGTGTCTCGTCGGTCCCACTCGACGCAGCACGAAGGCAGTCGAAGTCGTACGCACTGTCATCGATCGGCTCCCCGTGTCAGTCGTGTATCTCGACGAGCAGATCGCCACACAGGCAGCCATGCTTCGCGCACGACACCGCTCGGTGAAGCTTCCAGACGCCCTGGTCATCGCCACCGCCGAGCACTGCGGTGCCGACCACCTCATCACGACCGACCGCAAGTGGCCGACCGCTAAGGCGATGAAGCTGACCGTGTCGATCGAGCAAATCTGATCTCACTGAGGTCTCGTTGAGGTCGTGGCGACTCCCTGATTTCCGTGCACTGCAGTGGGGCCGGACTCGGTTACCCACGCAAGCCTGATGGCCGTGATTACGCGGAGTGATATGTGCGGCTCACGCCGATCGATCGGCGATCGCAATGCCGGGGATGCGCGGTGTCTTCGGGAGTTCGGCAACGAGGTTCTGATCAGCCGGTATCGCTCGGCACCGCAGGAGGACCATGTACTTCTATGAGTCGGGCTCGTGGACCGAGGCCCGGAACGCTGTCGGTGTCGTTCCGGTCTCGCGGCGAAAGTACTTTACGAAGTTTGTTGCCTCGTCGAAGCCCAGCGGGGCTGTCAAGGTTGGGCGCACCGTGCAGGGTGTCGGCCGGTACGCGGTGGGTAACGCCGACGGTGAGTTGTTCGCGGTGACTCGGCGGTGCCGACACCCATCGGGCTGGTGCAGCTCTCGCGAGAGCAACAGCGAGAGCAACGCTCCGCGAATACCCACGGACGTCGGCGGACGCTCACGGACAAAAAACTGTTCAGAGGATTCGCAGCGGACCTTGCCGGTCCGCCCCAAACCCATCAGCGGAACGGGTGGGATTTGAACCCACGGAGGCTTTCACCTCGCACGTTTTCAAGACGTGATCCTTCGGCCGCTCGGACACCGTTCCGGCGACGACGATAGCGCCGCAACAGGCGCCGCTACTGCGCGAATGGGTTGACGTATGCCACGCCCGTTCGCGCGACATCGGTGACGTTGCGCGTCAACAGTGTGAGATCGTGCTCCGATGCTGTTGCGGCAAGCAGGCCGTCCACGACGGGCATCGGGTCCGGTACCGAGAGCCGCGCCCACGCCTGGCTGATTGCGAGACTTACCGGCAAGATCCGGTCCGAGAACTCTTCGATCGTCTCGTCGAGCCACCTGCCAAGCACTGCCGCCGACGCTGCGTCACGTCTGGCCAGCAACTCGACACCGCGCCGGAGCTCACCGACCACGAGCACCGACAGCCAGAATTCGTCATCGACGTGACCAGCCAGCCATGCGCGTAAGCCTGCATCGGCGCGTTCACCCTTGCGTAACTCGGACACCACGTTGGTGTCGAGCAGGAATCCGCTCACGGATCAACGAGATCAACGTCGCGAGGAAGGTCTGCACTTCGTGCGAAGTCGTCGTCGTTGCCCATGTCTGGCATCGTTGTCAAGCGGTCGATCAGGCTGCCAGGGCGGAGTGCCGCACGAAGCAACTGTCGGTGCTCTTCTTCGGCGGAGTGCCCGCGTTCGGCGGCCCGCCGCTTCAGACGCCGAACCAGATCGTCATCGATGTTACGCACGATGAGTTGAGCCACAGCGTCCTCCGGATCGACGAGACTGCTATCAATGCTATCAGCATGATGCACAACGGGTCATGCGTCGTTGATTGATCACTGCATGGTGTGGGCGAGCTGCCTTCGATGAGAGACTGCGTTCATGGCGTTCGGGCAATCTTCTGGTCCACCTGCTACCGGGAAGCAGATTCGTGACCTCGAGGAACTGCTCGAGGCCGCCGGTCACTCCGGTTTCAGGGACGCCCGCGGGCCCATGGGGTTCAATCAACGCCAAGCCGGCGGAAAGTTCACCCGCGATGAAGCCGCCGCATTCATCGAGCAACTCCAGCACGAAGCGGAGTCCGTGCCCGAGTTGATGCCTCCTGATCAGCCACTAGGGCCGAAGCCACGGGGAGCCACAACGCCGGTTCGTGTGTCGAAAGCCGAGATGGCACTTCGAGAGGCGTCCGACGAGTTGCTCGCAGCAGAACTGCAGCGGCGCGGCTGGATCGTGGTCGAGCCGTAACGAACGTCAGGTGCTGATGTCCAGACCGAACATGTCGCTGAACGCGGCGATGTATCCGTCGAGAGTGTCGACAGTGCCCAGTGCCACCCATTGCTCGTCGGTCATCAGAGCCCGCCCTTCGATCAGCTCGCGCCCGCCCCAACTCACGTGGTAGCGAAGCTTCGGGATGTCCGTCTCGATGGCATGGCGGATCACTTCGGCCACTTCGCCAGCGTCGGTGGCGTGTCGGTGGCCAGCGGCGTACATCTGCATCATCCGGGCGTACTGGTCGTCGTAGGCACCCGACTCGTTCGACGCGTCCGTGTTCTTCCCGAAGATCGACGACTTCGTCACTCCCGGTTCGATGATCGCCACTCGTATGCCGAACGGTGCGACCTCGATCGCCAGCTCTTCGCTCACTCCCTCCAACGCCCACTTGGCCGCCACATAGGGCGCTTGCGCAATCGCACCGAAACGACCCGCGACCGAGGTGACGTTCACGATCGTGCCGCTGCCGCGCTCGCGCATCGCCGGCAGCACCGCCTGCGTGCAGCGCACCGCTCCGCACAGGTCCACGTTCATCACCGCGAGGAACCGCTCGGCCGTGGTCTCTTCCACCACCCCGTTGCCACCGACGCCCGCGTTGTTCACGAGATGATCCACCGCACCGAATCGGCTGCTGATCTGGGCAAAGCCGGCTGCTACCGATTCGTCCGATGCGATGTCGAACTCCACAAGTTCGACGTTCACACCAGCCGCTGACGCGCTGGCAAGCAACTTGTCTGCCTTGGCCAACGAACGCACCGAGCCGACGACGCGATGACCGTGCTGGGCGAGATGGATCACGGTGGCCCGGCCGATCCCAGAGTTGGCACCGGTGACGACGGAGAGTGGAGCTGCGACCATGTTGGGGAACCTATGTCAGGCGACACCGCCGACCAGTACGGAAACCCTCGCTGAACGCCGCGTTGCGGCAACGTAGCGTTTCGGTGTGTGTTCGCCGGGCGTGGCAAGTGTTGCGGCGAATCGTCACCTACAGTGCTGCACAACGAGGAGGTGCTCACCGTGAACGTTCCTGTCTTATTGCTCGATCCCACTTGGCGCATCGATCGCGTCATCGGTGTGGAGCACGCGTGCGAACTGATCTTGGAACGCGCAGTCGTCGCCGCCTCTGAAGATATTGCCACGGTGATGCACTCGCCGTCGATCGCAGTTCCCATTCCCAGCGTGGTTGCTCGTGTGGGCCGTCTGTATGCAGGCGAGCACGACCGCGCTCCAGCGTGCTCGCATCGCACCGTACGCCAGCGCGATCATCACGTGTGCCAGTTCGTCGTCGACGGTCAGCCTTGCGAACGTCGGGGCGACTCGGTGGACCACCTCATGCCACGCATGCTCGGGGGCCTGAGCGTGTGGGAGAACTTGGTGGCGAGCTGCCGAATGCACAACGGCGCCAAGGCATCCACCCCGTATCACGAGATGCATCGTCGTCACGGATGGGGGCTGCTGCGGCCGCCCTACCAACCCACTCGCCGTGCGTTGCTGCTGGCGTCGCTGCGCGAGAGCTGCCACCACCCCGCGTGGGAGCCGTATCTTTCTGGTTCATGAGGTATCGAGGTTGGCAGGCGCTGGTTGCGGCGAGTGTCCTCGTCACCGCGCTCCCCACCGCGTACTCCCCCACCGCTGAGGCGGCCGATCCCATCACGTCGGCGTACGTGCCGGTCGGGCCGATTCGACTCGCCGACAGCCGCAACGCGGATTGCGGCTGTGAGCAACTCAGCGACAACACCGTTCGCGTTGCGGTCACCGGCCGCGCCGATGTGCCTGAGGTTCCCGCGGGTGCGGTCGCAGCGGCGGTCACCATCACCGCACTCAACACGCCCACCCCCGGCTTCGTCACTGCGTACCCCGGCGGGAGTGCCCGACCGACGACGTCGACGTTGAACACCCGGCCCGAGCGAGTGGTCGCCAACTCGGCGATCATCCCACTCGGCGCCAACGGAACGATCGACGTATACGTCTTCGTCGACGGGGCCACCGGAACCGATGTGATCGTCGACCTCACCGGGGTCTTCGTCCCGACGGACCGAGTGTCCGCCGGCCGATTCGTTGCGACCGCGCCGCGCCGCATCACCGACACGCGCACTGGAGCTCCGCTGGGTCCGGGCAGCTCGATCACCGTGCCGCTGCCAGCTGGGGTCGATGCCGACGCCACGGCGCTCGCGGTGAACATCACCAGCGTGAACGACGTTCGACCTGGGTTCGTCGAGTCATGGCCCGCCGGCGAGCTCGGGGGCGGCACCTCTTTTCTCAACTTGAACGGGTCTGGCCAGCCGGTCGCCGCTGCAGCGATCCAGCCCGTCTCTGCCGGAGGTCTGACGCTGATGACCACCGGCGGGGGGCACCTCATCGTCGACGTCGTGGGCTGGTTCACCGGTGCGAGTGCGCCGTCGTCAGGCGACGGTCTGTTCGTTCCGATCTCGCCCAGACGCCTCCTTGACACCCGCACGGACGGGTCCCGCCCCTGGGCCGACGGAACGATCGAACTGCCTGTTCCAGGTGACGTGGCTGCAGCTTCGTCGTTTGTCACGAACCTCACCATCGTCGAGGCCGACTGGCGCGGGTTCGTCACCGCGTTTGCTGCGGGTACTGCTCGGCCGAACACGTCGGCGGTCAACGCCATCCAGCACGACCACACGGTCGCGAATCTTGCGATCACCCCGGTGAGCACTCGCGGGTTGAGTTACTACAGCCTCGCTGGCGCACACCTCGTGGTCGATGCGACGGGACTCTTCACCGGCGCTCCGGTTCAGCCCAGCTTGCCGCCTGCACCCAACCAGGTTCGACTGCCGCGAGTGCTGGTGGTGGGAGATTCCGCCATGGCGGTACTCAACGTGTACACCGACGCGCGCCGAGCCTTCGCCGGCTTCGACGTGGTGCTCGAGGCCGACAACTGTCGTCGCCTGGTGTACCGCTCCTGTCTCAGCCCGGCCACCAACCGTGTGCCCGCGACGGCGCTGGAAGTGATCGACGCCGCTGCAGGGCCGTTCGACATCGTCTACATCGACGCCGGGCACAACGACTGGCACGACCCTGACTTCGGGTGGCAGTTCGACCTCATCGTGCAAGCGGCGCGCCGCAAAGGGGCCGCTCAAGTGATCTGGGCCACCTACTCCGAAGGTGCTCGCGGCGACAAGGAACGAGCGGCGTACGCCGAGAACAACGCCAACCTGCGATTCCTCACGTCGCTCCCCCAGTACCCCGACGTCATGCTCGCCGACTGGAGCTCGTACAGCCGATCGCGTCCTGAGTGGTTCTACGACGGCACCCACATGAGGCTCTCCGGTGCGTGGGGTCAGGCCGACTATCTAGGGCGTTGGATCGCCGCCATTGCCCACATTCCCTGCCCGCGGGCTTGGGCGACGGGAGCTCCACTTCCAAACCCGTGCCCTCGCCCCGACTGGATCGGCCCACCCGCCGACCCGATGTCGCTGTACTGATCGACAGAGGAGCCGAGCGGGGTAGAACGATCCACCCCCCATTCGGTGAGGGTTTGCCGAGCCTGCCCGGTTGGCGACGCCAAGACATGCCGGGGGAAATGAGCGGAATGACGAGTGGATTCAATGGGAGCACAGCGACCTATCCGCTCATGCCCTAGTCGTTGATGCGGTCGCGGAGTGCGATCACCCAGTCGTCGGCTTGACGCCAGCGGTCATCGGCGTGGGCGCGGGCTTCGTGGGCTTCCTCGTCGGCGCGCGGCCACGAGCCGAAGAATTTCACCGACGCCTGCTTGGCGTGCAGCGCCCGCATGGCATCGGCCAGCAAGTCGTCGCCCACGTGTCCTTCTGCAAACAGGATGAAGCAGTAGTCGCCGAGGCCGCCGTGCTTCGTGGGGCGCGAGATCAGGTTCGACAGGTTCAGGCGACGCGCCGCGAACTCTTGCAAGATCGAGATGAGACTGCCGGGCTCATCGGCACGCTGGTACACCACCAGAGCGGTTCGGTCGTGACCAGTGCGCGACGGCACTTCACCCTGGCTCACCAACACGAAACGCGTCTGGTTGTCGTCGTGATCCTCGATCGAGTCGGCCAACACCTCGAGGCCGTAGCGTTCGGCAGCAACCCGAGGGGCGATGGCGGCGAGCGTGCGGAGGCCGCTCTGGCTCACGCCTTCAGCAGCCGCCGCGGTAGACGGCGCCTCAACCAAGTTCGCATGCGACACCTGCTGGCCGAGGAACCGATGGCACTGAGCGGTGGCGACGGGGATCGAGTGAATCTCGGTGAGACCAGCCAACGACGATCCGGGGAGCCCCGCCAGGCACAGGTGAATGTCGAGGACGACCTCGCGTGTGATCAGCAGATCGTGATCGAACGCCAACGCGTCGAGCGTGAAGTTGACCATGCCCTCGATCGAGTTCTCGATCGGTACGAAGCCGTAGTCGGCGTCACCGTTGGTGACGGCGTCGAGTACTTCGGGCACGTTCCGGTAGGGAACGAGTTCGCACTCCGCCAGATCTGCCTGAGTGCGCAGCGCTTGCTCGGTGAACGTTCCGAGCGGGCCGAAAAACGCGATGCGCGTTCCAGCTGCGGCTTCAGGTGCGATCGGCAACGGATTCATGCCGAGGAGGCTACTGGCCGCCCCAACAAGCCTTCCCCATGACTACTGCCGATCTGACGGTGGGGTCGCTGACGGTGGGGGTCAGTGACGGTGGGGGTCAGACCCCCATCGTCAGATCTGACGGTGGGGGTCTGACCCCCATCGTCAGTTTGCTGGGGTGTTATCTGTTGATTCTCGTGCCACCATGACGGTCATGGACGAGGTCGCCTGGCGAGAACTGATCGACGGCATTCGTTCGGGAGCGGTTGCACCCGACGATGCCGTAGCGACGCTGCGACGTCTTCCGTTCGCAGACCTGGGCGACGCAATGGTCGATCATCATCGAGCGTTGCGACAAGGCATTCCCGAAGCGGTGTACGGGCCGGGCAAATCCCCCGAACAGTGCGTCCGTATCGTGGAAGAGTTGCTCGTCAACGGCAGTGGCCCCGTACTCGTCACACGCGTCGACGACGAGCAGACCAAGGCGCTCCTCGCAGCTCACGGCGATGCGGACCAGTTGGGCGGGTGTCTGCTGTGGCGACGTCCGCTCCACACCCGACATGAGTCGCGCGGCGTCGTCGTGGTCACTGCCGGCACGGCCGATCTTCCGGTCGCCGACGAAGTTGCGATCACCTTGGCAGCCTGCGGTATCGAGCCGACCCGCCTGCACGACGTGGGAGTGGCCGGGCTGCACCGGCTGCTGGCACATCTCGACGTGGTCACCGACGCAGACGCGGTCGTAGTGGTTGCCGGCATGGAAGGTGCGCTGGCAAGTGTGGTCGGCGGGCTCACTGCCCGACCGGTGGTTGCCGTGCCAACGTCGGTTGGCTACGGCGCTGGTCTCAACGGGGTGACGGCGCTGCTCGCCATGCACGCGTCGTGCGCGAGTGGGGTCACGGTGGTGGGCATCGACAACGGGTTCGGGGCTGCGGTCGCTGTCGCCAGGATCTTCAGCCAATGAAGACAGTCCAGATGAACACCTTCCCCATGAAGACCGTCCCAATGAAGACCGTCCCAATGAAGACCGTCCCGGTGAAGACCGTCCCGGTGAAGACCGTCCGATGAGGACCGTCCGATGAAGACCGTATGGTTCAACTGTTGTGCGGGTGTCGCTGGCGACATGCTGCTTGCGTCCCTGATCGACGCGGGCGCGGACCAACTCGACGTCATGGACGCCTGGGGTGCACTCGGCGTCGGAGGGTACGCCGCAACGTGGGAGCGGGTGCAGCGCTGCGGTGTTGGTGCTCTGTGGACGAACATCGCGGTTCACGCAGAACACGACGACCACGGGGACGCGGCGCACACCCATCGGCCGGCGCGTGAGGTGCTGGCACTCATCGCTGCTGCGCCGCTGCCAGCCTGGGTCGGCGAGGCGGCCACCCGTGTTTACCGCGCGCTCGCCGAGGTGGAGGGCCGGGTGCACGGAATTCACCCCGACGATGTGGAACTGCACGAGGTGGGTGCGCTCGATTCGATCCTCGACGTGGTCGGCGTGTGCGCGGCGCTGCACTCTCTCGGAATCGAGCACATCGCCTACTCACCCGTCGCAGTGGGCCACGGCACCGTCGACACCGCGCACGGGCGACTTCCCAACCCCGTGCCAGCTGTGTCGCTCTTGCTCGCCGATGCCGGGGCCAGCGTCATCGGCATCGACACCGCCATGGAACTGTCCACGCCCACCGGCGTGGCCCTCATCACCGCCTTGGGAGCGTGCGGGCCCATGCCGCCGATGACCGTGGCGGCCACCGGCTTCGGGGCAGGCACTGCCAACCCGCCCGGTCGACCCAACGTGGTGCAGGCGGTGGTCGGCACGACCGTGGATCTCACCACCATCGATGCCACGGGGCGGCCAGCCATACTGGTCGAGGTCAACATCGACGACGTCACGGGCGAGGTCGTCGCCCACACGATCGCTCAGTTGCTCGCAGCCGGAGCCCATGACGCCTGGGCTACCCCGATCATCATGAAGAAGGGCCGGCCGGCTCACACGGTGAGCGCACTCTGCGACGATGCGTCATTCGCCCAGGTTCGCACCGTGATGGTGAGAGAAACGGGAAGCCTGGGAGTCCGCGCCAGCGCGACGGCACGGTGGCCGCAGCGCCGCGAGGAACGAACCGTCGACATCGACGGCCACCTTGTTCGAGTGAAAGTTGGCGAACATCGCGTCAAGGCCGAGTTCGACGACGCCCTCGCCGCAGCGACGGCTCTCGGTCGGCCGGTCCGCGACATCATCGCGGCCGCTGAGTCCCCGGAGGCGAATGCTCAGCCGAGGTAGGTGGCGATGTTCCCGGTGATCTGGTCAGTGGTCGACTCGCCAGACCACCGAGCTGCAACGTTGCCGTCGGCGTCGATCAGCACGGTGAACGGGAACCCGTCCAGCCCGTAAGCGGTAGGACCGATGAAGGTGCCAGCAGCCATGTCCACGCCGTCGACGATGACCGGGTACGTCCAGCCGACGTCGTTGATCCACTCTGACGGCGGGAAGTTCGGTCGGTCCGGGCTGACTGCGGTGGACACGGCGACGATGTCGAGGTCGTCGGGGAAGCTGCCTGCGTCCCGTAACTCGTTTAGCACGGGCACTTCGGCGTTGCAGTGCGGGCACCAATGGGCCAGGAAGACGAGCATGGTCGGTCCGTCGGTTGCAGCGTCGACTCGTACGGGGTTGCCAGCGAAATCTGCGCCCACCAGCACTGGGGCTGCCATGCCGATGGCCGGGTCGGACGCGGTGTCGCCGCCGAACATTGGGAGCGGATCGCCGGTGACATCGAGCGCGCCGATCTCGCCGACCAAGTACTCCGGTAGTTCAGCCGACACGGTCGACACCGGCCCGGCGATCTCGCCTGAACTCGACCCGTCGGTGCTGGCCGGATCGGTGCTGGCCGGATCGGTGCTGGCCGGTTCGGTGCTGGCCGGTTCGGTGCTGGCCGGTTCGGTGCTGGCCGGTTCGGTGCTTCCGTCTGGCTCATCGCTACCGCACGAAGCCAGCGCGAGAACAGCCAGGCCAGCCAACAGTGCGCCACCACGCCGCTGGGCACGATTGGCCCTGGTTGGAGTACTGGGAAGTTTGGGACCATTCACGATGTCTCCTCGACAGTTACGCCAGTGGGGGTTGGCGTGGGGGTTGCACTGGCGGTTGCGGTTGCACTGACCCGCGCCGTTGCGGGGAAGGTGATGGTGTTCACCGCGATGATGAAGGCAAAGCCGCAGAGGGCCATGAACGCCAGGGTGACGAAGCCGAACGACCGGAACCAGATGTCGGTGCACGACGGGCCGAACAATGCGCACGAGCCGGTGTCGAGTGACGGCTTCCACTCGATGAGGTAGTGGTAACTCGAGATGGCCAGACCGATTGCGGCGAGCGGCAGCAAGTACCACCGTGCATCGTTGTCGCGGCGTATCAGGCCAACCAACGCGATCACGGCGATCGGATACATCGCCACACGCTGGAACCAACAGAGTCGGCATGGGATGTAGTGGGCCACTTCAGAGAAGTACAAACTTCCGGCCGTTGCCACTGCCGCGACCAGCAAGGTGAGCGGTGTGCGCCAGGCGGCGATTCGGGCACCGAGCGCGCCGACAGCCGGGACAACCGGCGTGAGCAACCGAGCCACCACCAACGCAAGTGCGCCGAACCCCGTGACGATGGCCAGCCCAGCCGTGACCGACTGCATCGTCTGCTCCATGCACCAAGTATGGGCGGCACAGCAGGCAGATCGGGCGCAGCAGATCGGTCTGACGGGCGGCGCCGGTACGGTGGCGAGACGTGACTGCGCTGACCGACCTTCGCCGTACCCGGCGTGCTCACCGTTTGGGCGACACCGAGTGGTTCGATCTCGCCTACCGCGTGTATCTCACGGCGATCTTCGGCGGCGGGGCGATCGTTGTGCTCGCCGACTACGTCGGCGACGATCCCATCAGCGCCAGCGACCTCGCCGACCTGTATCGCCATGGTCCGGCAACGCTGGGCGTGCTCGCCGCTGTGGCGCTGGCCGCCGGCCTACGAGGCGGCGCAGAAGGTGGGCCGATCTCCATCGAGCAGGCCGATGTTCGCCACCTCCTCCTCGCACCGGTTTCGCGTGCATCGGTGCTGCGCCGACCGCTGGGGCAACGGCTCCGGAGCATGGTGGGCGGCGGAGCGGTGGCGGGTGGAATAGCCGGGCTCCTGACGGCGCGGCGCCTTCCCGGCGCCGCGCTGGATTGGACGTGCTCCGGGGCTGCGTTCGGTGCGTGCGTGGCTGCGCTGATGGTCGCCGCTGCAGGCCTGTGGCACGGCTTGCGGTGGCCTGCGTGGGTGGCGACGGCAGTGGGTTCGGTGCTCGTGGGTTGGCAAGCCGCCGCTGCGTTCGATGTGACACGTGGTGTGTCCGGGCCCTTCGACTCCATTGGCAGCCTGGCGTTGTGGGGCGGCCGCCAACACCTCACCGACCTCTTCGGCGTGGCCGTCACCGTGGCTCTCGTTGCCGGCTCGTTCGCGGTGGTGGGCCGCCTTCGCGTCGAGCACCTCGCCCGGCGCGGCGACCTCGTGTCGCAACTTCGATTCGCCGTCACGATGCAAGACCTTCGCACCGTGGTGTTGTTACGACGCCAACTTCGTGAAGAACGACTCCGAGCGACACCTTGGGTTCGAATCGCACCGCGAGGCGGTAGGCCCACGGTGGGGGCATTGCGCCGCGCCACGTTCGGGTTCGCCCGTATGCCTCTCGCTCGGATGGGGCGGATCGCGGCGACTGCAGCCGCCGCAGGAATTGCGGCGGGCGTCGCCGCCAGAGGCACCACTGCAGCACTCGGCCTCCTTGCAATCACGCTGTACATCTTGGGGCTCGAACTCGTCGAACCGCTGTCTCAAGAAATCGATCATCCCGACCGCAGCATGGCGCTGCCGCAAAGCGACGGCTGGATTCACCAGCGACTCCTCATTCCGTCACTCGTCGCCGCCGTACCCATGGCCTTCATCGGAGCCGCAGCATGTTCGGTGGTCGATCCGCCGTCAACCGGTGCAGCCTTTGCCCTCTGTGTTCTCGTGGCCTGGTGCGGTGTCGGGGCGGCGGCGATCAGCGTCGTGCGCGACTCGGTCACCGAGGCTTCGGGCCCGAAGACCCAAGGTCTGATGTTGCCTCCCGAAGTGTCGGGGTTCGGCGATGTGGTCAAACTCGGTGTTCCCATCGTTGTCGCCGGAATCGGCACGGTGCCGATCCTGGCGCTGCGCGCCGAGCCATCAGTAGCAACGTTGGTGCGCTGCCTGATCGGTCTCGTGCTGTATCTCTCAGGCGTGCGATGGTGGATCGCACGCCGAACCATCCTTCGTCGCCAATGGCGCGAATTCATAGCCGGAGCCAACACGTGAACACCCAGAAACGACCATCTCAGCCTGCCGTCGATACCCGCCGAGGGCGTGCCGGTCGACCGAAGTCGATCTTTGCGCCCACGGACGAAGCGGCTCCGCAGACACCGGAGTCAGTCGAGCCAGAGTCAGTTGAGCACGACTCACTCGAGCCAACGTCAGCTCAGACCGAGTCGATCGTTCGGGCCGATGTGCCGGCCGCCAACGGGGCGATCGCTGTGAACGAAGTCACCCGCTGCTACGGCGATGCCGTCGCGCTCGAACCCATCACCCTGCACATCCCTGTGGGGCAGCGAGTGGCGTTGGTTGGTCACAACGGCAGCGGCAAGACCACGTTGATCCGCATGATCACCGGCACGCTCGATCCAACCGGCGGCACCGCATTCGTCGGAGGGCACGCGGTCGGCTCGATCGAGGCGCGGGCCGCCATGTCGTATCTCGCCGACCATCCGGTGTTCTACGACGATCTGTCGCTCATCGAGCACATCGAGTACGTCGCCCGGCTGCACGGACGGGACGATTGGGCGGATCACGGCGGCGAGCTGATGGAGCGTTTTGGTATCTCGCACCGTTGTGACGATCTGCCCGTCACGTTCAGCCGTGGGCTGAAGCAGAAGGCTGCGATCTGTCTGGCGTTCATTCGGCCTTTCCAGGTATTGATCGTCGACGAGCCGTTCGTCGGCCTCGACACACCGGGTCGCAACGAACTGCTGGCGTCGTTCGATGAGGCGCAAGCCGACGGGCAGACGCTCCTGGTCGCCACACACGAACTCCACACGGTGGCGTTGTCAGATCGTTTGTTGGCGCTCGCAAACGGAGTGCTCATTTACGATGGTTCGCCAGACGTCGACGTGGCCGGCCTCGTCGAGGGCGTTACGCCGAACCCTTTGGTCTGACTCCACCCGATCTCACGCTGTATGGTTCTCGTCATGCAGGAGTTCTCCTCGATCAGCGTGTCGTCGTACGAAGCCGAAAGCCTCAGTGATCGCCTCACCGAGCAGTCGGCCGCCGGGTGGAGCGTCGTCGCCGTCGTTCCCGCTGGAAGTCAGGTGGTCGCCTATCTCAGTCGTGACGCCAGCAGCGACGGGTCGCAATCTGCACTGGGCGAAACCGCCGTGATGTCAGATGCGGCCGCCTTTGCCCCGGTTGCAGCCACTTCGGCCATCGACGAGCCGATCGTTGAAGACGCCATCGAAGCCGACCCGGTCACCGAGGCGCCAGGCTGGGCAACCACCGTCACCGCCGATCCCGCGCCTGCCGTGTTCACCCCTGAACCAACTCCGGAACCCACGCCGGTCGCCGCCGCAGCCGCCACCAGCAGTACTGCTGTTGCCGCTGCACCGGCTGGTTGGTACGCCGACCCGTCAGCCCGGTACGACCTGCGGTACTGGGACGGCTCAGAATGGACCGAGCACGTGTCGCGTAACGGCCAGCAAGCCACCGACCCACCCGTCGCCTAAACCTGACGAATGGTGTCTGACACCATTCGTCATGCCTTACCCTCTCGCCCATGCGCGCCACGTCGGTCGGTCACGCCGGCATCTTGATCGAGACCGACGCTGGGTCCATCCTGTGCGACCCGTGGTTCATACCCGCCTTCTTTGGTTCCTGGTTCGTCTTCCCCCGCAACGATCAGCTGAGCGACGACCTGCAACGTCGCATCGAGCAGGCCGACTACCTGTACATCAGCCACCTCCACGCAGACCACCACGACGACCCATGGCTTCGTGAGCACCTTCGTCGTGACATTCCGATCTTGTTGCCGGGGTACCCCAGTCGCGAGCAACAGCGCACGCTCAACCAACTCGGCTTCACCGAGTTCATCCGCACGGTCGATGGGGTGGAACTCGAGTTGGTACCTGGTCTCACCGTGGCCATTCACGTGGAGACCTCCATCACCGACGGCCCGGGTGGCGACTCGGCGTTGATGGTCGCAGATGGCCACAGTCGCCTGGTCAATCAGAACGACTGCCGGACCACCGATCTCGCTGCGCTGCGAGCGCACGGGCCGGTAGACCTCCATTGGCTGCAGTACTCGGGTGCCATCTGGTACCCGATGGTCTACGAGATGCCACCCGCCGACATGCGACGCCTCGTCGACACGAAGACCGAGAGCCAGTTCACCCGGGCTATGCGGTACGTCGAATCGATCGGCGCACGCGCCGTGGTGCCCAGCGCCGGACCACCTTGCTTCCTCGACGACGACCTCTTCCACCTCAACATGATCACTGGCGACGAGCTGTCGATCTTCCCCGACCAGCTGTCGTTCCTCGCGCGGCTCGACGCCGCAGGTCACCGTGGCGTGTTGGCCATTCCTGGCACCGCTGTCACCGTGTCGCCCGACGGCATCGCAGTGGAACACCCGATGCCCGACGCCGAAGTCGACGCCATCTTCAACGACAAAGAGTCGTACCTCCGGGCATATCAGGCCGATTGGGCACCATGGTTGCACGAGCAGCGTGCTGGGTGGCATGCGCCCAGCACCAACCTGCTCGCCACACTCAAAGCGTGGTGGGAACCGTTGCTGCGAATGGCACCCACGGTGCGCAATGCGGTGGGAGCGAACTGCCTGTTTCGCGCCGGCGACTTGGAACTCATCATCGACTTCCCCGCGGCTGAGGTTCGGGAGTATCGCGGCGAGCCGTACGAGTTCATGTTCAGCATCCCGCGGGAGTTGGTGGAGACCGTCGCTGATCAACGAGCGGTCGACTGGTCGAACTCACTGTTCCTGTCGTGTCGCTGGAAGGGCTGGCGGTCCGGTGATTTCAACGAGTACCTCTACAACTTCTTCAAGTCGCTGTCGGTCGAACGCATGCGGCGCGCCGAGGCCGAGGCGGTGCGCAAGCTCGACCCGCCCACCAACATCGAGCCAGACATCGAGTTGGGTGGCTACGTCATGCAGCGGCGCTGCCCGCACCGAAACGCCGACCTGTCGGTGTTCGGCGAGATCGAAACTGGCGTCACCACGTTGTCGGGTGCCGACGAACTGGTGTGCACATTGCACGGCTGGCGATTCAGTTGTACGACCGGCAAGTGCCTCACCGCCACGGATCGGCCTCTGCGAATTCGCCGCCAAGCATGATCAGGGAGTGCATCGGCAGCCATGTCGCGATCCCACGCGCCATCCACCCAAGAACGCGACACACACCCCAACCCCGCTTGATCAGTCGCCGGTAGGGCGACGACGTTGTGCCTTGACGTCGCCGCGTCGCTTCTTCGCATCGAGTCGCCGCCGTTTTGATCCGGCAGTCGGACGGGTCGGCCGACGTGGCGCTTCTTGGTGAAGCCCAGCGACAAGCTTGGCGACGAGCCGCTCTTCGGCGAGGGCCCGGTTCCGCCACTGGCTGCGATGTTCGTCAACAACGATGCGCACCTGTTCGCCCAACTTTTCGACGAGGCGCATCCGTTGGGCGTCGGTGAAGGCCGTTGAGGCTGCGATGTCGAAGCGAAGCTCCACTCGCGTTGCGGTCTTGTTGGCGTGCTGGCCACCAGGCCCACCCGACGGCGAGAACGAGACGTCGAGCTCGCGACGTGGCACGCGCACCCTGGCGGTGACGTGGAGCTCGTCGGTGGTGTCCATCGCGCGGAATTGCTGCTCAGGCGTCTCGAGACGACAGCACGCAGAATTCATTTCCTTCCGGGTCGGCAAGCACGATCCAACTGACGTCGTCGGGTTGACCGACGTCGACTGCATGCGCGCCGCGGGCGAGCAATGCCTCGATGATCGCATCTCGATCGTCGGTGGTATGCGGTGCGAGGTCGATGTGGATCCGGTTCTTGGATGGCTTGGGATCATCAACTGCCACGAACACCAGCCCTGGCCCGACCCGGTCCCACGGCGTGGCCCGGATCAGTTCTTCGTCAGCATACGCAGGCACGATGACCACCTCGTCGGGAGCCTCGTAGACGATCTGGTAGTCGAGCGTTTCGGCCCACCAGCGGCTCAGCGCCGCAACGTCGTGGCTGTCGATGACCGTCGAATACCAGCGCAAACCCATGTGACCATGCTGGCACAGTCGGCTACGGAGACGTGGTCGTCGTCGTCACTGGTTCGGTGGTCGTGGTGGTCGGAGCCGGCAGGGTGGTCGTGGTCGTCTCTGGCACAGTCGTGGTCGTCGTGGTCGTCGTGGTGGTCGTGGTGGTCGTGGGCAACGGCTGGTCGATCGTCACCCGGATGATGTTGGATGCCACGCGACCATCGGGGTCGCTCACCGAGTACGAGACATCGATGATGGTTCCGGGCACTCCCGGGGCAGCAGTGATCCACACGTTCAACCCATCGACGATCATCACCAACCCATCGGCGGATGTGACCGACAGCGTGAGCGGATCGCTGTCTGGGTCGGTCGCAGGAACGGGTACCACGACTGTTTCGAGGAACGGCACGGTCACTTCGACCAGCGGGGCCACTGGCGAGGCGTTGGCCGACACCGTCACTGCAGCAGGCACGGACGCAGCACCGATCGCATCTACCGCGATATAAGTGAACGTCGCTGTGCCGGCACCGTTGCCCGGGCTGACCCGTACCGATTGGTCAGCCAATACTTCGACGGTGCCGGTGCCCCCGTTGCTGAACGTCAGGGTGGCTGGTGTGGCGGTGACGGTGAGCGCATCGCCGTCGGGATCGGTGTCGTTGGCGAGCACGTTGACGGTGACGGGAAGGTTGGCGATTTCGGTTGAGTCGGCGCGTGCGAGTGGAGCTTGGTTGATGAGCACGATGGTGACCGAAACGGCGGTGGTGAGCCCGCCTGGGTCGGCGATGACGACGTCGACTACCACTGTGCCAGAACGGCCGGCGGGAGTGACCCGAAGCGCACGCTGGCTGTCGACGACTTCCACGAGTCCGGCACCGCCGCTCACCGCCGAGATCACCAGCGCCTCAGCGTCTGAGGCGAGGGCCGTGACGGGCACGTCGATGGTCTCGTTGCGGCCGAGTTGCACCGTGGTGGGCCGAGCGAGCGGGGCCTGGTTCACGTCGATGCTCACGTTGCCGATGGCGACGATGCCGCAGGTGTTACGCACGCTGTACGAGAACGTGACCACGCCGTTCTCGCCTGCTGGCGGCGTGTAGACACCCGTCGCTGCGTTCAGCGGAGCGCCCACGTTCGTGACGGTGCCGTTCCTGGCTGCGGCATTGAGGTCGATCGCGATCGGTTGTTGGTAGCCGGTTGCGAGCGTGCGGTCGGGAGCGACGGGAGCCCCGACGGAGCACGGCTGCACGTTGATGCGAACGAATGCCGTCGCGAGTTGCTCACCGTCGCTCACCGAGTACCCGATGACGGCGACGCCGCTTCCACCAGGGGTGGCGGTGAACTGCAGCGCCGACCCGATGAGCTGTGCGACACCGAGGGTCGCAGCCGGGTTGCTCGTAATGGCGAAGGTCAAGAGATCTCCGTCAGGATCCTCGTCGTTGAGTGCTATCGGCACGGTGACCGACCCCCCGTTCACCACGTCGGCGGCGTCGTCTCGCGCAATCGGTGACCGGTTGGGTGCCTCGGTGACGGTGAGGGTGACCGTGGATGTTGCCGTGAGCCCGTCCGTGTCGACGATCACGTACTGCGCCACGACATCGCCGACGAAGTCAGGCTCGGGCACGATCACGACCGTGCGAGCGCCAGCGCCAGCGCCGACGCCGACGCCGACCGTGCCGTTGCCCGACTGCAATGTGGCAGAGCGAACGGCCAGTTCGGCGTTGGTGCCATCCGGATCGCTGTCATTGGTGATCACGTCGATCACCGTACGTATTCCCGGCCCGACGATGGTGCGGCGATCCGCTGTGGCCAGGGGTGCCTGCGGTTCTGGAGGCATGATCCGAATGACGAGCCGCCCGCTGGTGACTCCCCCTGCGTCATCACCGACTTGGTAGGTGATGGTGGCGACACCGCTGATGTTGCCGGCCTCGAAGGTGATCGTGCCGCCGGACCGAATCGCAACTCCCAGAACCGGCGTGGTCGACGACAGCACTCGCAGTGCGCCAGGGCCACCGCCATCAGGGTCGAAGTCGTTCGCCAACAGGTCGACTGCCAATCGTTCGCCGAACGAGATGCTGACTTCTTCGTCGGTGACCACGGGTGGCACGTTCTCGACGGCGGGCGCGATCACACTCACCACGATCGATGCGTTCGCTCGCAGGCCTTGGCTGTTCACCACTTCGTAGGTGCAGCGGAACACCCCGGTCAGCCCCGCCGGCGGTGAGAAGGTGACTCGTTGATCCGACGTGACCGTGGCGGTTCCGCCGTTGGGGCAGCCAGGTATACCGACGAGCGAGGGGGATTCGCCCGACGGATCGACGTCATTCCTGAGCACCTCGAGCGTGACGGGCACGTTGACTTCGGTTGTGGCGGCATCGTCTTGTGCGGACGGCGGTGCCGCAATCCGCTCGGCGAGTACGCGGACGGTGACGGTGCCGTCGACTTCGTGTCCGTTACCGTCTGAGATCGTGTAGGTGAAGGTGTCGAGCGCCGATTCGTCGGTGGTTGCGTTGGCCGGGGGCGTGTACAGCACGCGGTCACCTTGCAGTCGTACGGCCCCGGTAGTCGTTGCGGTGCCCCGAGTGCCTGGCTGTACTGCCACGAGAATGAGCGGGTCGAAATCTGGGTCGCTGTCGTTCAGCAACACATCCACCACCTGTGGACTGCCGGCCACGGCGGTAGCGATGTCGGCATTGGCCACGGGCGGGCGGTTCGGCACCAGGTCAGACACCAACACGACCAGCACCGAGCCGATCACGACGTTTCCGTGTCCGTCGTCGACGGAATAGCTGAACGGCGACAGATCGGCCGCTCCGGCACGGGCCACCAGGACGAGTTGATTGCCGTCGACGCGCACGTCGATGCCGGGGGGCGTCGGCTCCACCAACGCCACCGTGAGCCGGTCTCCGTCAGGATCGCGGTCGTTCGCGAGCACGGGCAGGGTCACCGGAATATCGCGGCGCGCCCGCACCGCGTCGGGGTTCACCACGGGAGGCCGATTCACATCGCTCGGCTGGGCAATTTCCACCGTCACCGTGACCGGGTCGCCGGTGGCGCCGAACGCATCGAGCGGCCGGTAGGTGAACGAGGCGGTGCCGGAAGCGCCCGGGGGCGGCGTGTATCGAAGGCCCTGCAAACCCGATGGCGCCAAGAGTTCGGCGATCTCGCCGCCGACGTCAGCAGGGGTGAACGAGCCGATCCGGAGGGCATCACGTTCTGGGTCGACGTCGTTGATGAGCACGTCGATGATCACTGGCGTATCGGCTCCGGTTTCGGCTCGATCGGCGGCCCCAACGGGCGCTCGGTTCGGCGCGTCAGCAGGCAGCATCTGCACGTTCACGGTGGCGGTGGCTTCTGTGCCGTTGCCATCGACGATGGTGTAGGTGAATCGGTCGGTTCCGACGAAGTCCGAGTTGGGGAGGTACGTCAGTGTCGACGCAGTCACGATGTTCACCGTGCCGTTCGCAGGTTCGGAAGCGCTGACCAGTGCGACCGCCTCACCGTCTGGGTCGAAGTCGTTGGCGGTGACGGTGATCGGCACGCTGGCGCCGCTGCGAGCGGTGACGGTGTCATCGATCGCGACCGGTGGGTCGTCGATGCCGTTGCCGTCTGGTTCGTTCTCCACCAGACCGTCACCCTCAGCTGCCGCGGCTGCCACACCCAGCGCTCCTTCGGAGCCACTTTCCAGAACTTCGCCCGACTCACCGAGTAACGGCGATGCACGGTCGTCTTTTCGGATGACGTTGAGCCCCCACGGGTGAACCGCCCACACGAGTTCACCGTTTGTCTGATCGACCCACACCAGATCGATGGCAGCCCAGAGGCGCAGCGAGCTGCCTGCCGGCACGGTCGCTGCAACATCGTTCAACACCACGCCGGCGCGCCAGTCGAAACGGACGAGCGTGGAAGTCGAGCGGTGAACGATCGCTCCGGCGCGCCCGCCGATGGCGAACACATCACCGCCGACGGCGCCGAGCCCTGGCACCGTGACCGCACGCTCGACACCGGTTGCCCCGACGCACATGAGCGAGTCGTCCGCGGCGAACCAGCCGCAGGTATCAGGCGGGCCACTCTCCTGCAGCACCACTTCGGTCGCGGCGACACCTTCCGGAAGGTCGACCCACCCGCCATCGTCGAACCGAACGCGACCTCTCCCCTCGTCGAGCAGCACCGGAACGCTGCCGACCAGAGCGAATCTTGAACCCGTCAGGCCCGCCGCGAACGTGTCACGCGAGCTGGTGGTGACCCTCGAGAACGTCCCTCCCGCGATCGTCCAGACGCCGCCGTCGGGTGCGATACGTGTGTTGTTGCCCACGCCCGAAGCAACCATGTCGAACGGGACCGGGTCGCCCTTGGTGGGCACCAGAAGACCTTCGGCGCTCTCGGGGGCCACAGCGATGATTCCCGGTTGCGAGACGCCCACGATCGCCGACGGCTGCGCGATGATTCCCAACGATTGCGCCGGCCCGATACGCAAGGCTGACGCATCGACCGAACGGGCAGTGCCGGCTGATCGATCGACCACCGCGACGCCACCTGCGTTCTGCGCAACCTCCAGCACGGAGCCGTCGGGGCCCGCTTCCATGCGGGCCAACGTGCGCCCGGAAAATCCATCGGCAAGCGCAACCCGCCCAGATGCTGGATCCACGAACCACCGAGTGGCCCGAGGTGCGGTGGCATCCACCGCCGTGTATCCCTCGGAACGTAGTGACACGACGACGCCAAGGCTCAAGACGAGTGCCGCCACGACACCAAACAGCGCCCGGCGCCACGAAATCGCGTCGGACATCACCGTTCCCGTCTGCTCGTCGATTCGCACACAACCACTGCCATTTCATCGACAGATGGGAGGCCGTTGTTGAGGAATCGACGTTGGTCAGGAATTCGGGAAGTGCGGACGCTCCGAGAACACCGCTATCGCCTGACGCAGCGGCACGAGGTCTCGTCGCTGTGTGCGTTCTGCCTCTGATTGGGCGTTGCGGGCAGCAGATTGTGCGGCGCTGAGCTCATCTCGCAGTTGGGCGACTTCTGCTTCGAGCTCCATCACTCGGCGAATGCCTTCGAGATTCAATCCCTGCTCGGCGAGCTCGGAGATGCGTGACAGCAGTTCGATGTCGGCGTCGCTGTACCGACGGTTGCCGCCTTCGGTGCGAGCGGGTTGCACGAGACCGCGACGTTCATAGATGCGCAGTGTCTGTGGGTGCATGCCGGACAGCTCGGCCGCAACCGAGATGACGTAGACGGCGGAGTGGTGGCTGCGTGGGCTCATGACGACTCTGCGTTCACAGTAGTCGCCGCAGCCAGTTGCTCGATCGCTGCTCGCTGCTCGTCGGTGAGCGACGTTGGCACCATGACTTCCACGGTGACGATGAGATCGCCCGCGCGGGTGCCGGACTTGTTGGTGACGGTGATGCCGCGACCTTTCACCCGATGACGTGAGCCGCTCTGGGTACCGGGCTTGATCGCCATGGTGACGGTGCTTCCGTCGAGGGCGGGCACGGCGATCTCTGCACCGAGGGCCGCTTCGGCAAACGTGATCGGCACCTTCACGGCGAGGTTGTCGCCCGCTCGTGAAAACCGACTGTGGGGGTGCACGGCCACTTCGACCAGGAGGTCGCCAGCTGGGCCACCACCTCGGCCAGGAGCCCCGCGTCCGCCCAGACGAATTGTTTGGCCGTCGTTCACTCCTGCCGGGATGCGAACTTTGACCTCGCGCGGGCGCCGCTCTACTCCCGAGCCGTGGCAGGTGCTGCACGGGTCGACGATGATGGAACCGGTTCCGCGGCAGGACTTGCATGGTGACGAGAACGAGAACATGCCCTGGTTGTCGTCGACGACGCCTCGACCACCGCAGACCCCGCACGCGACGGGGTGCGAGCCGGGCTTGGCGCCGTTTCCTCCGCAGGTCGAGCACTGGGCATCGCTGGTGAGATGGAGGGTGGTAGTGATGCCGCTGATCGCATCGACGAAGTCCATCGTGAGGCGGGCCGACACGTCGGCGCCGCGCTGGGGGCCGGCATCACCGCGCCCGGCCTGGCGACCGCTGCGATTGAACATCTGGCCCAGCAGATCGTTGACGTCGCCGAACCCACCGTTGCCCGCATTGAACGTGAAGCCGCCGGGGCCGCCGCCGGGGCCGCCACCCGCCAATGGGCCGAGGCGACGGATCTCGTCGTACTCCTTCCGCCGGGTCTCGTCACCGAGCACGTGGTACGCAGCGGAGACCTTCTTGAATCGCTCTTCGGCCGATGCGTCACCCGGGTTCTTGTCGGGGTGCAGTTCGCGGGCGAGCTTGCGGTACGCCTTGGTGATGTCTTTGGACGCGGCGTCGGCGGCAACACCGAGTGCCTGGTAGTAGTCGGTGTCGTACCACTCTTTGGGTGCGCTCATGTGGGTGTCACCTCCTCGGCTTCACGATGTTGGTATCACTGTTTGTGCCTGACAAACCGTGTCAGTCGCGGGTGCGCACCATGGCGGCGCGGAGCGTTTTGCCGCGCCAGCGGTAGCCGCTCCGCAGCACTTCTGCTACGACCACTTCGCCGCCGTCGCCCGCTTCGTGGGCGACGGCATCGGCGACTTCAGGGTCGAACGGTTCGCCTGCGATGTTGAGCGTCTCCAGGCCGTGCTTCTTCAGTTCGGACAACAGCACGTTGAGGAGCGGCTCCACCTCGTCGGGATGCTGGAGGTAGGCGGCTTCGGCTGCGTCGAGGACGGGCAGCAGCGCCTCGGCGAGACGACCGGTGGCCCGGTCGACATCGCCCTCGGACTGGGCCACCGATCGCTTGCGGAAATTCTCGAAGTCTGCCTGGACCCGCATGGCCAGATTTCGATACTCGTCGCGCTCACTGGTGAGTTCAGCGACCCGGGCCGGGTGGAAGTCGGCGGCGAAGTCAGGCCCGAACTCCTCTTCGACGTGCGCGAACGCATCCTCGATGTCGGCGACGTCACCGTCGCCGAACCCGGAGGTTCCGGCGTCGGTGCCCGCGCCGTGAGTGGTGTCTGAGGCCTGGACCCGTGGGATTTCGCCCGTGTAGTCGTCGACCTCGCTGCCGCGTTCGTCGTCACCGGCATCGCCGGTGAGATCGGGAGCATCACTCATGACGCTTCGCTTTCGTCCACCACCTCGGCGTCGACGATGTCGTCGTCGTTCACCGAGCCGGCGCCCGTGTCTTGGCCGCTGGCTGACGTGCCCTCGGCGTTGCTGTCGCGTGCGGCCGCCTCGTACAGCTTCTGGCTGAACGCTTGGCTGGCGGCAGAGAGCGAGTCGATCGCAACCTTCATGGCCTCGAGATCGTTGCCGGCGAGGGCGGTCTTGAGGGCAGCGAGGGGAGCCTCGACAGCTTCCTTCTCTTCGGCTGAGACCTTGTCGCCCTGCTCACGCAGGACCTTTTCGGTTTGGTACACCAGCGAGTCGGCGTTGTTGCGCACTTCGGCTTCGGCCCGACGAGCTTTGTCTTCGTCGGCGTGGGCTTCGGCGTCTTTCACCATTTGGTTGATGACGTCTTTGTCGAGCGTGGATTGCCCGGTGATGGTCATCGACTGTTCCTTGTTGGTGGCCCGATCCTTGGCAGACACGTGGACGATGCCGTTCGCATCGATGTCGAACACGACCTCGATCTGGGGCACACCACGCGGGGCGGGCGGCAGATCGACGAGCTGGAACTTGCCGAGCGTCTTGTTGTAGTTGGCCATTTCGCGCTCGCCCTGAAGGACGTGGATCTCCACCGATGGCTGCATGTCATCGGCAGTGGTGAAGGTCTGGCTGGCCTTGGTGGGGATGGTGGTGTTGCGCTCGATGAGCTTGGTCATCACGCCACCCTTGGTCTCGATGCCAAGGCTGAGGGGGGTGACGTCGAGGAGCAACACGTCTTTCACGTCACCGCGCAACACGCCGGCCTGAACAGCGGCGCCAACGGCGACCACTTCGTCGGGGTTGACGGACTTGTTCGGCTCTTTGCCGGTCATTGACTGCACGAGATCGGTCACGGCGGGCATGCGGGTGGAACCGCCGACGAGGATCACGTGGTCGAGTGCACCTTTGGTCACGCCGGCATCTTTCAACGCCTGCTCGAACGGCACACGGCAACGCTCGATGAGGTCGCTGGTCATCTCTTGGAACTTGGCGCGGGTGAGCTGCTCGTCGAGGTGCAGTGGGCCGTCGGCGTTGGCGGTGATGAACGGCAGGTTGATCTGTGTGGACTGCACCTGGCTGAGTTCGATCTTGGCCTTCTCGGCGGCTTCCTTCAGGCGCTGGGTGGCCATACGATCAGCCGACAGGTCGACACCTTGCGCGCTCTTGAACTGCTGGACGAGCCAATCGATGATGCGCTGGTCCCAGTCGTCGCCGCCCAGGCTGGTGTCGCCGTGGGTGGACTTCACTTCGAACACACCGTCGCCGATTTCCAGAACCGAGACGTCGAACGTGCCGCCGCCGAGGTCGAACACCAGGATCGTTTCGTCTTCGGAGCCCTTGTCGAGGCCGTACGCCAAGGCTGCAGCGGTGGGCTCGTTGATGATGCGGAGCACTTCGAGGCCAGCGATGGTGCCGGCCTCTTTCGTGGCGGTGCGTTGTGCGTCGTCGAAGTACGCAGGAACGGTGATGACGGCTTGGGTGACGGTGTCTCCGAGGTACGCCTCGGCGTCGCGCTTCAACTTCATGAGCGTGCGTGCGCTGATTTCTTGTGGCGTGTACTGCTTGCCGTCGACGTCTTCGCTCTTCCATGCTTCGCCCATGTGGCGCTTGATGGAGCGGAAGGTGCGATCGGGGTTGGTGATGGCCTGACGCTTGGCCACTTCGCCGACGAGCACTTCGCCAGCTTTAGAGAACGCCACGACCGACGGTGTGGTGCGGCCGCCCTCGGAGTTGGGGATGACGACGGGTTCGCCACCTTCGAGTACGGCGACGACGGAGTTGGTGGTACCGAGGTCGATACCGACTGCCTTAGGCATGATGAACCCTCCAAAGGGATACAGAAGACTTGCTATGGATGCGCTCAACTCTAGGGGAGGGGTATGACGTGCCACAACACCCGTTCACCAGAATCGTCAAGAAAGTTGAGTCACTTCGACTCAAGGTCGCGGATTAGTGCAAGTCTGCCCGATCGGCGACGCCAAGAGATACCGGGTCCGCTCATCCCCTCAGCGGATACCGGGGGGGCGATATGACGCGTCGATGCCGTCGCGGGAGTACACGATCTGCCACAGCTGATTCGCACGTGCTCGGAACGACCCAGCCGACACGAGGAGGTAAAAGTTCCACATGCGCTGGAATCGGGCGTCGTAGGCGGGGCCGAGCTCGCTCCAGGCTGACGTCACGTTGTGATGCCAGGCCATCAAGGTGCGGTCATAATCCGGCCCGAACGTGTGCCAGTCCTCCATCACCAGTGTGCCCTCGGCACCACGACCGATCTGCACGACCGACGGCAACAACGAGTTCGGAAAGATGTACTTCGAGATCCACGGGTCGAGCTTCGCCGACGTGTTCAGCCGGCCGATGGTGTGCAGCAACGCCAGATCGTCGGACGCGCCCAAGCAGCGACGCACCACGTCGAAGAAGGCGGAGTAGTTGCGGTGGCCGACGTGCTCGAACATGCCCACTGACACGACACGATCGAACTGCTCGCTGACATCCCGGTAGTCCTGCGTGCGGATCTCCACCTCGAGCCCGGCACAGCGTTCTCGAGCCAGGGCGGCCTGCTCGACCGAGACGGTCACACCCACCACGGCGCAGCCATGTTCAGACGCCAAATACTGCGCCAAACCACCCCATCCACATCCGATGTCGAGCACCCGCATACCCGGTTCGAGCTGGAGCTTTCGGGCGATCAAGGCGAGTTTGTCGGTTTGCGCCTGGGCCAGGTCGTCGGCGGTTGCCCAGTAGCCGCAGCTATAGATCATGCGTGGATCGAGCATGGCCTCGTACAGGTCGTTGCCGAGGTCGTAGTGCTGCTGGCCGACCGTCCACGCGCGCTCACCGCGCTGCAGATTGACGGTGCGCGCCTTGATGACCCGAGCGATGTCGGTGGGCGACCCGAAGCGGTTGCCGATACCGCCGCGAATTGCGTGATGAATCATCTGGTCGACCGCTTCGCACGTCCACCAACCGTCCATGAACGCCTCGCCCAGGCCGACCGTGCCAGTGGCGAGAATACGTGCGAACAACCGCTCGTCGTGTATCTGTACGTCCCACGGTCGGTCGCCACCGATACGAATGTCTGCCGGTTCGACGAGGCGCTCGAACCTGCGTTGCAGCCTCTCCATACCCAACGTTTACCACGCCGAGCGCGGTGGGGTGGTCAGGCGAGGTTTTCGGGGCCGAATGAATCTGGCAGCAAGCTTGCCATCGTGTACTGAGTGACGAATCCCTCGGGCCCGGCGCATCGGATCACCGTGTCAGCCGTGGCGAATTCACGGATCTTCTGGCGGCATCCGCCGCACGGCGTGCTGAGCAACTCGCCGTCGCAGGCGGTGACGATCGTGTCGATTTCCAGGTCGCCGCCAGCAACCATGGCCGAGATCGCGCCACCTTCGGCGCAGACACCCAGTGGGTATGCGGCATTCTCGACGTTGCAACCCACGTACACGCGCCCACTCGCCGAGCGAATGGCCGCACCAACCGCAAAGTGCGAGTAGGGCACGTGGGCGAATCGCTGGACCGAGCGAGCAGCCTCGAGCAGTTCGTCATCAGACACCGTCATCGCCCGATCCTATGTCAGTAGAGCCAGGTGAGCATGGCCGTTGCGACGATGCTGGATGCGATGGTGATCGGGAAGCCCACCCGCGTGAAGTCGGTGAACTTGTAGCCGCCGAGGCCGTAGACCATGAGGTTCGTCTGGTACCCGACGGGCGTGAGGAACGAGCACGAAGCGCCCACGAGCACACCGATGGCGAACGCTCTCGGGTCCGCACCCGACGCCGTCGCAGCCGCCATGGCGATCGGCACCATCAAGGCGGCGGCGCCGCTGTTGGACAGCAACTCGGTCAGAATCTGTGTGGTGATGATCGTGGCGGCCAGCAGGCCGATGGCGCCGAACGGGTCCGCGATGCGCACCATCTGATCGGCGATCTCGAGTGCGAGGCCACTTTCGGTGACCGCCGCCCCGAGGCTGATCGAGGCCGCGATCGTGAGCACGACATTGAGATCGATCGCATGGCGCGCCTCGTTCAGGCTGAGCGCTCCGCCCACCACGACGAGGGCCGCGGCAACCACCGAGGCGGTGAACAGGCTGACGAACTCGCCGGCGCTGAGCACGATCATTCCCACCATCGCGACCGCAGCTACCCACGCTCGGTTGCGCCGAGGCGGCGGCGGTTCGTCGAGTGAGGCGACGAGCGAGAAGTCGCCGTGGTCGCGCCAGCGCTCGTTGAAATCCGGTGACGCCAACACGACCAACACGTCACCGGGGTGCAAAGGAATCGCGCCGAGTTTGCCGCGCATGCCGTCAGACGACCGATGCACCGCGAGAACCGCCGCGCCGTACCGAGCGCGGAAGCCGGCCTCTTTCAGGGTGCGCCCGGCGAGATCGGAACGACCGGCCACCACGGCTTCAAACATCCGCACACCCGGACCTTCGGCGTCGAGCAGGTGGGGCTGTTCGGCAGAGGCCAGGCCGACGATTTCCTGGAGGTCCACGAGTCGGCCGATGTCACCGACGAAGAACAACAGATCACCGGGTTCCAACACGGTTCCTGCGGCGACCGGGTGGGTGCGTTCGTCGCGTTCGAGCGCTGCGAGATAGATGCCGTCGAGGTCTCGGAGACCACCGTCGGCAACGGTGCTACCGGCGAGCGGCCCTCCGGCTTCGACGATCATCTGGCCTTCGAACTGGCGCGCCGATGAGTCCGATTCTCCGGGGGCGACGCGCTCGCGCAGCAGTCGCGGCGCTACCAGCACCATGACGATCAGACCCACGACAGCGACCGGCAGGCCGACAGGCGTGATCTCGAAGACGCCCAACGCTTCGCTTCCGCTGATACGCAGTGAGTCACTCACCACCAGGTTGGTCGACGTGCCCAACAACGTGATGACGCCACCGAGCACGCTTGCGAAAGACAGCGGCATGAGGAGCTTCGATGCGCTCACGCCGTTTCGGCGCGACCATCTGATCACCCGGGGGGCAGCGAGGGCGACGAGCGGGGTGTTGGGTACCAGCGCAGAGATGGCGCCAGTGGTGGCGCCCAGTTGAGCGATACCACCACGTTTGCCGAACAGCAGTTTGTCGAGCAGGCCCGAGAGCGCTCCGGTGGTGGCGATAGCTGCCGCCACGACGTACAGCGCCGCGATGGTGGTGGTAGCGGGGCTCGAGAGCCCAGAGAGTACGGCGTCGTCGCTGGTGGCGTTGGTGACCAACAGCACCAGCAGCCCCCCGCCCATGGCCACCACCGATGGCACTCGGTCGATCACGAGCACCGCCATCGTGGCGATGACGACGATCAACACGATCCAGGCATCAGTGCTCATCGGACAGTGCTCATCGGACAGTGCTCATCGGACGGTGTTCAGGTGCGGGCCCACGAGTCGGCCACGCTACCGGGAATCCCGACAAAGAAGGTCAGGTATTCGGTGCAGCGATTCGGCATCGGAGCGCTGGTCTGGCGCCGGCCACCCCGCTTCCTCGCGGCGTGACAGCGACGCGAAACACACGCACGTGACCGTGCTCAGCCGGAGAAAGACACCTCGCTAGCGGAGACGACGCCTGCAGACTTGCCCGGAGCCGACTGATACTTCCAATACATGTTGGTGAAACTGATGACGACGTCTGGAGCGGGGTTGCCCCACTCGGTCAGATCTTCGGTGGTGTGTGCGTCGCTGACGAGGAAGGTGTCGTAGCCGCGAGCGAAGGCTCCGTGAATGGTGGACCTGATGCATGCGTCGGTCTGCGCTCCGGTTACCACCAGTTTCCCCACGCCCCGCTCGGCCAACTCGGCTTCGAGGGTGGTGCCTTCGAAGGAGTCGCCATGATGCTTGCGTACTCTCGGCTCTGACGCGTCGGGTTGTAGTTCGGGAACGATCTGCCAGCCGTGTGACTCGGCCACCAGCTCGTCGTCTTCGTGTTGCACCCAGATGACTGGCACGTCTTCGGCGCGGGCTTTGGCCACCAAGGCGTTGATGTTGGCGATCACCTCGCTGCGCTGATGGGCTGCACCGACCACATCGATTTGCACATCGACAACGAGCAGGGCCGCATTGGGTCGCGATTCGAGAGTAGTCATGGAGCAGACACTACGCGAGGGGTCTCACAGGGCGAATCTGTGCATCGGAATCCCCTTGCCCGCAGCGAGCTGTGGGTGGACAATGGTTCCTACTACACACGGGGGTTCATCATGGCCAGTCTGTTTTCTCGACGTCGACTCATCGCTGCCGGTGGGGTCGCAGCCATCGCTACTCCGCTGGTCTCTACCGGCAAGGCAGCGGCTGCAGCTCCAGGCGGCGGGCTCAAGACGCTCATTTCGCCGGTGCGGGTGTTCGATTCTCGTCAGAGCAACAGCGTGCTCGGGGGCGCCAAGTTGAAGGCTGGTGACGTCGTGGCAGTTGCGGTGTCATCCGCGTATCAAGGCAACGACATGGCCGAAGCGGTGTTCGCCAACATCACCATCACGCAGACCGAGGGCGCCGGATTCCTGTCGATTCGGGGCGAGGATCTGTCGGGCGAGTTGCCCGCCCCGACCACTTCGAACATCAACTGGGCATCTAGCGGTCTGACCCTTGCGAATCTGGCGTTGTCCTCGGTGGGTGGCGAAAACTCGATCGCCATCCATTGCCTGGGGTTGGGTCGCGCCCATGTGATCGTCGACATCCAAGGCTACGTACCGTTCATTTCCTGACGCGTTACAGTCGACCATATGGGTGACCCGCGACTGCAAGGCACCGACATCGCCGATTCGGTGATCGATCTCATTGGAGACACTCCCCTCGTGCGTTTGAAACGCATGATGGAGGTCGAGGAGATCCCGTCGGTGCTCGCCATGAAGATGGAGACCACCAATCCGGGCGGTTCGTCCAAGGATCGGCCGGCGCTCGAGATGATTCTCGCCGCCGAACACGACGGGCTCCTCTCGCCCGGCGGAACGATCGTGGAACCCACCAGCGGGAACACCGGTGTGGGTCTCGCCATCGTCGCCGCACAGCGTGGTTACAGCTGTGTGTTCGTCATGACCGACAAGGTCGCTCCCGAAAAGGTGAAGCTGCTGCAGGCGTACGGTGCCGAGGTGGTGGTGTGCCCGGTGGCGGTTGCACCCGAGGACGCGCGCAGTTACTACTCGGTCGCCGAGCGGCTCACCGTGGAACGCAATGCGTTCCGGCCCAACCAGTACGGCAACCCCAACAACCCGGTGGCACACGAGAAGACCACGGGGCCGGAACTGTGGCGACAAACCGGTGGTCGTATCACCCACTTCGTTGCGGGAGCCGGCACCTGCGGGTCGATCACCGGTGTCGCCCGGTATCTGAAAGCACAGAACCCCACTATCAAGATCATCGCCGCCGACCCCGAAGGCTCGGTGTTCTCAGGGGGCTCCGGCAGGCCGTACCTGGTGGAAGGTGTGGGCGAAGACTTCTTTCCCGCCGCTTGGGACCCGTCGCTGTACGACGAGGTCATTCCCATCAGTGACGCCGAGAGCTTCCACACCGCGCGCCGGGTGAGTCAGGTGGAAGGCATCCTCATCGGAGGGTCGGGTGGCATGGCGGTGGCGGCGGCGATTCAGGTGGCCAAGCGTGCCGGGCCCGACGACATCGTGGTGGTGTTCAACCCCGACTCTGGTCGCGGCTATCTCTCCCGGGTCTTCGACGACGACTGGATGGCGACGTTCGGTTTCCTCACCGAATGCGATCGCTGTGTCGGTGCGGTGCTCGAGACCCGCAACCCCACCCTCGACAGCTTGTTGTACGTCAACCCCGACGAGACGGTACGGGTGGCGATCGACCGGTTGCGGGCCAACGGCATCAGCCAGTTGCCGGTGTGCAAGAACACCCCGCCGTTCGCCGCAGCGGAAGTGTCAGGCGCGATCGACGAGTTGGAACTGATGAGCTCGATTGCGGCCGACCCGTCGGTGCTCGACCTTCCGGTGGAAGTGGTGATGGGGCCGAAGCTGCCCACCATCGGCATCGGTCAGCGGCTGGAACACGCCGTGGAGATGTTGCAATCGGCGCCGGCGTTGCTGGTGCTGTCGGGAGGTCGGCCGTTGAGCGTGCTCACGCGCACCGACATCCTCACGTACCTCGAAGAGGCGTCGGGAGTGACCGCTGGGGTGGCTGCTGATGGGTGAGTTCGAAGATCAGATCGGTTGGAGTTTCGAGACGCTGGCCATTCATGCCGGCCAAAGCCCGGACCCTGCCACCGGTGCCGTGGTGCGCCCGATCAGCCTGTCGTCCACGTTCGCGCAGAGCGAAGTGGGTGTGCATCAGGGCTACGAGTACTCGAGATCCGGCAACCCCACCCGCACGGTGTTGGAAACGCAGGTGGCGGCATTGGAACGTGCCCACCGGGGTCTGGCATTCGCCAGTGGGCTCGCCGCCGAAGATGCCGTGATGCGGTTGGTTGCCGGCACCGGGAAGCGGGTGCTGCTCGGCAATGACGCCTACGGCGGCACGTTCCGGCTGATCTCGCAAGTGTGGAGCCCGCTCGGCATGCCGTGGAGCGCGGTCGATTTGCTCGACGTCGACGCGCTCGCCGCGAACTGGCCGACCGACACCGGGTTGGTGTGGCTCGAGTCGCCCACCAATCCTCTCCTGGCCTGTTTCGACATCGCCGCCATCGCTGAACTGGCTCACGCGCGTGGCGCACTGGTTGTCGTCGACAACACGTTCGCCACGCCGTACCTGCAGCAGCCCATCACCCTCGGTGCTGACATCGTGGTGCATTCAGCGACGAAGTATCTGGGTGGGCACAGCGACGTGGTCGGTGGCTTTCTCGCTGTGGACGACGATGAACTGGCCGACCGGTTGGCGTTCTTCCAGAACGCCGCCGGCGGGGTGCCGTCGCCGTTCGATTGCTACCTGGTCGTGCGGGGCGTGAAGACGTTGGCGTTGCGGATGGATCGGCATTGTGAGAACGCTCGGGCAGTGGTCGACCTGTTGGTCGACCATCCCGCGGTCGAGCGGGTGCTGTACCCAGGTCTGCCCGATCACCCTGGGCACGCAGCAGCTGCCAAGCAGATGCGCGACTTCGGCGGCATGGTGAGCTTCACGGTGAAAGCGGGCGAGGTCGAGGCGCGTCGTATCGCTGCGGCCACCGAACTGTTCACGTTGGCCGAATCACTCGGCGCCGTCGAGAGCTTGATCGAGCATCCGGGCGCGATGACCCACGCTTCTGCCGCTGGCTCACCGCTGGAGGTACCGTCGAATTTGATTCGTCTGTCGGTTGGAGTGGAACACTCGTCGGACCTGGTTGCCGACCTCGCCCAAGCCCTCAGCTGAACCTCACCGCGATGACGTGTTGATGGTGCCGACGAGGGACTTGCCGGCAGGGTCGGTGATGGCAGTGATGCCGGGTATGTCACTGAGAACATCGACCAAACGTGCTTGGCGTTTCCAACCCGGTTTGGCGTCGACAACCAGAACGTCGCCTTCGAGGCGGACCTCACGGAGTTGGCGCGCCCCCGACAACGTGTCGTCGCGGGTGATCACCCACAATACGCGCCCGATCTGTTGCAGCCGCCGAGGCGCGATAGGCCCCGGTCGGCGCAGCTCGGTGTAGAGCGAGCGACCCCACCGCAAGATTGCATGCCGGTGTGCGAACGCAAGCGTCAGCAACGCCATGCGGTTGAAGGGGTTGGCGCCTTTCAGCAGCAAGCGGATCATGATGCGTGCACCACCAGGCTGGCCGTGCCGGCGCGAGGGTGGGTTGCGGTGACCGTGAACTCCGTGCCGGGTGCAGCGCGGACGGTGTAGCTGACGAGCGTGCGGTCGGGGGTGCCATCGTGGCTGTTGGCGAACCGGAGGGCGGCGCGTCCTTCGAGTTGACCGGCTCTTCGGCGGGGCGGCCCGTCGAGGATCGCGAAGTCGCCGTCGCCGTCGCCGTCGCCGTCGCCGGGACTCACGAGTTCTACGACGAGGGGCAGCACCAGGTGCTGCTTTCGGGCGAGACGGGTGACATCGGTCGCCAGCCAGCCGGTATTGGCGACGCCGATCTCCACGCGCCACGTGTCGTTGCCGAGCGCGGTCACTTGGTGGTGGACGATCTCGATGCGAGGCGAACACATCGCTTGGTAGATCGCGAAGTCGGCGTGAGCCGAGATTTCGGCGGCGAGGCGGGAAGTGGGCGGGTTCGTCCACGTGCTCAGTGTGTTCCAGCCTCCGAGCTCAACGGGGCCGAGCGTTGGGTGGTCGAACGGATACCACGCTACGAACCCGTCGGGGTTGTGCTCGTCGCACCACTGCAACACGGCGAGCGCTTCCACGTCGGTGGGCCCGGTGTACCAGAACTTGGTGGACTGCTTGGTTCCAGTTGCGTGCTGGACGATGTCCCAGAACTCGGTGGTCCACCCGAACACGCCGAGATGTTCGTATGCCCAGTCATCGGCGGCGCCGCTCATGGTGTCGTCGGGGTTCCACGTGAAATCTTCGTACACCGAATGGACGGTGTAGCCGGTGAGGGCCTGGCCTCGCTCACCGAGCTGCTTCCATGCCCACACGTCCATCGGGTCGAGCTTGGAGTCGGCGCGTGTGGACGACGGCCGCAACAGCACCCCGCCCGATGTGTGAAAGGCGTTGTAGCCGCAGATGTTGGGCCGGGCCGTGATCGCCCGCACCAGCGCATCGATTTCGGGTTCGCTGAGCGGATGGTCGCCGCTACCAGGTATGCCGGTGCCCCAACCGGCAGGGAAGTTGCGGTTCATGTCGAGACCTTCCACGGCCCGAGGGATGGGGACGGTGAAGCCGTCGTAGTCGTGCACGGCACCTTCCATGTGCACGCGATACCGAGCCGCTCCCGGCGGCGCCCCTTCGGCTGGCACGGGGACCATCAACCGAGCATCGCTGGGGTGGGGCATCCAGCCGCCGTTGGGGTCGACGATGCGCATGTCGAGAATGCGGCCGTCGCCGTCGATGTCTTCGTACGTGTGGCCCGGCCACGGGCGGGTGTCGTCACGCCACGGCCACGGGCGGGTGCTCGATCTGCGGAACTTCGGCCGGTCTGCCAGCACCCATTCGGCGCCGTCGGGGTTGACCCGGGGAACGATGTAGAACGTGCGTGTACGCAACGCCTCGGTGACGGAGGCGTCGCCTGATGCGTGGCCGGCGACCAGACGGTGCAGCAGGTAGCAAGCGGCCACGGTGGCGGTGAGTTCCACGGCGTGAATGGACGCATCTACCCAGTGGGCGGGTTTGGTGGCGGCCGCTCCGGATCTGGAATCCGTGACGGCGACCAGCCACAAGTCGCGGCCCTCGCTCGACACTCCGTAGGTGCTGAGGGTGACGAGACCGGGATGTTCGGCGGCGATCAAATGCAGCCATTCCACCAACTCGTCGTAACGGAGGTAGCGGTCGAACCCATAGTCGGCGGCGACGATCATGACGGGAGGCTAACCAGCTGAGCGTTGCCGCTAACCCTCGCGGCCGCGGAGACGGTCGATGTTGCGACGGTCGCGCTTGGTGGGGCGGCCGGTGCCTCGGTCGCGTTGGGCGAACAGCGGTTGGAACGGGTCGCGTTCTGGTGGCGGTGGGCTGTGGTCCACGAAGCAGTCTGCGGCGAGTGCCGCACTGACCCGTTTGGTGATCACCTGCGTGACGTCGACGATGCGGTTGCGGCTTGCAAGGCGCGCCTCGATGTGGTCGCCGACGCGCACCACCGATGCCGGTTTGGCCGACTTTCCGTTGATGTCCACATGGCCGCCGCGGCACGCGTCGGCCGCTTCGGACCGTGTCTTCGCCAAGCGAACCGAGTGCAACCAGGTATCTACCCGCGCACTCTCACCGGTCATCGCGTTGCCCACGACGACCAGTCAGCAGTCAGCCAGTGCTGCGATGGACCGGGACCCGAACACCCCTGTGTCGATGAGAGTGGCGATGGGAGTGGCGACCGCACGGGCGAATCGGTCGTCGACACGGGTGACGAACTGCGTCATCTGCCGAGAGTACCTCGGCTGCAATGCAGTCTGCATTGCAGTCATGCAGCGGTTCGTGCGTCGACTTTGGCGGAGACGAGGGAGCCCATTCGGCTCAACACGGTGCCGATGGGGTACGCGGCGCAGATGGTTCGCATCTCGTGGAGGTGATCGCTGATGAGATCGTCGATCGCGACGACCGGGTCGGTGACCAGTTGCCCGCTCACCTCGAACTCGCCGGCCTCCGCTGCTTGCACGACCAGGTCGATCGTGCCCAGGCAATCGAGCCACTCGTGGACGAGTTGACGCAGATGCCCGTCGGTGAGGTGCGGACGATCGACCACCATGGCCGTGCGGACTGGCATGTGAGTGCTGAGACCGAACCAGGAGGAGTTGCACTCGGCGCAGTAGTTGTCGATGCATTGCAAGATGGGCGGGGTGATGAGTTCCCCCTCGACTGCCCGGTCTGCATCGCGGTGTTTCGGGTTGGTTCGGGTGTGATGGTCTTCGATGGCGATGAGGACTCGCATGGGGATGTGCTCCACTTTCGTGACGTACCGGTGGGCTCGGCTCGAGCCGGGCGATCTGTCGTGCAGTCTCGCGAGGGGGTGTGGCACTCGAGTCAGATGATGGTGCGGAACGTCAGGTTCACGCGTGGGCCCACCGGTTTTGCCGTCTTGGGAACTTGGTGTTCCCAGACGTGTTGGGTGTCGCCGCGCATCAGCAGCAGGCTGCCATGCTGGAGGTCCAGTTCGCTTCGTTCGACGTTGTTCGACCGCTGGCGAAGCTGAAAGCGCCTGGTGGCACCGAGGCTGACGGATGCGATCACGGGCGCTCGGCCGAGTTCACGTTCGTCGTCGCGGTGCCATGCAACGCCGTCTGCGCCGTTGCGATACAGGTTCAGCAGCACGCTGTTGAACGTCGTGGCGGCGGCGTGCTCCACGCAGGCTTTGATCTCGAGCAGGGGTGAGGTCCACGGTGCGGGTTGCAGCGCGATGTTGGAGTACGTGTAGGTCTTGCCGGGATCACCCACCCAAGCGGTGAGGCGCGGCACCGGCACCTCGCGTCCGAACATCCAGATCATCTCCTGCCGCCAGGTGGTGGTGGCGTTCACCTCCTCGAATAGCCGATCTGCCTCATCGGCCGGAAAGCAGCCGGGGTGATACGTGACGTCACCGCCGTCGAGTTCGATGACCCGCGCGCAGTTGGTGTCGCCGTGTTCGACAGCGTCGAATATCGACAACTGGTCGTCTTTCATGCGGTGCTCCCCGGCGGCCTATCCGTGTGAACGTTGGCGGTTGGCTTCGAGCAGGCGGAGCCAGAGTTCGCTGATGGTCGGGTACGACGGCACCGCGTGCCACAGCTTGTCGATGGTTACCTCGCCGACGATGGCGACGGTGGCGGAATGCAGCAGTTCGCCCACACCCGGGCCGACGAACGTGGCGCCGACGATGACGTTGCGCTTCCGGTCGATGGTGATCGAGGCTTTCCCGCGCTGCTCGTTGGCGAGCGTTGCTGCCGCGACCGAGCCGAGTTCGACGGTGATGAACTCGAAGTCGCCGTCATCGCCATCGCCGTCTCCGTTCACGCTGGTACGGCCGATCGACGCCACCTCGGGGTGGGTGAACACCACTTGCGGTACAGCCCCGTGGTCGGCCCAGGCGGTGACGTCGACGCCGCCCAACACGTCGCCCAGGATCCGCGCTTGGTACTTGCCTTGGTGGGTGAGCAGGGCGCGCCCGTTCACGTCACCGGCGGCGAACAGCCAGTCACCGTCCACTGCGGTGACGGCCATGCGGTCGTCCACTTCCAGGTAGCTGCCACGCATCAACGCTTCGGGTTGCAGGCCGATCGTGTCGAGGCCGATGTCGTCGGTGTTGGCGGTGCGGCCGGCGGCAACGAGCAACTCGTCGGCGGTGATCGTGTGGGTTTCGCCATCGCCGTCGCCGTCTCCCGGGGTCGGCTGGGCCGAGATGGTGATGCTGAGCGTTCCGTCGGGTTCACGAATCACTCGCTCCGCCGACGCGCTGACCATCACGTCGATGCCGTCGTTGGTGAAGACCTCTTGGATGATGTCGCCGACCCACGGTTCGTACTTGTTCAGCAGGCGCGCCGACGTTTCCACGATGGTGACGTCGGCGCCGAGACCGCGATAGGCCTGAGCCATCTCGCACCCGACGACTCCCCCACCCAGGATTGCCAAGTGCGGTGGAACGTCAGAGGCAGACGTGGCGTGGCGGCTGTTCCACGCGTTCGCATCGTCGAGGCCGTCGATCGGGGGCGCTGCCGCACGTGATCCGGTGGCGATGACGACGGCTCGGTTCGCCGTGAGGTAACGCACGCGCCCGTCGTCGCCGGTGACGGTGACGCGCTGCTCGCCATTGAGGCGCCCCTGGCCGCGAATGAGCGTGGCGTCGATCGAGTCGAGCCATTCGACCTGGTCGCTGTCGTCGAAGTGGGAGACGATGTCGTCGCGCCGGTCGAACACGGCGCGTGGGTCGATATGACCGGCGACGGCTGCGTCGCTGCCGGGAAATCTGCGGGCTGCAGCGAGGGCGTGCACCGGGCCGAGCAGGGCCTTGCTCGGCATGCATGCCCAGTACGAGCAGTCGCCGCCCACCCGTTCGGATTCGATCACCGCCACGGAGAGCCCGTGCTCGCGGGCATAGCCGGCGACGTTCGTTCCGGTGGATCCGGCGCCCAGCACGATCACGTCGAACTCGTCGTTCTGGTTGTCGTCATCACCGCTGGGGTGGTTGAGCAAGAGCTCCGAGGTGGGATCAGTCATGGTTCATCCTCGCGCCTGCGCTCGGGGCAGTTACAGCACGAGTCGGGCGATGGTGACGGCGGCGGCCTGCGATGCGAGTTCAGTCGTGTGCGGTCGTCGACCGTCTTGATTCGCCTCCTCTGGATTGCAGTGGAGGGGAAGCCGGTCGGACCAACGATCCCACTCGGGTGTCACAGCATCGCCGGAGCACCATCGCGCCGCTACAGCGCTGTTCGTACTGACCAGATCTCTGGGAACAGCACCACGTCGAGCATCTTGCGCAGGTAGCTGACGCCGCCGGTTCCGCCCGTGCCGCGCTTGAAGCCGATCACGCGCTCCACCGTCGTCACGTGGCGGAAACGCCAGAGACGGAAGGCGTCTTCGATGTCGGCCAGCTTTTCGCCGAGCTGGTACAAGTTCCAATAATGTTGCGGGTCGCCGTAGACCACAGCCCACGCCGCCTCGACTTTGGGGCTGGCCACGTACGGTTGGGTCCAGTCGCGGTTGAGGTGGTCGGCGGGAATCACCAGGCCTTGGCGGGCAAGCAGGCGCAGCGCTTCGTCGTACAGCGAGGGTGCACGGTATGCGGCGTCGACCTGGGCCAACAGATCCGGCCGGTGCTCGTGCGGCTTGAGCATGGCGGCGTTCTTGTTGCCCAGCGAGAATTCGATGCACCGGTACTGGGCGCTCTGGAAGCCGCTCGAGTTCGCCAGGAATGGCCGCATGGCGCTGTATTCGGGCGGGGTCATGGTCGACAGCACGGTCCACGCGCTGACCAGCTGCTCCATGATGCGCGAGACGCGCGCCAGTGTCTTGAACGCGTCGGCGTGATGGTCCCACTCCACGGCGTGGATGGCGGCTTGCAGCTCGTGCAGCAACAGCTTCATCCAGAGTTCGCTGGTCTGGTGCTGCACGATGAACAGCATCTCGTCGTGCGCAGGTGAGAGCGGATGCTGCGCGTTGAGGATGTCGTCGAGGTGGAGGTAGTCGCTGTAGCTCATGGATTCGCTGAAGTCGAGCTGAGCATTTTCCTCGTGAACGATGGACTCGGGCTGGCCGTCGCCCGGTTGCGACATCACGTCACCGCTTGCTTCTGGTTGAACTCGGGGCGACGCCACTCTTCGGTCGTCAGCACTTGGCGCACGTGTTCGACGGCGTTCCACACCTCTTCGAAGCCGAGGTAGAGCGGTGTGAAACCGAACCGCAGGATGTCGGGCGTCTGCGCGTCACCGGCCCGGTAGTCGCCGATCACGCCGCGGGCGATCAGGGCTTGCATGATCGCATAGGCGCCCTCGTCGCGCGACAGACACACCTGCGACCCGCGCTCTGCGTGATCGCGCGGCGTGATCAACGACAGCCCGTGGCCTGCGCACCGCTCCTCCACCAACTCGATGAACAGGTCGGTCAGCTCCAGCGATTTGCTGCGCAGCGCTGACATGCCACCCAGCGGCTCGGCGGCGAGCACGGTGTCGAGCCCGCATTCCAGAACGGTGAGGCTGAGGATCGGTTGGGTGCCGCACAGATAGCGGGCGATGCCGGGCGCCGGCTGGTAGTCGGGGGTGAAGGCGAACGGTGCCGTGTGGCCCCACCAGCCCGACAGCGGTTGCCAGAAACGTTCCGCATGGCTCGGGTGCACCCACACGAAAGCGGGAGCGCCCGGCCCTCCGTTGAGGTACTTGTAGCCGCAGCCGACGGCGAAGTCGGCGCCGCCGGCGTGCAGGTCGACGGGCACGGCGCCGGCACTGTGGGCGAGATCCCAGACCGCGAGTGCGCCTGCGTCATGCGCCGCAGTGGTGACGGCGGCCATGTCGTGCATGGCACCGGTGCGGTAGTTCACGTGAGTGAGCATCAGCACCGCCGTGTGGGGCAGCAGCGCAACGATCTCGCTGGTGTCGTCGACCAGATGCAGGGTGTACCCGCGGTCGCGACACAGACCTTCGGCGATGTAGAGGTCGGTCGGGAAGTTGCTGCGTTCGCTGACGAGCAGTCGGCGGTCCGGTGAATCTTCGGCCGCCATCTTCAAGGCCGCGCTGAGCACTTTGAACAGGTTGACCGAGGTGGAGTCGGTGCACACCAGCTCGCCCGGACGTGCGCCGACCAAGCCGGCAAGCTTGTCGCCCAAACGTTGCGGCAGGTCGAACCAGCCACACTCGTTCCAGGCGCGGATGAGCTGCGTACCCCACTCTTCGGTCACCGCGGCGGCGACGCGTGCGGGCGCTGTGGCGGGCATGACGCCGAGCGAGTTGCCGTCGAGGTAGATCACGTCGGCGGGGATGGTGAACAAGTCACGCAAGGAGCGCAGCGGGTCGGCGGCGTCTCGTTCCCAGCAGTCGGCAAGGGTGGTCATGGCAACATCCAAACAGTCAACGTGCGCGCAGAATAGCCCGCACAGGAAAGCCTTCGGCTACTAGGGCCGGCCGAACGCAAGGCGGAGACCGATGTCGATGTCGATGTCGATGTCGATGCCGATGCCGATGCCGATGTCGATGTCGATGTCGATGCGGATGTCGATGTCGATGTCGATGTCGATGCGGATGTCGATGCGGATGTCGATGCCGACGTCGATGCCGATGCCGACGTCGATGTCGATGCCGACGTCGATGTCGATGCGATCGAGTGCATCCGAGGGCTCCGTCTGACATGCTCGTCGAGCTGACTCTTGCTCAACGGGAACGTCAGGGGGAGGTGCGGCCGCCGACGGTTTGGATTTCGTACATCTCGTAGGGGATCACCGTCGGGTTGGTGGTGATCGCCGGGAAGGTGCCGGCCACACCGTTCGATGCCACCCACGACACCTCGTACACACCGGTGATCGAGATGGTCAACGGGCCCAGATCATCGACTGACGTGTACGTGTATCCGCACGTGGGGCTCTGCTGCACTTCGTTCAACGACGACTGTGGAATCGGCGTGCCACCACCGGCACAGGTGACCACGTCACCGTTGCCCATGGCCCAACGGGTCGACACCAAGGTAGCTGTGGTTTGCATCCACACCGTCGGGCTCAACTCAGCCCGAACCGTTGCGGCAGCCCGGCCGGGGTCGACCGCCAGCCACAGCCCGAGGTTGGCGGACACCCGAGCGGGCGGGTTGATCGCCGAAGGCAACGGCACCAACGCCTTGGTCGCCGTAGCCGACAACACTTGATCGGACAGCTCCGCCACCGGATCAGGATCCACGGTGACAGTCACCCATCGACTCGATAGTCCCGTGACCGGAGCTCCCGGCGGGCACACCCGGTACTGCCGTTTCTGAAAGGCGCCCGCCGCAACGTCGAACTTATGGAGAGCGCCGTTGAAGACGAACGACACGATCGTCACAGTGACCGTGTCGCCGGGGGCGGCGACTAGAAGATTTGCGATCGCATACTCCATCAGCAGGTCGTTCGACAGGTCGACGGCGGCCTGGGACGACACCGAATCCCGGTAAAAGCAAGAAGGCACCGTGGTCCCTGTTCCAGTACCAGACCCATCAGACCCCCCACCCGGCGACCCAGCCACCAAAGTAGAAACCGAAGCCCCCACAGAAGGATCCGGAACAGTCGTAGTCGTCGGTGAGATCGTGTGGCCGTCGCCCGCGGTGGCACGCTGGTTCGCCGTTGGGAAAACCAGCAGGACAACGATGGCACCGAGGATGACAATCAGTCGTCGCATGGTGTTCCATCCCACACCGAGGCCGTGAGTTGGGCACCGCCGACATTTCGCCACCCCTCGCCAACCACTGCGAACTCCTCGGTTGCGGTGTACTTGTAGATCAGGTCGTCTAAGACCAGCGCAGGACCTCCATCACCAGTGTCCAGGACAAGAACCCAAGAGTTGATCTCACATGAAGTCAGGGACGCCGTTCCTTGCGTCAGGTCCACGACGATCGAGTCGCTAGCTACGTGGTAGGTGGACGGAACCTCGGGGTGAGGCTGCGTCCGTTCGCCAGCGGCGATTCCTTCGGCGATCAGCCCGAGCTGGTAGGTCGCGGCCTCACCTTCGAGCGAAGCCCGAAGCCGCTCGATGAGGTCGACGTTAGTCGGATCCTGGCGGGCAGCCCAGAATGCTTCTTTGGCCTCAACTGCGGCGGCTATCACTGCTGCTTTGGCGGACTCTTCGTCTCCTGGGGTCGTGGTCGGAGAGGCTGTGTCTGCTGGTGTCGTCGTTGGTGACACCGTCGTGGCGACCGCTGTTGTTATCGGGGACGTCGTGGCGACGGTCGTGGTCGATGGCGGCGTCTCGGTCAACGTTGAAGCCACGGTGACCACCGCGGTTGTTGCCGCCGTGTCTTCTCCGCTGTCGCAGGCTGCCACCGCCAGCAGCAACGCTGCGCAGGCAAA
>JBBREA010000004.1:0-49535 GCA_038203385.1 Acidimicrobiales bacterium | reverse complement strand
AGTGAGGCGGCCGTTCGGGAACCACAGCTCCAATCGGCGTTTCCACTCCGGAGCTTTCGATGCCGATCCGACATCGAACCGTCCGTCCATCAACAGATGGGCATGCACGGTGATACCTGAATCGAATCGCAGCAGCAGATGCTTGCCGGTGGCCACTGCTTCGGTGAGCACGGCGCCCGCGAGGTCGAGCCGAGTGAGTCGAGGATCGCGCGTGACCGATCGGGCGACACGCTGGCCAGCGAAACGCCGACCGATCCGCCCCGCCAGCGCTTCGATGGTGTCGCCCTCTGGCATCAGTCGTGAGGGCCGCGGCGGGTGATGAGGTGGGTGTAGACCTCGGGGCGTCGGTAGTAGCTCATGTTGAACAGCGTGCCGGTGTATTGCTTGCACCAGCCGAGATCGCAATCGGCCCACACCACCTCGTCACCGTCGGTGAGTGTCTTGGCGAGCACCTCGCCTGACGGTGCGATGATCTGGCTCTCGCCGAGCAGCGGCACGCCCTCTTCCACTCCACTCTTGGCGACGCCCACGACGAACGTGCCGTTCTGATACGCACCCGACTGCATGACGAGACCATTGTGGAATCCCTGCAACGCGTCTTGGCTCGGGTCGGGTACGTAGTGGATCGGTGTGTTGTAACCGCACAGGATCAGCTCCACACCTTGCAGGCCCATCTCGCGATACGACTCGGGCCAACGCCGGTCATTGCAGATCATCATGCCCACCTTGGCGCCGAACGCTTCCCACACGCCGAAGCCGTCCGGCGATGGTTCGAAGTAGTAACGCTCGGCGTGTTGAAACGGTCGGGCAGCGTCGTGTTCGGCATGACCGGGAATGTGCACCTTCTTGAAGGTCGCCACGGTCGATCCGTCGCGCTCCACCAGCGTTTGTACGTTCCATCGGTGAGCGTCGCGACCATCGCCGGTTTGTTCGATCAACGCGTAGCCGAGGCAGAATCCCACGCCGAGACGACGAGCTTCGTCGAACAGCGGTTGGGTTGCGGCGTTGGGCATCTCCGTCTCGTAGAAGTGATCGAACTCGGAAATGTCGTCGACGAACCAGCGCGGGAAGAACGTGGTGAGTGCCAGTTCCGGGTACACAACCAATTCGCACCCGGCCGAAGCTGCTTCGCGTAGCAACACCAGTAAGCGGTGGACCACCGACGCCCGGTCGTCCTCCCGTTGAATCGGGCCCAACTGTGCGGCCGCTACTCGAACCACTCTCGGCGTGGCGGTCGCTCTCGACATGCAGACCAGTGTGCCCCAATCTTGGCCTCCGCGGCCCACGCGACCACCGCGGATGCGATCATGGAGTGGTGACTTCCGGGCGGTTGGGTCGACGTGGGCTGCTGCGAGGTGGCGCGATCGTGGCGGTAGCACTTGCAGCCCGAGGTTCGATCGCTGCCGCCACTCGCCCGCCGATCCTGCGACCCGGTTGGTGGCAACAGCGCCGGTTGCCCTCCTCCACCACGACAACCTCCACCACGACAACCTCCACCACGACCAGCCCCACCACGACCACCCCCACCACGACGACCAGGCTGGCACCTGCCCCGACGACGACGTCTACAACAGCTCCGTCACCAACATCTCCCGGCGGGACACCGGAGCCGCCTCCGCCCTCGCAGGGTCCCACGGTCGGTGGGTATCCAACGCCGATAGCCGGCGCTGTTCCGCGGCTGCCACTTGATCCCGTGCCGATCGGCTGGACCGAGATCAACATCGGAACGTCGGCGGGTGGCCGACCGATTCCCCTCTACTCGATGCAGCGAGCCGCCCCGAGGTTTCGGTTGCTCGTGATCTGTGGCATCCACGGCAACGAACCTCTCACAGTGCCGTTGGGCTACCGGTTGCTCGCCACCCAGATTCCCGACGACATCGAGTGCTCCGTCGTGCCCTGCGCAAACCCGGACGGATGGGCGGCCGACTCGCGCTACAACGAGGCCGGCGCCGACCTCAACCGCGACTTTCCGTGGGAGTGGGCACCCTACGACGGTGGGGTAGCGCCGGCCGACATGCCGGAGACCCAGGCGTTGATGGCAGTCGTTCCACTCGTCGACCTGGTCGTGTGGGTGCACCAACCGCTGGGCTACGTCGCAGCGATCGGTGCGACGGATCCTCGATTTGCTCAGGCGTGGTCCGGTGCCACCGGTCTGCGGGTGCGTCAGAACGTCACGCAGCACGGAGGTGGCGAATCGTGGAGTGCGTTGGTTGCAGGCGTACCGTCAATGCTGGTGGAAATCGCCAGCTTCGACGCCACCCCGAGAATGCTCGACGTGCAACACGCCGGGTTCTCGGCGCTCATTCAGGCCATTGGTCAGCCAGGCGGTTGAGGGCAGCCGAATTCGTCGTTGGGGACGCGCCGGGGGTCACGAACTACCGTTCCCCTCGTGACATCGATGCAAGAGAAGTTGAGTGACCTGCTGGCCCGCAAAGAGGCTGCATTGCACGCCGGGTCGGATCGGTCGGTCGAACGCCAACACGCCAAGGGCAAGATGTTGGCCCGCGAGCGCATCGAGTACTTCCTCGACGATGGCAGTTTCCACGAACTCGACATGCTCGCCCGCCACCGTGCCCACGATGCCGGTCTGGACGAACGGCCGTACACCGATGGTGTGATCACCGGCTGGGGCACCGTCGACGGTCGCAAGGTTTTCTTGTTCAGCCAAGACTTCACCGTCTTCGGCGGGGCGCTCGGCGAGGTGTTCGCCGAGAAGATCCACAAGGTGATGGACCTTGCGCTGAAGACTGGATCCCCACTGGTCGGTCTCAACGACGGTGCAGGTGCGCGTATTCAAGAGGGTGTGGTCAGCCTCGCCAGCTATGGCGGCATCTTCCACCGCAACGTGCAATCGTCGGGCGTCATCCCTCAGATCTCGGTGATCCTCGGGCCGTGCGCGGGTGGTGCGGTGTACTCGCCAGCCATGACCGACTTCATCTTCATGGTCCGCGAGTCGTCTCACATGTTCATCACCGGGCCAGACGTGGTGAAGACGGTCACCGGAGAAGACGTCACGCTGGAAGAACTCGGTGGCGCCATGTCGCACGCCGCCAAGTCGGGTGTTGCCACGTTTGTCTCCGACGACGAGAAGGCCTGTCTCGACGACGTGCGCTTCTTGCTCGGCTTCCTGCCGTCGAACAACCTCGAACGTCCACCGGTGGATGCAACGGCCGCCGCCGACGACCCGGACCGGCTGTGCCCGGAACTCAACGAAGTTCTCCCCGACAGCCCGAACCTGCCGTACGACATGCACAAGGTCGTCGCTGCAGTGGTCGACGACGGTGAATTCTTCGAATATTTCCCGCACTGGGCCAAGTCGATCTTGTGCGGATTTGCGCGAGTCGAGGGTCACCCTGTGGGAATTGTTGGCAACCAGCCGATGATCCTGGCCGGTGTGCTCGACATCGAGTCGGCCGAAAAGGCCGCCCGGTTCGTGCGCACCTGCGACGCATTCAACATCCCGCTTCTCACCTTCGTCGACGTGCCCGGCTTTCTGCCCGGGGTCGACCAGGAGTACGGCGGCATCATCCGCCACGGCGCCAAGTTGCTGTACGCCTACTGCGAGGCCACGGTGCCGCGCATCTCGATCATCACCCGAAAGGCCTATGGCGGTGCGTACGTGGTCATGGACTCGAAGTCCATCGGCTCCGACTTGGCCTTCGCCTGGCCGTCGGCCGAACTCGCGGTGATGGGCCCGAACGGAGCAGTGGAAATCGTGTACCGGCGCGAGCTGCAGCAGGCGGCCGACCCGGTGGCACGGCGCGCCGAACTGGTCGAGGAGTACACCGAGCGGTATGCCAACCCGTACGCGGCGGCCGAACGCGGCTTCATCGACGACGTGATCGACCCCGCCGAAACCCGGCGCAAGATCGTCGCTGGTCTTCGGGTGCTGCGCACCAAGCGCGAAGACCTCCCGCAGCGCAAACACGGCAACGTCCCCCTCTGACGCCAAGAGCAACTTGGGGCTCGTCGGCGTCTGACAGACTCTCTGGGTGACGAACGTTCCTCCTCCACCGCCCGGCGCGGTACCTCCGCCCCCGCCGCCCCCGCCGCCACACGCTGCGGTGCCGCCCCCGCCGCCGCCCTCGTCGGTTCCACCACCTCCGGGTGGTTTCAGCGGTGTGCCGAACTACGGCATGCCGACCGGATTCGGGGCGCCACCCAAGAACTACGCAGGCTGGTTTCAACGTGTCGTGGCCACCATCATCGACGGCATCATCGGCGCGTTGTTCGCGGTGCCTGGGTTCGTGGTACTGGTTGCCGGACCCTCCGAGGTCGCACCGTGCACCATCGACGGTGAGCGCTACCTGTGTGACCAGCCCACGGGTACCACGGCCGGGATCGCCATACTTCTGTATCTCATCGGGGCGGTCGTCTATCTCGTGCTGTACTGCAAGAAGCTGGGCAAGGGTGCCACCTGGGGCCGCAAGGTGATGGGGTACCAGATTCTCGACGCCCAGACCGGCCAGCCCATCGGTACTGGCCGCGCCGTCGGGCGGTTCTTCGCCCGGATTCTCGACGGTATCCCTTGCTACCTGGGGTATCTCTGGCCGTTGTGGGATGGAGAGAAGCGCACGTTCAGCGACATGGTCGTTGGTACCCGGGCCATCAAGAACACCTGATCTCCGCTCGACTCCGGGTGGCGATTCCGGCGGGGCCGGCTCGGCTGACTAACTTGTCAGTCGTGCCGGCCTCTTCGAATTTCCACTCCGTTTCCCCGGCACCAACGCCCGAAGAAGCGGTGGCGATCATCGCTGCCACTGAAGCGCTCTGGCCCAAGCCGTACCTGCCGGCCGAAGAGTCAGCCGATCGCACGCTCACCTGGCGATTCAGCGGACGCTGGTGGCAGCGCGACCGGTTCATCAAGGACGAACGGCCATGGAGCTGACGACCTGACCTGGAGGGGTCGAACGGTTGGGGTCCGCGAACTCTGTGGCACCCCCCGTCCATGATGGTGGGCATGGACATCGTGTTGCTCATCTTGCTGGTCGTGGCCGTTGCGGCCGTTGCCGCGCTGGTCGCCGTCGAGGCAACCCGTCGCCGATTCGAGTCGGCACAACGCGAGGCAACCATGGCCGAGGCCGATGTTCCGTTCGACGATGTGGTGCGAGCAGCCATGCACTCGGCGTTGGGCGAGATGCGACAACAGTCCGCCGCCGAGCAAGCGCAGATGATGCGGGCGGCGTTGGAACAGGCCACGGCGATGAATCGCGAGCAGCTCGGAGCTGCCGCCGACCAAGCTCGCACTGCCTCCACCGCAGAACTCGATGCAAAGAAAGACGTCATCGACTCGCGGCTCGCGCAGGTTCACGAGGAAATGCGCGGTGAGCTGAGCAAGCTCGGCGAAGCAGTCGCGTCGCTGGCTCAGACCAGTGCCGAGAAGTTCGGCGAGGTCGGCCAGTCGCTGCGCAGCCACGCCGAGATCACTCAACACCTGTCAGAGTCGGCTCGTTCCCTGCGTGAGGCGATGGCCAGTTCAGCCAGCCGCGGCCAGTGGGGCGAGCGCATGGCCGAAGACGTACTCCGGCTCGCCGGGTTCATCGAAAACGTCAACTACGTGAAGCAGACGCAGATCGCTGGGTCCACCGGCCGGCCCGACTTCACCTTCCCACTCCCCAAGGGCCATGAGCTCTACATGGACGTGAAGTTTCCGATGGCCGCGTACCTGCGATATCTCGAAGCGGGCAGCGACGCTGAACGCTCCGCTCATCGAGCCGAGTTCTTGCGTGACGTGCGAGCGCGGGTGAAGGAACTGGCGCAGCGCGACTATGCCCGCACCTCCGCCCGCGAGTCGGTCGACTACGTGTTGTTGTTTCTTCCCAACGAACAGCTCACCGGGTTCATACACGAGAACGACCCAGCGCTCCTCGATCATGCGATGGAACAGCGTGTCGTCATGTGCTCGCCGCTCACGCTGTTCGCGTTCCTGGGCGTCATCCGTCAGGCGTACGACAACTTCATGGTCGAGCAGACCAGCGACGAGATCCTGGCGCTGATCGGCAAGTTCGGTACCCAATGGCAGAAGTACAACGACCAGCTCGACAAAGTGAAGGGAAAGTTCGACCTGCTCGATCGCCAGTTCGCCGAGCTCGTCGGCCCACGAAAGCGGGCGCTCGACAAGCCTCTGCTCGAACTCGACGCGATTCGGCGCGAGCGCAAGCTGCCGATCGACGGCGAACTGTTCAGCGGGTTTGCTGCTGTTTCCAGCAGCGACGACGACGATGATGACGTCACTCCGGCGAATGTTCGTCGTCTCGGCGCCTGAGGGGCCTCGTAGAGTCGGAGACCGATGAGCCAGCCGTCCTTCGACTTCGAGCGCGCCGATCCAGATTGGGAGGCAGAGCCCAACGATGAAGCGGGCAACCCGACCTATTCGGTCGGGGAGCTGGCCGAGGTCATCAACGACAAGTTGCGCAGCGCGTTCTTCGACGGCGTGTGGGTGCGTGGCGAGATCGATGGGTTCCGACGCAGCGGGCCGCACGTCTACTTCACGCTCGTCGAGCACACCGAAGACGGCAAAGCGGTCCTGAACGTGTCGTTGTTCGCGCCCATGCTGCGTCGGCTCACGCCAGTGCTCAAGAAGAATCGGCTGGACCTCAGCAATGGCATGAAGGTGCGCATCTTCGGTGAGCTCGACTTCTACGCGCCCACCGGTCGATTGGGTCTGAAGATGGCGGGCATCGATCCGCGCTTCACCCTCGGCGAATTGTCGCAGGCACGCGACCAGGTCATTCGCAAGCTCGTCGCATCAGGGCTCATCGACGCCAACAAGCGACATGAGTTCCCCCTCGTGCCGCTCAAAGTCGGAGTGGTCGCCAGTGTCGGAACGGCTGCCTGGCACGACTTCCACGACGAGATCGAACGAAGCGGTTTCGGGTTTGTTCTGGCCGTGTGCGACACGCGCGTGCAGGGTGACGGTGCAGAGCTCTCCGTCGCCGCCGCGATCCGCACGCTGACACGGCGGGCCGATCTCCATGTGCCGCTCGATTGCATCGTCGTCATCCGGGGCGGCGGAGCACGCAACGAACTCGCCACGTTCGACGCCGAACCCATCGCACTTGCCATCGCCACCAGCTCGGTGCCAATCGTCACCGGGCTCGGTCACGAGGTGGACCGCAGCGTGGCCGACGAAGTGGCACACACCGCAGTGAAGACACCCACGGCGTGCGCCGCCCTGCTGGTCGAATTGGTCGCCTCCTTCCGCAGCAGCGCCGAAGCCCGATGGGAATCGGTCGTCGTCGTTGGTGATCGAGGGCTGGCGACCGCCCAGGATCGCCTCGCTGAACGGGCGCAACGCATCGCGCGGCACACGCGAACTGCCGTTGCCCGCGCCGACGAGCGCCTCGTTGCCCGTAGCGACCGGCTGGTGCATGGCGTATCACGTGCGCTCGACAGCGCCGAGCGTGACCTTGCCGCCGCAACGGCGACCATCACCCGAAAGCCTGCACACCTGCTGGCCACTGAAGAACGCCACCTCGAACAACTCGCCGCACGGATGTCGCTCCTCGATCCGGTCAACCTGCTGCGGCGCGGATGGGCAATTTCACGCGACGAGCGCGGCAACATCGTGCGGTCCGTCAGCGATGTCGCTCCGGGCGGGTTGCTCATCACTCAGGTCGCCGATGGCGCCATCACCAGCCGAATCGAAGGAACGAACCCATGACTGCACCGGACGAACCCATTGGCTATGCCGCCGCGCTCGCCGAACTCGACGCGATCTTGCGCGAACTCGAAGCCAGCGATGTCGACGTCGACCGTCTCGCCGATCGGGTGGCTCGGGCGGCACTCCTCATCGCCTTCTGCCGCGACCGTATCGGCGGGGCGCGTCTGCAGATCGATTCGGTGGTCGCCGGACTAGCGCCCGCCGAAACCGAAGACGAGTGAGGACTCAGCGCCACTAGCCTCCCCAACGTGTCCGCCGCCGCTCCTGCCAGCTTGCGACTCATCGCCGACCGAGTCGAGGCGCGGATCGAAGAGTTCCTTTCGGCGGAATCCGCGCGGTGGAGTGCACTCGATGCCGACCTCACCGAACCCATGGCGGAGATTGGCCGGCTGGTGCTCACCGGCGGCAAGCGCCTCCGACCAGCGTTCTGTCTGTGGGGTTACGTCGGTCTCGGGGGCAGCACCGACGACGCGATCATCACCGACGCCGGCGCTGCGTTCGAGCTGATGCATGCGTTTGCGTTGTTCCACGATGACGTGATGGACGACGCGGATTCACGTCGGGGCCGTACCACCACCCACACCGTGTTCACCCGCAAGCATGCAGAGTCTGATTGGGCTGGAGAGGCCCGTCGTTTCGGCGAGGGTGTTGCCATCCTCATCGGCGACCTCGCCTTCGTCTATTCCGACATGATGTTGGCCGAGGCCAACCCGACGGCCTGGCGGATCTGGAACGAACTTCGCATCGAACTCAACGTTGGCCAAGTGCTCGACATCTTGGGATCGGTGCGCGGCGTACGGTCCGTCGCCCAAGCCGAGTTGATCTGCCGATACAAGTCGGGCAAGTACACGATCGAACGTCCCCTACACCTGGGTGCGGCGCTTGCCGCGCCCGAACGATTCGACACGGTCGCACCGTTTCTGAGTGCCTACGGCCTTCCGCTGGGCGATGCCTTCCAGATGCGCGACGACGTCATGGGCGCATTCGGCGACACGGCCGCCACCGGCAAACCGGTGGGCGGAGATCTTCGGGAGGGCAAGCCCACCCCGTTGCTGGCACGCGCGGTCGAGGCGGCCACCGCGCCACAACGCGAGGTGCTCGCTCATGTGGGTCGGCGAGAGCTCAACGATGCCGACGTGGCAGACATCCAGCAGATCATCGTCGACACCGGAGCGCTCGCCAGCCTGGAAGCAACGATCGTTTCGCGCGCCGACGCAGCAGTCGAAGCGCTCGACCGTCTGCACCTCGAGGGCGGAGCGCACGACGAGTTGGTTGCCCTCGCCGCCTTTGTGACTCAGCGAGACAGCTGACGTGCGCGTCGCCGTCGTTGGTGCCGGTCTCGGCGGGCTGTCGGCAGCGGCGCGGTTGGTCGGCCGGGGCCATCAGGTCACCATGTACGAGCGGGAGTACGTTCCGGGCGGACGCGCTGGCGTGTTGAAAGAGGCAGGCTTCGCGCTCGACAACGGCCCGACCGTGCTCACGATGCCGCGCATGCTCAGCGACACCTTCGAAGCCGCCGGAAAAGACATGGCCGACTACCTCACGCTCGATCGCGTCGACCCGATGTATCGGGCGACGTTCCAGGATGGCTCCACCATCCACTTGCGGCACGGTCGCGAGGCGATGGCGGCCGAGATCCGTGAGGTCGCTGGGCCCGTTGAGGCTGAAGGGTTCAGCGAGTTCTGTGATTGGGTGACCGAGTTGTACCGGCTCGAGATGCCGAACTACATCGACACCAACTACGACTCGTTCACCGACCTCATCAAGCCGTGGAACGCAGCGATCAAGCTGGCACGACTCGGGGCCTTCGGAAATCTGAGTCGGAAGGTCGACTCGTTCTTCGACGACGACCGGTTGCAACGGCTGTTTTCGTTCCAATCGATGTACGCCGGCGTCGCCCCCCACCACGCTCTCGCCCTGTTTTCGGTCATCACCTACATGGATTCGATCGAGGGTGTGTTTGCTGCGCCGGGCGGCATGCACAGCGTGTCGCGGGCACTCGCCAAAGCAGTAGTCGACGCCGGATGCGAGATTCGATATGGCAACCCCATCTCGCGCATCATGCGCGGTGCCGACGATTCGGTCACCGGAGTCGAAATCGCTGGTTCCACCCGGGTGGCCTTCGACGCGGTGGTGTGCAACGCCGATCTGCCGGTGGCGTACAGCACTCTGCTCGGGGGTGTCGAGCCTCCTCGCATGGCGCGCCGTGGTGAGTATTCGCCGTCCTGTCTGTTGTGGGTTGCGGGGGTCAAGGGGCCGCCACCAGAAGCTGCCGCTCGACACAATCTGCACTTTGGGAGCCAGTGGAAGCGTGCCCTCGACGACGTCACCAAGCGCGGAGTCCGCATGAGCGATCCGTCGTTGTTCGTGTCGGTTGCGAGTGATCATGGCACCGTTCCCGCCGGTCATTCCTCGCTCTACGCACTCGAGATGATGCCGAATCTGGGCGGCAAGATCGACTGGTCGAAGCGGCGCGAAGAGTATTCGTCTGATCTTCGAAAGCGGATCGACTTCCTCGGCTACAACGTCGATGTCGCGGTCGAGCGGTTCTATGACCCACTCGACTGGGAGTCGGTCGGCCTGCACCGGGGCACACCGTTCTCGCTTGCCCACACCCTCCGACAGTCCGGCCCGTTCCGTCCGCGGAATGTCGACAGCCGCGTGCCGGGCCTGGTGTTCGTCGGGTCGGGAACCTCTCCCGGAGTCGGTGTCCCGATGGTGCTGATTTCAGGAAAGCTCGCGGCCGACCGCGTCGAGCAGTACGCCAGGGCAACCGCCACCGTTCGCTGGTGAACGTTGACGGGGTGAACGGCGACGGGGTGAACGACAACCGTATGAACGACGACCGGTTTCACCTGGAACGTGCGTACGCCCAGTGTCGACGTGTGCACCGCTGGCACGGCCGCACGTTTTACCGAGCGACCAATCTGTTACCCGCCCAATCACGTCGCCACGTGTCGGCTCTGTACGCGTTCGCCCGATACGCCGATGACATCGTCGACGAACCGGAGTGGGCGGGGCGTCGCCACGAGGCGCTCGACAACATGCGTCGAAGGTTCGCGGCCGATTTCTCTCGGGGTGGCTCGACCCATCCGCTGCTCGCTGCCACGATCGACACGATCCAACGGTTCGATCTGGGCATGGCACCGTTCGATCGATTCTTTGCGGCCATGGAGTGCGATCTCGAGCACAGGCCGTTCGCGGACTGGGCGGGCCTACTGGAATACATGGATGGCTCGGCCGCAGTGATCGGCGAGATGATGTTGCCGATTCTGTGCCCAGATGACGATGCAGCCGCCCGCGAGCCAGCACGCGAGCTCGGTCGGGCATTTCAGGTCACCAACTTCCTGCGGGATCTCGGCGAAGACTTGTGTCGCGGTCGGGTGTACCTTCCGGCCGATGAGATCGCGTACTTTGGTGCTGATGCCGCATTGCATGCGCGTCGGGTCACTCCCGAGTTCGTCGCACTGATGCGGTTCCAGGTTGCTCGAGCCCGAGCGCTCTATCTGGCGGCAGAGCCGGGGATCGCGCAGCTTCACGGTCGATCGGCTGCCTGTGTGCTGCTGGCAGCGGGGATGTACGCGGCGATCCTCGGCGATATCGAACGGCACGGATATGACGTGTTCACCCGCCGCGCACGAGTGAGTCCGTTGAGGCGCGTCGCCGTCATCCTTCGAGCTCCGAGCTAGTTTCTGCACCGTGGAGCCGAAGCTGTGAGCCGGGATCGAATCTTGGCTGCGGGGGCCACAGCCGGACTGATGCTGATCACACCGTTTGCTGTTGAGGGCGGAACGATCCGGAAGGCACTCACGCCGCTCACGGTTGCCGGGCTCGGCTACAGCACCGCTGGTTCCGCCCGTGCTCACTGGGGTCGGTGGCGAACCGCTCTCTCCATCATTTCCACCGTCACGACGGCGTTTGCCGTGGAGCGGGTGGGCGTGCGCACGGGCAAACCCTTTGGTCGCTACGAGTACCGGCCGACCCTGCAACCGCAATTGGCGGGCGTTCCTTTGGCGGTACCGCTGGCTTGGTTCTCCATGGCGGTGCCAGCTCGTGAGGTCGCCCATGTAGCGCTCGGCTCGCAGTCCACCGCGCTGCGGCGAATCGTCGGCGGGGCGCTCGCATTGACCGCATGGGATGTGTTTCTCGACCCGCAGATGACCCGAGAGGGCTATTGGAGTTGGCGCCGCAACGGCCGCTACCGGGGCATCCCTGTGACCAACTTCGTCGGTTGGCTGGTGACCGGGCTGGTGGTGATGGCGATCATCGAAGTCGTTCTCCCGGCTGGTGGTCCATCAGGAGCGCTCGTCGCGCAGTATGGCGCCGTCGGTGTCATGGAGGCGGCAGCGTTCGCAACGTTCTTCGATGATCATCTCGTTGCGATCGCCGGGTCGGTAGCCATGTTGCCCGTGGCCGCTATCGCTGGCATGCGTCTCGTGGCCGGGTCATGAAAGCGATCGTCGTCGGCGCCGGCATGGGCGGGCTGGCAACCGCTGTGCGGCTCGCCGCCGCCGGGCATCGCGTCGAGGTGCTGGAACGTAATCCGGTCGTCGGCGGCAAGGTCGCAACGTTGCAAGAGAGCGGCTACACGTTCGAACTCGGGCCCACATTGCTGACGATGCCGCACTTGTACGAAGAACTGTTCGCCCTGAACGGTTCGTCGCTCGCAGCCGAGGTGGGACTCGTGCGACTCGAGCATCCGTTCCGGTACGTGTGGGGTGACCGGTCAGTACTCAACGTGTACGACGACGACGACGCATTCCGGCGAGAACTCGATGCGTTCGCTGCAGGGTCCGGCGCAGAATGGGACCGGTTCAGCGGTCGAGCCGCCACCATCTGGGCCACCGCCGAACGGACGTTCATGGTCGGGCCGCTGGGCTCGCCGTGGTCGTTCGCTCGGCGGCTTCGCAATCCGCTCGATCTGGCGCGCATCGACGGCAACCGCACACTTGCGAAGTCTGCGGCCGCGCACTTCGGCGACCCGCGCTTGGCGCAGATGATCGGTCGGTACGCCACCTACTCGGGCTCGTCGCCGTATCGCGTGCCAGCCACGCTGGCCTGCATCGCCCACATCGAGCGAGAGTTCGGATGTTGGCACGTGCGAGGTGGCCTCGGTCAGTTGCGTGACGCGTTGGAACGCCTTGCGCTGTCGATGGGCGTCGAAATCCGCACCGGGGTCGACGTGGGTCGCGTCCTCATCGATGCTGGGCGTGTGGGTGGCGTCGAACTGGCCGACGGAGGAGTCGAACTGGCCGACGTCGTCGTCGCCAACGTCGATGCCATGCACTTGTATCGCGATCTGTTGCCGATGCCCAAGGTGGTGAAGGAACTCGAGACCATCCCGCGCTCCACGAGTGCATTCGTGATCTGCGCCGCGGTGACCGGTCGCACCGACGACATCGCTCATCACAACGTGTGGTTCTCGCGCGACGACCGCATGGAGTTCCGCCAACTCGAAGCTCGCCAAGCTGCGCTCGACCCGACGATCTATGCCTGCGTGTCGAGTGTGACCGACCCATCGATGGCACCAGATGGTGCGGAGAATTGGTACATATTGGTGAACCTTCCAGCTGCGTTCGGTGTCGATCGAAAGCTGATGACCGCCAGTGTGTTGAACCGACTCGCCGAGCGCGGTGTCGACCTGCGGTCGCGTATCGAGTTCACCCGCACGCTCGTACCGGCCGACTTCGAGGTGCGCTACCGGGCAATCGACGGCGCCCTCTACGGCACGTCGTCGAACGGCAAGAAGGCTGCGTTCCAACGGCCCAGCAACATCGGTCCTGTGGAGGGGCTGTACCTCGTGGGCGGATCGAGTCATCCCGGCGGCGGGTTGCCCATGGTCGCCACCAGTGCCCGCATCGTCGCCGGCCTCGTCGCCGAACGACACGCTTGATGTGAGAGCGTTGCGGGCGGCGTTGCTGATCGCACGCATCGCGTCGCTGGCCTCAGTGTTACGGGCGCTGAGCCGCGGCGGAACGGCAGCGCCGGCCGTTGGTTCGCCAACCGTGACGACCGAAACCAAGAGATCGATCTCCGTGGTCGTGCCAGCTCGAAACGAGGCGGCTCGGATCGGCCCGCTGCTCGAAGCGCTTGCCGAAATGACTGGCGCCGGACACATCGCGGAAGTGATCGTGGTCGACGACGATTCCACCGATGACACCGCGGCGGTCGCCCACACGGGAGGTGCGCGCGTGCTGCATGCCGGGCCGGTACCCAGCGGATGGTTGGGTAAGGCGTGGGCGGTCGAGCAAGGCGTTGGCGCAGCCACGGGGCAGTGGATCGTCACGCTCGATGCTGACACCCGACCCGCCGTGTCGTTGCCCCGTGAAGCGGTCGGTCGGTGCATTGCCGACCAAATCGATCTCCTCACTCTCGCTCCGGCGATCGAGTGCCCGACTGCGGGGATGGCTTGGTTGCATCCCAGCATGCTCACCACGCTCGTGTTTCGGTTCGGTCGGCCAGGGGTCGATCCGCCGCCGGGGCGTCAACTGGCAAACGGACAATGCATGGTGTTTCGGCGCGATTGGTTCGTCGGGTCGGGCGGGTTCGGTGCAGCTCGCGGCGCATCGGAAGAAGACGTCGCGTTCGCCCGGCTGGTTGCCAGGCGCGGTCACCGGGTTGCGTTCCTCGAAGCGAACGAACTCTTGTCGGTGAGGGCCTACGAGGGATTCGGCGACACCTGGCGCGGCTGGGGCCGATCGATCGGGCTCCCGAGTGTCACCCCGCCAACCCAGCGGTTGGTGGACGTGGCGGTGCTCGCATGCACGATGCCGCTTCCCTGGCTCCGGTTGGCCGCACGTCGCGGGGACCTCGTGGACGCGATCGCGATCGCCTGCAGGCTCGGCACCCTCGTCGGCACCCGGCGCACCTACGCCACGGCTGCTGACAACCTGGGCGCCCGCGCCGCCTACTGGTTGTCACCCTTCGCTGATTCCCTGGCTTGGCTGTTGGTCGCAATCGGCTCCCTGCCGATGCGACGCACATGGCGCGGCCGCCCGAGCTTGCGCGAACCGTAGGCCGATGAAGCTCATCAACACTCCGCTGGCGGCGGTTCGTTTCGGGCCTTCGAGCGCACACTGGATGAAAGGAAAGGCCGCGACGCCTGCTCGTGCCGCGTCATCGAATCGGTGTGTCGCCGTCCAGGTGGCTCCGAGTGCGGCAACGCTCATCGCCGCTGGCCGAGGGGCGTACGCCGTTGCCGCGCCCACGAACGTCAGCACCGAGCGGCCGCCGCTCCAGCCGTCGAACGCTGGGAAGGCATGCCCGATCATCGCTGCGCCACCGGCGACGTACGTCACCCACCAGGGCCCACGCATGGATCGCGCCAACACAACGGCTGCGGCGCCTTTCGCCACGTCGCCGGCGAAGATCGGCGCGCTCGCTCGAACGCCGATCTGCTCGTGAGCGTTCCAGTAGCCGGGGTTGCGATCGCCAACCGTGCGAAGGTCGGCAGCGCCGTGGCGGCGCGCCACCGAGTTGGCGACCGGCAGGCACCCGATCGTGTATCCCAGAGTCGCCGCACCGAGGATCCTGACAACTGGCAGCATCCGTGTAAGCATTGCCGACGATGACCGGTCCGGCCTCGTTCCACGTACTGCGCGACCCCAGCGCGGTGTCTGGGCTTCGTCGGCTCATGACCGATCGGGTCTGGGCCCGTCGGCAGCGGGGCGTCACCTTCATCCGAGTACTCGGAACCTCGCGGGGTACCAGCACTGGTTGGTCGACCGACCCGCGCCGCACTGCGGTGTGCGCAGTGTGGGAGAGCGATGATGCGTTGAGTGCATTCATCGACGCTGGGGCGACGCGCCGAACCACACCAGAACTTGCCGCTGACCACTTCGCGTTGCGACTCATCAGCGGTTACGGCACCTGGGGCGGCGAGCCGATACTCGATCAGGTCACCCCAGCAGACAGCTCAGAACCGGGGGAAGTTCCAGCTGAAGTCGCGGTGATCACCCGTGCCAACGTACGGATGCGCGCGTGGCCATGGTTCGTTCGGCAGGGCCGACTGGTCAGCGACTCGGCCGTTCTGCGCCGTGACCTGATCGATCTGCTCGGGTTCGGCGAAGCCCCGATCGGCCCGGTCGGCACGTTCAGCCGATGGCACTCCGCCGAAGCGGTGGAGTCGTTCCACCGATCAGACGAGGCGCACCGGGAAGCGAGTCGACTCGAACGCAGCGGCGACTGGTTCCGCACCGAACTGTTCGCCCGGTTCGCAGTGACGTCGCTGCCACCGTCGGCTCAACACGGGGCGTAGGCTCTCGGCAACCGTACGACGACGGCAGACCCCCCATGCGCACTCCCTCTCGCTTCGCCATCATTCCTGCCACCGCACTGCTGTTGACCGTGGTCAGCGCGTCGTGCGGTGACGACTACGCCACGTCGATCGAGACGTTGCCGCCCATCCGAACCACCACGACCACATTCGTGCCGCCCACCACGATCGACACCACGCGCTACTTCTACACCATTCAGTCCGGTGACAATCTCAACAAGATCGCCGCCAAGTTCTGTGTGCCATTGAGCCAGTTGGTGGAACTCAACGTCGCCGTGTTGCCCGATCCGAACAACATCCCAGCCGATGTGCAGATCGAAATCCCCAGTGGGGTGGCGCTGATCGACTGTGTGCCGGCGACGACGGCGCCCGCATTGCCAGACGCTTAGCACCACCTGTCCAGACGCTTAGCACCACCCGTATGGTGCACCGGAGCCCCTGCCATTCCTAGACTGACCGCATGAGCTTCTGGCCCAATCTGGAACACTGGAGCGTCAACATCCCGCTCGAGACGAACCACTACCGCATGCCGGTGCTGGCCGACACGGGCGTCGTCGAACTCGCCCCGTTGAACGGTGAGATTCCAGAGTCCGAGTACCTGGCACTCGAGTACATGGATTGGAAGTCGGGCGGCGACACGAACTTTGCACCGATTGCGTCGGCCGACGGTGAACTCGACTGCCGTGGTTTCTGGGACAAAGGCAAGACGGACAAAGACGCGCAGTGGACGGTGAACGCCGACGTTGCACCGTCGATCCGAGAGTATGTCGATGCGGTCGGTGCCAACTTCGGACGGGTTCGCACCATTCGGCTGGAGCCGCAAGATCGTGAGATGGCAATCCGGTCGATCCATCGCGACGACAACAACCGTTTCAACCCCGAGCAGGAAGGTTGGGTGGTGCGGTCGTGGGTGGAACTCACCGACAACCCTGACAGCTACATGCTGTTGATGGACAACAACGCCGAGGGCCTGCCCGACCCCGAGACCGAGCGTCGGGTGCCGCTGTTTAAAGGCAGCCGATTCGTGGTCGATACGCAGCGGCTGTGGCATGTGGTGGTGCACAACGGCACCGCGCCACGTTACGCACTCATCACGAGCTTCGAGTCGGGTCCGGTGCTCGAGCGATGGATCGACGCCAACAGCGCCGTGGGAACCCTTTCCCGAGTGTAGAAATTACTCGTGCTCGGTTGTTCATCGGTCGATATGTTGACCTATCACCGGCGATCACGCGGGGAGGGAACCAGTGTCGACAACTTGCATCATCAGGCGCGCCCGATGCGCGTCTTCGCTGACCGTCGCCATTGCCGCCGCAGTGGCCGTCGCAGTGGCCGTCGCCACCACAGCCCTGCCCCCAACGGTGTCAGCGCGACCCGGTTCGATTACTGACGCTGTCGCCGAAGATGTATACGTAGTGCAGCTGGCACAAGCTCCCGTGCTGTCATTCCACGGGGGGCTCGACGCGGTGCGAGCCACTCGGCCCGTCGCCGACGGGCGGGTGGACCCGCACTCGGCTGCTGTCCGAGCGTACGCGCTGCAACTCGATACCTCGCAGCGCCGAGTCGCCGCCGCAGTGGGCGAACTGCCCATCTACCACTACCGGTTTTCGTTCAATGGATTTGCGGTGCGGGTTGATGCAACCGAGGCAGCGCAGCTACGGACGATGCCGGGCGTGCTCGCCGTGACGAAGTCCGAGATGCTCCAACTCGACACCGTCACCACGCCGGACTTTCTGGGGCTGTCGGGCCCAGGAGGGCTGTGGGACGACCTCGGAGGAACCGGCATCGACGGCGCTGGAGAAGGCGTGGTTGTCGGTGTGATCGACTCGGGTGTCACCCCCGACGCGCCGAGCTTCAGCGATCCGGACCCTGCGGGCAACGCGTACTCACCGCCTGCGGACTGGTCGGGTATCTGCCAGCCGGGCGAGGGCTTCACTGCGGCCGACTGTTCGAACAAACTCATCGGGGCCAGGTACTTCAACGCTGGCTACGGCGGCGATCAGGCAGTGCTCGATGACGCCCCGTACGAAGTGATATCGCCCATCGATGTAGATGGGCACGGCACACATGTGGCCAGTACCGCTGCGGGCAACGCGGGTGTTCCTGCGGCGATCGGTGGCTTTGACCTCGGCGAGATGAGCGGCATGGCGCCGCGAGCGCACCTTGCGGTCTACAAGGTGTGTTGGGGGAGCGGTAACGTCGGTGGCTGTAGTACCGCCGATGCGGTGGCGGCCATCGACCAGGCCGTCGCGGATGGTGTCGACGTGATCAACTACTCGATCAGCGGTCCGACAGGTTCACCAGTCGACCCGGTGGCTCTGGCCTTTCTGACGGCAGCCGCGGCCGGCGTGTTCATCGCTACGTCAGCCGGCAACAGTGGCAACACCGTGGGCGCTGGGTCGGTCGCTCACAACAGCCCGTGGGTCACCACTGTGGCAGCGAGTAACCATCCCCGAACCACGACCGCAACCCTCACGTTGGGCAACGGTGCAACCTTCGAGGGAGTCTCGTTGGCGACCACTGCGGTGGGTCCTGTTGGCTTGGTGTCGTCGGTGGACGTGGGCGCAGCCGGAGCGAGCGCCGAAGACATGCGCCTCTGCAAACCGAACTCGCTGAGTCCGGCACTCGTCGCCGGGAACGTGGTGGTGTGCCAGCGTGGGGTGAACCCCCGAGTCGAGAAGTCGACCACTGTGCTCCAGGCCGGTGGGGTCGGAATGGTGCTGGTGAACGTCTCCCCGGGAACGCTGAATGCCGACCCTCACTCCGTTCCGACGGTGCATCTTCCTGATTCTGATTTCGTGTCCCTCACCGCCTACATCAACGGCGAGGGCACCCCGACCGCCTCGATCAGCGTCGCCTCGGCGTCGAATGACAACGCGACCTTCGTGCCAGCGCTGGCCAACTTCTCGTCGTTCGGGCCGTCAACGGCGCACGGCGGCGACGTGATCAAACCCGACATCACTGCACCGGGGGTGGATGTGGTGGCGGCCGTCACACCGCTCAACGGTGGTGCGTCCATCGGTGTCGAGTCCGGCACGTCGATGTCGAGCCCGCACATAGCAGGCTTGGCGGCTCTCCTGATCGACCTCCATCCGGACTGGTCGCCGATGATGATCAAATCGGCGTTTCTCACCACGGCAGAGCCGTTCTCGGGTAGCGATGGAGTGCACGGAAACTTCGATCCGTTCGACTACGGCTCGGGCCACGTCGCCCCGATCAACGCAGCTGACCCGGGTCTGGTCTACGACTCCACCCTCGTCGAATGGCTCGGGTTCCTGTGTGGGAGCGCGCTCGGGTCACAACCTTGCCAGACCGACGGCATCGCGGTGATCGACCCGAGTGATCTGAACGCACCATCGGTCTCGATCGGATCGCTCGCCAACCGGCAGACCATCACCCGCCGTGTGAAGAACGTCGGTGGCGCCGCAACGTTCGACGCAACGGTGGTCGCTCCGGCTGGCACCGACGTGCAGGTGAGCCCGAGCACCTTGTCGCTGGGCCCTGGCGAAACCGCCACATTCACCGTGACCTTCGTCATCGATCGCGACGAGGCCAACTACGACCAGTACACGTTCGGCTCGCTCGTGTGGTCAGACGGGGTGCACTCGGTGCGCAGCCCGCTCGCGGTGCGAGCCGTTCAGGTCGGCACCACCGTGGCGGTTGTCGCGCCGACGTTCACCGACACTTGCGGCACCGGAAACGACACGGTCACCTTGCCGCCAGTCGTCGGGCTGTCCTACGAGGTCAACGGAGTTGCTGCAGGTTCGGGGACAATCGCAGCATCGGGTAGAGCGACGATCGCGGTGATCGCCGCGGATGGCTTCGTTCTCGTCGGCGTCGACGAATACCGGTTCGAGTTCACCGACGTTGCGTGCCCGCTCGATCCGCACGCGATCGTTCCCACGCCGCCGGGTCGGTTCCTGGACACTCGCGATTCCACCACGATCGACAACACGTTCACCAACGTCGGCCGACTCGGGAGCGGATCGGTGACCAGAGTCAGGATCGCTGGCCGCGGAGCGGTGCCCATCGATGCCGTGGGAGTAGTTGCCAACCTCACGGCGATCGGGCCCGACGCGCCGGGGTTCGCCACGCTGTTTCCCTGTACTCCGAACCCGCCGGTTGCATCAACTGCGAACTTTCTCCCCGGCGACGTCGTGGCCAACAACACCGTCGTGGCGTTGAATGGGTCCGGTGAGGTGTGCGTCTTCACCCTGACCTCCCTGGACGTTGCACTGGACGTCACCGGCTACGTTCCGAATGGGTCCCCGTTGGTCGGCATCAGCCCGCAGCGGTACCTCGACACGCGCCCAGCGGTGAACGCGCCGACGTTCGACTCGTTGCACAGCGCCATCGGTCGCGCCACCGCAGGCCAAACGATCGAAGTGCGGATCGCAGGTCGCGGTGGCGTGCCCGACCACGCCGGATCGGTCATGGTCAACGTCACCGCGATCAGCCCGAGCGCACCGGGTTTCATCACGGTGTACCCATGTGGTGACCGACCGGCGACGTCGACCGTCAACTACTTCGCCGGTCAGTTCGTACCGAACGGCGCAGTGAGTGACCTCTCCGACCGGGGAACACTCTGCGTGTACACCAGCGCCGCAACCGACGTGGCGCTCGATGTCGGCGGCTGGCTTCCCGCAACTGATTCGTTGACGACCATGACTCCAGCGAGATTCGTCGACACGCGCACAGGGCCCGAGAACCCCACGGTGGACGGCGCGTTCAAGGGCGGTGGTCGGCTCGCCGCCGGCGAGGTCATCGAAGTATCGATCGCCGGGCGAAACGGAGTGCCGTCTTCTGCGACGGCCGCCGTGGTGAACGTCGCTGTCGTGGGCCCCGATGGTCCCGGATTTCTCACATTGTTTCCGTGTGGAGATCGGCCTACCACCTCATCGGTCAACCACGCCACCGCAGGTACGGTGCGGGCCAACAACGCCATCGTGAAACTGTCGTCGACCGGCACCGTGTGTGTCTTCACACTCGCCACGACCGACGTGATCCTCGACGTTTCGGGTTGGCTGACGTAGCCAGAGCCAGGGCGAAGCCGGCTTCCCTAAGGTCGCCGGTGAGCCTCGGTGATGTCCGCGATGTCGGCCATGATCTCCGCAAGCTGGAAATCCTTGGGGGTGTAGACGCGGGTGACACCAGCGGCGATGAGCTGTGGTTGGTCGGCTTCAGGGATGATGCCGCCCAACACCACCGGTGCGTCGACGCCCACTGCTCGTAGCCCGGTGATCAGGTCCGGGATGAGCTCGAGGTGTGAGCCCGACAGGATCGACAGCCCAATCACGTCGGGATCCTCGTCACGGGCGGACGCGATGATCTGCTCGAGCGTGAGCCGAATACCTGAGTAGATCACTTCCATGCCGGCGTCGCGAGCTGCCACGGCGATCTGTTCGGCACCGTTGGAGTGGCCGTCGAGCCCTGGTTTGGCCACCAGCAGCCGAGGCGGACCGCCTGGCATCAGCTTGGTGCGCGCGGCAACGGCCGCGAGTGCGCCAAACGCGCCCCCGGTGGCGCCGCCCACACCTGTGGGCGCCCGGAACTCCCCGAACACCTCACGCATGAGTGAGCCCCACTCCCCGGTGGTGCCACCGGCCACAGCGAGCGCGATGGTGGCCGGCATGATGTTCTCGTCGGTGAGCGCGACTCGCCGAAGCTCGGCGAGCGCTGCTTGAAAGGCAACGTCGTCGCGAGCTTCGCGCCACATGCGCACATCGTTGACCAGTTCGTCGCCGACCAATGGGTCGACGGTGAGGATGGCTTCGGCGCCACCCAACGGCGATTCGGCCGTCTCGAGGAACCTGTTCACCCCGACGACGATCTGCTCGCCACTCTCGATACGGCGTGTGCGTGTTGCCATCGACCCGACGAGTCTCGACTTCAAGGTGTCGATGGCTTCGAAGGCGCCGCCCATTGCCAGCACGTCGTCGAGTTCCGCCTGCGCTGCCTCACGCAGCGCCGCGGTGCGTGCTTCGACCACGTGAGATCCGTCGAACAGGTCGTCGTGCTCCAACAGGTCGGACTCGAACGCGAGGACCTGTTGCATTCGCAGCGACCACTGTTGGTCCCACGGGCGCGGCAGACCGAGTGCTTCGTTCCATGCCGGTAGCTGAACCGACCGGGCGCGCGCCCGCTTCGAGAGGGTGACGCCGAGCATTTCCAGCACGATTCGCTGCACATTGTTCTCGGGTTGCGACTCGGTGAGGCCGAGAGAGTTCACCTGTACGCCGTACCGGAAGCGCAGCGCCTTGTCGTCGGTGACGCCGTACCGATCGCGTCCCACCGCCTCCCACATTTCCGTCATGGCGCGAAGCTTGCAGATCTCCTCGATGAACCGGATGCCGGCGTTGACGAAGAAAGAGATCGAGCCGAACACCTGAGCGAACTGTCGGTCGTCGACCTGGCCCGATGCTCGCACCGCATCGAGCACATCAATTGCCGTGGCGAATGAGTAGGCAATTTCTTGGACGGGTGTGGCGCCAGCTTCCTGTAGATGGTACGAGCACACGTTCATGGGGTTCCACAACGGGGCGTGCTGGGTGCACCACGCAACCATGTCGACGATCATTCGCTTCGACGGCTCGGGCGGAAAGATGTACGTGCCGCGAGACAGGTACTCCTTGACGATGTCGTTCTGGGTGGTGCCGCGCAGCTCGGACGATGGCACGCCCTCTTCGTCCGCGTTGGCGACATACAGCGCAAGGAGCCACGACGCCGTGGCGTTGATCGTCATCGACGTGTTCATCTGGCCGGGCGGAATTCCGTCGAGCAGGATGCGCATGTGGCCGAGGTGCGCTACGGGCACACCCACCTTGCCCACTTCGCCGCGAGCCATGTCGGAATCGGGGTCGTATCCGGTTTGCGTGGGCAGATCGAACGCGATCGACAACCCGGTCTGACCCTTCGCCAAGTTCATGCGATACAGCTCATTGCTCGCACGGGCAGTGGAGTGTCCGGAGTACGTGCGCATCATCCAGGGGCGGTCGCGTTCGCTGATGGTCATGGTGTTGCCTTCTCTGAAATTGGGCTCAAGCCGGTGCCGGGTGGAGCCGATACAAACCCAGTCCGGCGAATCCGCCGGGACACGCCGTGTGGCGTGGATCTCGCACCGACTTCTGGGACAAACGGTCGGTGTGATCTTGGTGCCGGTGAGTGGCGGCTCACCGGCACCAAGTTTTTCTCCACGTAGCAAGTTTCAGGCATGGCGCACGCAATCAGGCATGGCGCACGCAATCAGGCATGCGTGGCTGCCGCCAGCCGACGCAAATACTCGTCGCGTGGCACGTCGATGGCCCCCATCGACAACAGATGCGGCGTGGTCCATTGCACGTCGACGAGCGTCGCTCCGGTTTGGTCGAGCCAGTCGACCAGACCCACCATCGCGGCTTTGGACCCGTCGGTCTCGCGGTGAAACATCGACTCGCCGGCGAAGAATCCCCCGATGCGTACTCCGTACAGACCGCCGACGAGTTCGCCGGATTCTGCGCTGTGCACCTCGATGGAATGAGCCCATCCGAGGTGGTGGAGCGAGGTGTAGGCATCGAGGAACTCACCATTGATCCAAGCACCCGATCTGGGAGGGAAGGCACAGCCACGCATGACTGCGATGAAGTCCTCGTCGATCGTGATCGTGAATCGTTTGAGCCGCCGTGCCAGCGTACGTGAGATGTGGAGTCGGTCGATCGGTAGCACGCCTCGTGGGTCTGGGGAGAACCACGCCACACGGCGACGATCGAATGGCATGGGGAAGAGGCCAGCGCGGTAGGCCGCCAACAACGTTCCCGGCTCCAGGTCCGCACCGATGGCCACGATGTCGCTGTCGTCGAACGGTGGCGACGTGGGCATCGACCAACGGCTTGGCGGCGGTTCCACCGGAGCGATGTGCGGCACCACAACTGCGTGGTTGATGCGACTTCGCTCGCTCATGCTCCCAGTGTGCCACGCACTCAGCCGTAGTCGTAGAAGCCGCGACCAGACTTGCGCCCGATTTGGCCGGCAGCCACCATGCGACGAAGCAGCGGCACCGCGGCATAGTTCGGATCACCGAACTCGACGTAGAGCGCGTCGAGAATGTTGAGCGAGGTGTCCAGGCCGACGAGGTCCAGCAAAGCGAACGGGCCCATGGGGAAGCCACATCCACCCATCATCGCCGTATCGATGTCTGCCATCGTTGCCGTGCCGTTCGCGAACATGCGGATGGCGTTGTTGAGGTAGGGGAACAACAGTGCGTTGACGATGAAACCGGCGCGGTCGGCGACTTCGACGGTGTCTTTGCCGCACCCCTGGGCGAACTCGGTCGCCAGCGCCATCGTTTCGTCGCTGGCGGTGAGTGGGGCCACGATTTCGACCAGCTTCATCAGTGGCGCTGGATTGAAGAAATGGATGCCGCACACTCGGTCGGGTCGCCCACTTGCCATGGCGATCTCCACGACCGGCAGTGTCGACGTATTGGTTGCCAGCACGCACTGGGGCTTGACCACTTGGTCGATCTCAGCGAAGAGCGCCATTTTGGTGGCGAGATCCTCGACGACATTTTCGATGATGAGGTCACAGTCGACGAGCTCGTCGAGTCGGTCGGTCACCCGAACCCTCCCCACGATGGCGTCGCGGTCTTCAACGGTGATCTTCTCTTTCGCCACCTGCTGGTCGAGACTCTTGTGCAGACCACTCAGGACACCTAGAGCACCGTCGATGGTGCGGGACCGAACGATGACGGTGTGCCCGGCCTTGGCGGTGACCTCGGTGAGGCCGCTGCCCATGATGCCTGAACCAAGAATGCCGACCGTGAGGGTGCGCGTGGTCATGCAGCGGAGCCTAGTTACCCGTGGGTAACCTTGCCAACTCAAACTACGATCGCCGCAATGCCGGGAATTGTCGTTTTACAAGGTGGACAACCGTTCGTCGGGAACGATGAACTGGACCGTCGGGTGCTCTCGGATCGACGCGTTGAGCGGGTTGTCGTGTTGCCGACCGCAGACGCGTACGAGAAACCGCAAGATCTGGTGGACGCCGCACGTTCATGGGGCAAGCGGATGGGTGTGGAGGTCGATCCTCTGATGGTGTTGACCCGCGAACAGGCCGACGCTGCGGCGGCCACCGTGCTCGATGGCGCATCGGCCGTGTGGTTGGTGGGCGACTCAGCGAGCCACCTTCGCAGCGTCATCAAGGGCACCGCGTTGTGGGATGCCTTGCTCGGCCTGCTGGGTCGCGACGGCGTGGTGGTGGGGTGCGGTGCTTCGGCCGCCGCGCTGTGCGACCCGATGACCGACTCCCGTGGCGGTGGCTTTGGTCAAGGGCTCGGGCTGATCTCGGGCCTCGCCGTCGTTGCCGAAGCCGAGAGATGGTCGGCGGCGACGCTGGCGCGGACTACCGAGTTGGCCACCAGTGCATTGGCGGTGCTGGAGTCGGGGTCCGCCTTGATTAGCACCGATGCGGGTTGGGAAGTCGTCGGAGCTGTCACCGTGGAAGGTTCGTTGCCGCCGCCATGACCGCTTCGCGTCGTTTGATGCCCACGGTCATCGTGTCGCGGACGCCAGCACCAGGTCGCGAGGTTGACTTCGTCGAATGGCTGGAACGACTGTCTGCGGCGGCACAGCTGGCACCCGGTCACATCGACTCCTCGGTAGAGCCGACCGGTGAGTTGCACCCAGGTGAGTGGGTCGTCATCTACCAGTTCGAGAACCGCGAAATGTTGCAGGCGTGGCTCGATTCTCCCGAGCGAACGGCGTTGATCGAGGCCGGAGCGGGCCTCGTGGTCGGTGAAGCGCGCGAGCAGGTGGTTGCGCTCGCCGACCAGCCCGACCGGGTCACCGCCGTGTCGTCGTTCAGAGTCCGGCCAGGCGTCGAAGCCGAATTCGAGGTGTTCCAACGCCGCCTCGATGGTGCGGCGGCGCTGTCGCCCGGGTTCCTTGGTATCGAGCGCTACGACCCCGTGCCCGGGGTACAAGACGAGACCGTGGTGGTGTTCTCGTTCGATGATCGCGAACACCTCGACGAGTGGCTGGGATCGCCTGCTCGCGCCGAGTTGCTCACTGCTGCCAACGAGTACGTCGAAGGTGAGCGGGTGCTCAACGTGGTCAGCGGTTTCGGTGGCTGGTTTTCATACGGCGGTCACCCAGCGAAAAAATGGAAACAGGGTGCATTGGTGCTCCTGGCGCTCTATCCGATGACGTTCGTACTGTCGGTGTTGAGCTTGTGGCTCATCCCAGATGTGCCATGGCCAGTGAGCCTGTTCATCTCCAACGTCCTCGGTGTCGTGATGTTGACGTGGGTGCTGATGCCACCCCTCACCCGTTGGTTCGACAGCTGGCTCAACCGATAGGCCGCCACCGCGTGCAGGTCAGACAGTGCGGCCGAGGAAGTTCAGTAGCTTGGTTTGTGCGTCAGCACCCTTCTCGGACGGAACCTTTTGGGCCATCATGCCCTCCATCCGAAGAATCGGTTCGGGGAGCGACTTCCAGGCCGCGTGCGAGAACTTCACCAGGCCTGGTTCGAGGCGTTCGTCGACCTTTGCGGTGCGGGCCATGTCCCATACGTGCGGCACCATGTCGGCTGCCATGAAGCCGACGAGGGCGTCCATCGGCATGTCACCCATGTCAGGCCCGAAGGGCTGGCTGGCAATCTGTTGCAACACACCCGGTTGATCGAGGCTCGCGAGCGTCTGATCGCGCAGCTTGACCCACGCGCCGAGCGGGTCGTTGCCCAGCGTTGGATACGACTTGATCTGCTTGCCGGTGGCGAACCCCTTGATCATCGCCAGGTTGCCGAGGGAGTGTTCGTACACGTCTTTGCCGGTCCATCCGGTACACGGCGCCTTACGTGCGAACGCGGTGGGCTTGGCCAACTTGAGGACGTGATCGAAGGCGTAGACCGCCTTGGTGTACTGACGCAGATTCTCGCTCATGCGGGCACCGTAGCTGCTCGCTCGTGGGCAGGCTGGTAGCGGATGCCTGTGCGGTTGCCACCGCACAGGCATCGGCCCACGCGGCTGCGTCCGATCGAGCTGCGCGGTCCGTCGTGGTGAGTTCGAACGCCAGCTCGGTGGACAAGAGCAGTTTGGGTTGAGTTGGCCGGTGGGTGCTGGCAACGCGTCTACGACGCGCGCTGCGGTTTCGTCCGGCCGTCGAACGTATCGATGAGGTACGGAACACCACCTGCAGCGATCAGCAGCGCGATCGCAACCTCTGCTCCGGTCTCCCACTGCACGCGTCACAGAGACCCGAATCACCCTCGCAGATACATCTGATCAAACGTGGCGGATCAGCCCCAGGCGAAGACCGGTTGTTCGAGGTGGTCGACGCGTTCGCCGATGTTGCCAGCCAGGGCGACATTGCGGAACTGGAGGAGGACGGCTCCGGTAGGAGCGTGGATCAGGTCGTTTCCCAACGGGATCTGCACCACAGGACGATCGCTTTCCGGGATGGCGATGAATCTGGGCTCGCCGTCACGCAGGGCGTGGAGACCGATTCGATACACGGCGCGGACCTCCGCTGGTGCCGGCACGATGGTCGGGTCGTCGCCCCCCCAGATGACCACCGGAGTCATCACATAACCGGACCGCGTGGGATAGTCGTCGAGGAGCCCCAGCACAGCGTCGGGGCTGAGTCGCAATCCAATCTCTTCGTCGACCTCCCGCAATGCAGCGTCGATCACTGACTCACCTTGGTCGATGCGTCCGCCGGGTAGCGCCCACTGACCAGCGTGGCTGTTCATACGCAGCGCCCGCCGGCACAGGAGGAGTGCTGCCCCGCCAGCGACGCCGACCATGCGTCCGTCGAGGCGTTCGATGTTGCCGGGAACGACGGACATGTCGATGTCGGCGGCATCGATGGGCTCCGCGTCGTGCTCGGCGTCGCTGTCGGTGAGCACGATGGCCACTGCAGCATGACGCCGCCCGTCGAGCCCGTGCTCGCGCCGCTCGTGCGTTGCCAGGTTGTGTGTGAGCTGCTCACGCAGAGCATCGGTGAAGTCGATGATGCCCGGCTCGATCACGGGTACCACCGGTGCCGAGCCCAGAGTGCGACGTACACCAAGCCGACGAGCACCGGCACCTCGATGAGTGGGCCAACGACCCCGGCGAGCGCCTGACCTGACGACACACCGAACACGCCGATCGCGACGGCGATGGCGAGCTCGAAATTGTTGCCGGCCGCAGTGAATGCGATGGCCGTGTTGCGCTCGTACGACAATCCCATTCGGAGCCCCACGAAGAACGACCCGAACCACATGACGGCGAAGTATGCGAGCAATGGCAGGGCGATGCGGGCCACGTCCCACGGTTTGTTGGTGATCTGGTCGCCCTGCAAGGCAAACAGGATCACGATCGTGAACAGCAGCCCGTAGAGCGCGACCGGCCCGATGCGCGGGATGAACGTTTGCTCGTACCACTCGGTGCCCTTCTGTCGCTCGCCGATCAACCGGGTGAGGAAGCCAGCCACGAGTGGTATCCCCAAGAAGATCAGCACCGCCTTGGCGATCTGCCAGACCGTGACATCGATGCCGTCCGAATCGAGCCCGAGCCAGCCGGGAAGCAGCTCGAGGTAGAAGTACCCGAGGATCGAGAAGGCGACGATCTGGAACAACGAGTTGATGGCCACCAGTACGGCTGCGAGTTCACGGTCGCCGCAGGCCAGATCGTTCCAGATGAGCACCATGGCGATGCAGCGCGCAAGGCCCACGATGATCAGACCGGTCCGATACTCGGGCAGGTCCGGCAGCAGCAGCCACGCGAGCGCGAACATGAGCGCAGGACCCATGATCCAGTTGAGCACGAGCGACATCGTCAGCGAGCGTTTGTCGCCGAGGGTGCTGCCCATCGCCCGATATTTCACTTTGGCGAGCACCGGGTACATCATGGCGAACAGCCCGATCGCGATCGGGAGTGAGACCGTGTCGAGTTTGACCCCTTCGATGGTGTCGTTGAGGTCGGGGAACGCCCGCCCCAGCACGATGCCGGTGACCATCGCGACACCGATCCACACCGGCAAGAATCGATCGAGGGTGGAGAGCTGATCGGTGACGTGTTGGGTGCCGGTGTCAGGTTCCTGCGTCGTGGTCATCGGCAATGCTCGGCGCCCTCGCCGAGAGCCAGGCGGATTGCCGCCAGCTGCGTATTGGACGCACGGAACCACGCCCATTTGCCGCGCTGCTCGCGCTCGAGGAGACCAGCGTCGACGAGTTGGCTGAGGTGATGACTGACCGTGGGTTGGCTGCGGTCGACCGCCTCGGGCAGGACGCATGCGCACACGTCGCCAGTGGGTGAGGCGGCGATCATCGAGAACAGCCGCAGACGAACCGGGTCGGCCAGAGCCTTCAACTGGTTGGCGAGCAGCGTTGCTTGTTCGTCGTCGAGCGGCGATTCGAGAACGCAGCAGTTGGCGGGAAAAGAAATCACAGAAACATATTGACATTCATCGATGCGTTGTGTCAATACTCATATCGACATCAATCGATATCACCTTCAGGAGCTACCCCATGCGCGTACAACTGGCCCTCAACGTCGCCGATCTCGACGCAGCGATCGACTTCTACTCCAAGATGTTCGACACTGCGCCGTACAAGGTGAAGCCGGGCTACGCCAACTGGGAGATCGTCGACCCGCCGCTCAAGCTGGTCATCTTCGAGAACGCCGACGCCCAACCCGGTTCGATCAACCACCTCGGTGTGGAAACCTCGAGTGCAGATGAAGTGGTGGCGGCCGAATCTCGGGTGACCGCTGCCGGCCTCGCGACCACCGGTATCGATGACACCATCTGTTGCTTCGCCGAGAAGGTCGAAACCTGGGTGCAAGGCCCCACCGGTCACCAGTGGGAGTGGTACGTGAAGCAGGCTGACCACGAGACCCAGCTCGAGAACGTGATCGTCGAATCACGCGGCGCCGCAACCTCCTGTTGCGGCTAGCAACAAGTGCTCCACCAGCCGCACCGGCAATGATGGCGGCGTGACCGCTTCGTTCGATGCCATCGTCGTTGCCGGTGGCAGAGGATCGCGACTCGGTGGATCCGAACTCGGCGACAAGGCGGTCGTCGAGCTCGCTGGCCGACCGCTTGTGGAGCACGTGCTCGCCGCCGTTGCCGGCGCCCGGGTGATCATCTGCGTCGCCGGCAACCTGCCTGACTCGTTGGCGGGCAACCCACTGCGGTGCGCAGAGCAGCCGCTGGGTGCCGGGCCACTCGCCGCAGTGGCGGCCGGCGTGCAACACGTCTCCGCCCCCTTGGTGGCCTTGGTTGCCGCAGACACGCCATTCATCGGTGAAGCGCTGGACGAACTGCGTACCGCGATCGCTACCGGAACTGCCGATGCCGTGATGTTGATCGACGGAGATGGGCGCCGTCACTACCTTGCGGCGATCTGGCGAACCGGGTCCCTGCGAAGGGCACTCCACGCGTTGGGCGTCGTGGAGGGCACGTCGATGAGGTCTCTGTATGACCTCCCACACCTCGACGTGGTGATGGTCGCCGACACCAACGACGCAACCTTCGATGTAGACACACCCGACGACCTCGCCGCTGCCGAACAGCGTCTCGCCCCACCTGGAGCCGGGTTTCAGCCGCGATAGCCGTTGGTGATCGGCATGCGTCGGTCTTTGCCGAACGCTTTGGTGGTCACGCGTACACCCGGCGGGCATTGGCGACGTTTGTACTCGGCGATGTCAACGAGGCGCGTGATACGGCGAACCAGTGTTTCGTCGTAGCCGAGTTCGATGATCTCTTGTGCCGTGCGATCGAGTTCGACGTACTGCTGCAAGATCGGGTCGAGCACCTCGTACGGGGGCAGCGACTGATCGTCGCGCTGGTCGGGTCGCAGCTCTGCCGACGGCGGCTTGGTGATCACGTCGAGCGGAATCACGTCTCGTCCGGCGGCGCGATTCACGTAGCGGCACAGCTCATAGACGTCGAGCTTGAGCACGTCTTTGATGACGGCGTAGCCACCCACCGAGTCCCCGTAGATGGTGAAGTAGCCCACCGCCATCTCACTCTTGTTGCCGGTGGTGAGCACCATCCAACCCATCTCGTTCGACAACGCCATCAACAGCTGTCCACGACAGCGCGACTGAATGTTCTCGTAGGTCAAACCCGGGGTACGGCCTTCGAACGAGGGGGCGAGCATGTCGATGTACGCCGAGAAGGCCGGCTCGATCGAGATCGTGCGAAAGTCGATGCCGAGGTTGTCGGCAAGGAGCTGTGCGTCCGACTTCGAGTGATCGGACGAGTACCGCGACGGCATCGATACGCCATGCACGTGGTCCGCCCCCACAGCGTCTACCGCAACGCACGCGACGATGGTGGAATCGATGCCGCCAGACAACCCGATGACGACGTCGGTGAAACCGTTCTTGCGCAAGTAGTCGCGAGTGCCGAGCACGAGCGCGTCATACAGCTCATGATGCCGATCCAGCGGTGTCGCGAGTTCAGGCGCTATCAGCCCGGAATCGCGACGCGGTGCGGGGGAGACGTGGATGACGGGGAGGGGGGCGTCGGTGCGATGGCCTCTCGGGTCCAGCAGGCGCTTGCGATACACCGGAGGAATGGGAACGTCGACCACCATGAGGTGTTCGACGAACTGCAGCGCTCGGGCGAGCAGTGACCCTTGCGCGTCGACGACGAACGAACCGCCGTCGAAGACCAGCTCGTCTTGCCCACCCACCTGATTGACGTACACGATCGCCGAGTGGGCATCCTGCGCTCGCGTCGCGACCATGCGCTCGCGACCGGTGTCTTTCTCCCAGTGGTACGGGGAGCCGTTGATGTTGATAGCGAGTTCGGCACCGCCAGCGGCCTGCACGGCGAGCGGGCCGAACGGGGACCAGATGTCTTCGCAGATCGAGATGCCGACCTTGACGCCCGCGATCTCGTACAGCTCGAGCGGATCGTTGTCGTTCCCGGGCGTGAAGTAGCGCTGCTCGTCGAACACGGCGTAGTTGGGCAAGAGACGTTTGCGGTAGGTGCCGACCACCGCACCGTTGGCGCAGACGGCTGCTGCGTTGTACAGGTCTCGGTCGCGGTCGACGAAACCGACGACGGCTGCGCACTCGCCCGTGTGTTCGGCAAAGCGTTGGAGGGCGGTGAGGTTGTCGGTGATGAAACCGGGTTTGAGGACGAGGTCCTCTGGCGGGTAGCCGATGATCGACAACTCGCCGAACGCGACGACGTCGCACCCGGCCGCTTCGGCGCGATCGTACGAGGTGATGAGAGCGGCAAGATTGCCTTCGAGGTCGCCCACGGTGGGGTTGAGCTGAGCGAGGCCGACCCGTACAACTGTCACGCGGGTCAGGCTAACCCGGCTATCTGCTCGGCTCTCCCCCTACGCGCTGAAGACTCCGACCGCGTCGACGACGAGATCGGTGGCCACGAGCGCTCGATAGTTCACAGAGCCGCCGGTGCCGACCTTGCCGAACGTCAACGCTGCCCGGGTCTGCAAGCGGCCCGTGAAGTTGACCGTAGAAGTACCGTCGTAGTCGGTTCCGCCAGGGAACACCGCAACGAAGCCGGGAGCGCTCGTACCCGTGACCGTGACGTTCTGCACCAAGGTGCCGTTGTTCGTGAAGTTCGTCGACACGGTGCCCTCCCCGTTTGCGCCGAGTCGTGGGAACCCCTGTGGAATCCGCGTGTCGACGATGCGGGTGGGATCGACGAACGAGAACGAACCACTGGTGCTGGCCGGGGCGGCGCCAGACGTGAAATACCCGAGTAGGTCTACGACGACATCGTCGAGGTTGAGGGTGTGGATCTTCACTCTGCCCGACTCGTCGAAAGGCACCACGACCATGTTTGCCCGCACGTCTCCTGCGAGCACGTTGACGTTGGATGTACCCGCGTACTCGCCGCCGCCTGGGTAGGCGCCGGCGAAACCGCCTGGTGTACCGGCCGTGCCGATCGCTGCGATCGACAGCACCACCGCACTGACGTTCGCGGTCGGCAGTGCCCCTGGGCGGAAGAACGATCCGACGGACACGGTGCCGTCTGCGGCGATGGTGAACTGGTTGACCGCAGAGGGCCCGGTGCCGCCAGCAGGCAGCCGGGTATCGACCAGTCGTGTTGGCTCCACCGCGTTGAATCGCCCGCTGGTGACGGGGCCACCGCTGGCGCGGAACACACCCATCACGTCCACGACCAGTCGAGCCGCGGTGTTGGTCTCGATGAGAAAGCGGCCTTGGTCGTCGAGCGGCACGATCGCGGTGTTGGCGACGAATGCTCCCGCAGTGTCGGCGTTGAGGTTCGACGTCGCGGGCCGCGCGGAACCGGTCGCCCACACTCGAACGAAGCCAGGCCCGGCAGTGTCGGCCATGGTGATGTTGACGAGTGCGGCGTCGCCCTCGACGGGCAAGCCAGCGTCGACTGCACGGGTGGTGGCGGCGACCACCTTGCCGACGAACGCACCGCCAGTTCCGTCGCCGGTGTCGAACGCTCGATACGGCGGGAGCGCTTGGTAGGACATCTGCGTGGTGGGCAGCGAGGTGGGCGCTGCGGAAGGACGAATCATGTCCAGCCCGCCACCGATGTTCACCGTGTACAACACGGCCCGGCCGGTGCCGTCGTAACCGAACGTCATGTCGCTGATGCCCTGCAGCTGGGTGGCGAAGGGTTGCCCGTAGTCGACAGCACCGTTGGGCTGACGGGCCCACATCCGGCCGCTGCCACCATCGGCAAACAGATAGACGCCGTCGTATTCGGCCGGCCACACCCCGTTCGGCACAGCGGCGCCGGCGGTGACGTAGGTGCCGAGGGTTCGCCCGTACGCGGTGACCGGGTCGATCAGACCGCCCGACGGGCCAGAACACGGCGCAGTCTGACCACGTGGGCACGCTCCCTCGCGGGTGGGCCATCCATAGTTGCCACCCGCCTGACCGATGTTGACCTCTTCGTAGGTGCCCTGACCGACGTCGTTGATGAAGAACTGACCCGCCTCATGATCGAAGGCGAACCGGTACGGATTGCGAAGGCCGTACGCCCAGATCTCTTGGCAAGTGGTCGTGGGTGTGGCAGGCGTGTTGCCACGTGAGCCGCATGCCACGGTGTTGGCGCCGGTGAACGGATTGCCTGGGGCCGGCGCGCCCGCCGACGTCACCCGCAGCACCTTGCCGTTCAGGAGCGACAGGTCTTGGGCGCCATTGTTGCTGCCGGCGCTACCAGAGTCGCCTCGTGGGTCGCTGCCTGCGTCGCCGATAGCGATGTAGAGGAAGCCATCGGTGCCGAACTCCAGGTCGCCACCGTTGTGGTTGCCGTTCACCGACGAGATGTTGTCGATCAGGACCGTTTCGGTCGCAGGGTCGACGCTGTTGTTGAGCATGGTGAACCGGCTCACCCGGTTGACGCAACCACCGGGTGCTGACGGCTCGGAGCGGGTGAAGTACAGATAGATGAAGCCATTGCCGAGGAACCCTGGATCGGGCGCCAACCCGAGCAAGCCGCGCTCGCTGCCTGCACACACGTCGAGGTCGAGCGCCGTGGTCAACGTCCATCCGGTCGACTGCCCGAGGAGCAGCCGGCCGTCTTGTTCCAGCACCGCCAGTTGGTTGTTGGGCAGCCATTCCACGGCGGTGGGCGAATCCAAATCGGCCAGGTCGGTGGCGACGAAGCCGGTGGGTACCAGCGCTGCGGCCGACACGGTGCCGGTTGGTGCCGAGATCACCGCGACCGACACAGCGACCATCGCCGAGAGTGCTGCGAAGGCGAATGGTGCGGCCGTTGGAAACATCGTGCGACGCATCACATGAACGTATCGAACAAACGCGGTGTCATCGAGGCACCCGCCTGCACAGGCGGCGCGCTCCACGTGTCGCTGCGAAACCGACTACGAGTCGACGTCGCTCAGGTGTTGCACGAAGCCGGCGCAACCGCGTTGATGGTCACTCACGATCCGGAAGAGGCGTTGGTGATGGCCGACCACGTCGCAGTCATGCGGTCCGGTCACATCGAGCAGTTCGCTCGCCGTCGTGAGATCTATCTGCGGCCCGCCAACGAAGCAGTCGCCCGCATCTTGGGTGACGTGGTCGTGGACGACGTGCAGTTCAATGGCCACGATGGCCTGGTGGCGCTGGCAACCGTGCCAACCGAAGCGTCGCTCCCAGCGGCTCAGGCCGTTGCCCGCTGGTCGGCCATCGCGCTGCCGGAGGTGGGTGCCACCGTGGGAGTTCGCATCGACGGCGACGCAATGCTTGCTGTTGCCGAAATGCCTTCCTGACCAACTGGAGTCACGTCCACTCGAGGCGGTCGAGATCGTTCGGTCCGGCCTCGATCAACTCCACGATCGCGTCCTCCGGCACCGGTCTGCCCGCCCATGCGTCGATGCCCACGTTGATCATCCGGCCGCGCTGACGCCACTTCTCGTGCACATGGCCGTGGAGCAGCCAACGTCCTTCGTCGACGGGGCGATGGCCGATCAAGCGGTCGATGTCGGTGGAGTCACCTTCGTATGGGAAATGACACAGACTGACGCTGGTGCCGTTGGTCAGCCGCACGTCGACGATGCCGTGGTGTAGTTCGACGAAGCCACCGTCGGTGAGATACCTGTTGGTCCACTCCTCGGCGCGCCTTCCGCCGTCGAACGGGCGATCATGATTGCCGAGTACCAGTTGTTTGTGGCCGACGAGCCTTCCGGCGAGTGGCATCGACTCATCGATCCGTCCCATCGCAACGTCACCGAGCACCCACACCTCGTCGGCGGGACCGACGATTGCGTTCCACGCAGCGAGGATCGCAGTGTTCATCTCCCCGACCGAGTGGAACGGCCGCTTGCAATAGGCGATGACGTTGGCCTGGCCAAAGTGAAGGTCGGAGCTGAACCACCGCATCCCCCCATGGTGCACCACGACACCTTGTTGCGCGCGTCGCGTTCCTGCCCGTCCGGTCCGCCGCGGACCACGAGCGCACCCGTGCAACACTGTTGCGATGGCAGAGGAGTTCACGTTTCGTGACCTGGCTGATGCAGAGTTCTGGGGCATCAACCTCCAGCGGGCGACGTTTCGCGACGTCGACTTGACCGGAGTGCGGATGTCGAGCGTTCGGTTGGTCGACGTCGTCGTCGACGCGGAGATCGAACGTCTCGTCATCAATGGTGTCGACGTCACTGCATACGTCAACGATCACGACGACTGGTTTTCGCTCCGTTCGGAGATGCGTCCCACCACCCCGGCGGACCTGCGTCGTGCATGGCCGAAGTTCGTCGCCGAATGGGAACGCACGGTTCAGCAGGCGAGCGGCCTCGCCCCGGGGCAGGTGGACGAATCGGTCGACGGCGAGTGGTCGTTCACCCAAACCATCCGACACCTCGTGTTCGCCACCGACAAGTGGTTCACCGCTCCGGTGATCGGTGGCGGATTCCACCCGATCGGGCTGCCGAACACGGGCTCGGCCGAGTTCCCGTGGCCAGGCATGGCATCACCCGCCCGGGCCAAACAACTCATCGAGACAGCCAAACAGGCAGCGTCGTTTCCCTCCATCATCGGTGAGTTCACCGCCGGACGGTCGTCGTTCGACCAAACCCACGTCGTCGTCACCCGGGCACCAGCCTGGGCCGACCCGCAACTCGTCAACACCGCCATCTCGGCCACCGTCCCCCAACTCCACCGAATGATCCGCAACGAATACTTCGAAGGCCCCGACACCCCCAACCCCGACACCACCACCGACTCACAGGCCGACGAGACCGCCACGACCGAATCGGCGTGCATTCCAACGGTCTCGCCGGTTGCTGCGGATCGGGTGTCGTTCGGATGGAACGGATCACGCTTCACCGGCACCTTCGACCTCGCCGCCGACACCGGCGCCATCATCGAAGCAGCACTCAACGAAGCCCGCGACATGCTGTTCCGTGACGGTGTCACCGACGTCACCTGGGCAGACGCCTTCACCGAGATCGCACTCCGATCACTCGACCACACCCCTATCACGCGCCGCACCCAGTTCAAAACAATGATCCACATCGACGTCGACGACGAACGTGGTGCGGCCCGTTTCAGTAGTGGTGTGCCGCTCCCCACTGCGATCCGGGACTACCTGACCTGCGACACCGACTGCCAGCGGGTGTGGGAAACCGACAACACCCCGGTCGGGGTCGGTCGCACCCAACGCAACATCCCCACCCGACTCCGCAACCTCATCACCTATCGCGATCAAATCTGCCAGATCCCCGGTTGCACCGCGACCCACGTCCAGATCCACCACATCGTCCACTGGGCCAACGGCGGCGAAACCGAACCCGAAAATCTGATCTGCTTATGTGCCCTTTATCACCGGGCCCATCACCTCGGACTCATCGGCATCACCGGTGACGCCAACCACCCCGACACCATGATCTACACCGACCAACACGGCCAACCCATCAACACCACCCCCACACCGATCGTCACACCACCAACACCCGCATCACCCCCACCCTCATACGAACACCCCACGGGTGAACGCCTGTACCTCACCTACTTCGCCGGCTGGAACCACCCCACCGTGAAAGACCGCCACAACACCACCTGGCACCAACACCAAGAACGAAGACGAGCAGCCGAAACAGCCGACGAAGACCACCACGCCGCCTGAAGATCTGGGTTCGCTACGTGTCTGCCCGCATCGCGCACCAGAAAACGAAGAAATCCGGCCCTTGAGGGACCGGATTTCGTGTGGCCGTGATGGCCTTTGTGGTCGGGGTGAGAAGATTTGAACTTCCGGCCTCCACGTCCCGAACGTGGCGCGCTAACCAAGCTGCGCTACACCCCGTAGCGGGAATCGATGCTACCCGGCGGGGGCCGGTTCTTCCTCGGGAGCTCCCGAAGAATCAACGTCCTCGACGAGGGCTGGAACGGCGTTGGCGTACAGGCCTCCCGCGGCGATGACGGCGGTGGCCTGCTTCAACCGCATGGGGTCGAGCGGTTTGACGATCCAGCCTTCTGCCCCCGAACGCTTCGCCAGAAACTCGTCTGCTGCTCGGTCGAGCAACATCAGGACGTTCGTGTGCGGCAGGGTGCCGGCCGATTCGTCGAGGCGGAGGGCCATGGTGACTGCCATGCCACCCATCGACCCGATCTGCAGGTCGAGAATGGCGAGGTCCGGCTGACGCTCTTCGACCACGTCCGACACCACACGACCTTCGGTACACACCGTGAAGGTGGTGTCAGGAGACCCGAGCGCTGCGGTGACCTCGTTGACGATCCAGTCGGCGTCGGTGGCGATCAAGATGTGCACGAGGCGACGATACCCCGCCCCGTCTCCAGAGGGCGAGCCGCTAGGCGAGCCCGACCTTAAAGATGAACTGAGGACGCGAGCGGAACGACGAGTGGATTCATTGGGAGCGCAGCGACCTATCCGCTCGAGTCGTCAGCGCGCGAACAGATGCTGTGCAATCGCTTCGAGTGCTTCCAGATCGTGCACGTCGGTAGCGAGCTGCGGCACCTCGACCAAGGCTTCGGCGCCGATGGCTGCGCGCAACGGCGCCAGCTCCGCACGATGCGCATCTGCGACGGTGCGAAGTTCTGCGAGGTTGGCCCACATCGCTGCTACCGCGAGATCGCCTCGGTCGGTTGCAGTGGCGCAACGGCTGGCAGCGTCGGCAACCGTGCCAACGCCGAACCGAGGTTGCACGCGATTCACCACCGCCGCCGACACGACGAACCGGTGAGCGACGAGCTGCTCGGCGAACCAGACCGCCTCGACCACGGTGTCGTGCTGTGGCGACGCGACGAGGACGAACTTCGTCGTCTCCTCACGCAACAGTTGCTCAACCGCGTCGGCTCGATCTCGGAAACCCGACTCCATCCCGGCAAAGGATTGAAAGAATGCGACCGTGTCAGCCAACACCTCCGAACCAACGACCCGCCCGATCGCTTTCAGCAACGGCTGGGTCGCTGCCGACAACATCTTCAGCCCCGTGCGGGTGGGCAGCATGAGCAGCTTGAACGCCTTGTGGTCGAGGAACCGGGTCAGCACGCCGGGAGCGTCGAGGAAGTCGAGCGCGTTCCGACTGGGTGGCGTGTCCACGATGACCAGGTCGAAACGTTCATCACCGTGCAACTCGTGCAACGCTTCTGACGCCATGAACTCCTGGGTGCCACTGAGGGCGTCGGCCATGTTTCGGTAGAAGCGGTTCTGGACGATTCGGTCGGCCTGCTCGGAGTCGGCAGCATTTGCACGCACGACTTTGTCGAACATTGCCGGCGTATCGAGCATCATTGCCCACAGCTCGCCGGTGGACGCCTCGGGCAGCGTGATGAGCTGCGGATCACCCGTCAGGCCTGCCGAGAGGCCCAGCGCGTCGGCCAGACGACGGGCCGGGTCGATGGTGACGACCACGACACGGCGTCCCCGACGCGCTGCCTCGATGCCCAGCACCGCGGCCGTGGTGGTCTTCCCCACGCCACCAGATCCACAGCACACGATGACATCGGCTGTGTCGATCAGGCTGCCGACCAGCGTGTCGGGCGACTGGTCGTTGGGCGACTGGTCGTTCATGGCTCGTCTGCCAGCGCGGCGACGAGCGCGAGAACATCGGCCGGCGACAACCCGGCTACCGGGAGCGCTGGTAGCCGAACCTGCGGTAGAGGAAGCCCGCTCGACAAGCGTTCGAGTTCACCGGTTTGCACGGCTCGTCGAGACCGACGAAATCTTGCGGCTTCGCGGGCTGCGTCCACCTGAGCGGTGGCGCGCCCGAAGTCGACGGCATCGGGGTCGGGCAGGTCCGTGCCGAAATCGACCTGATTGACGATGATCGCCCCGAGCTGTACGCCGACGCGGTCTTCGAGCGCGAACGATGTCTCGATCACTTCGGTCACCGGAGTGGATTCGGCCAGCGTGACGAGGGCCACCTGGCACCGGTGCGGGTCGGCGAGCATCGCCGACACGTCTTCGGCCTGACTTCGAACAGGCCCGCCACGCACCGAGTTGAGCAGCCCGGCGGCCGACGACAGAAACGTGATGGCGTGGCCAGCCGCCGGCCCATCCACGACGATCACGTCGAACTCGCCCGAGCGTTCGAGCTGCTTGATCTTGCCCAACACCACCAGATCGTTGATTCCCGGCGCTGCGGTACTGACCACGTCGATCACGCCGGTGGAGGCAAGCCGCTTTGCGATTCGTTTGAAGCCGTGTTCTTGCAGATAGTCCTCCAGCGCATCAGCTGCTGAAATGTGCCGAACGTCGAGGTCGGGAATCAACTGCGTCAATGCAGGCTTGCCATCGAGTTCCACCACGAGCACACGCATGCCACAATCTGCTGCGGCGCGTGCCAGAACTGCCGTTACCGTGGTCTTGCCCACACCGCCTTTGCCGGCGACGATGACGATGTTCGAGCTGACGAGGTCGGCGAGTGGGAGGGAGTTCGACAACATTTCCGGAGGACCTGGTGCGCAGACTACTGATCAGCTTGCTTGGCGGCATCGCTCTCGTGAGTGCCACCATGTCGCTGGCCTTCGGCCACGCAGCTGCCCAGAGCGACCCAGCCCGAACTGAAACAGCCCAGGGCGATACAGGAACGCCGGGCGGAGACTCCACGAACGAAGACGTCGTCGTCGCTGACCCAGTCGACGTGTTGCAAGTGAACGGGCTGTTCGACAACATCGTGGTGGCAGCCATTGGCGACGCCATCGAGCGGGCGGAGATCGATGGCAGTCAGGCGCTCATCTTGCAGGTCGATTCTCGTGGCGCTGTGGTGAGCAATGAGTCGATGGCCGATCTGTTGACCACGATCGACGCTGCGAACGTGCCGATCGGCGTGTGGGTCGGCCCCACTGGCGCTCGGCTGTATGGCGCCCCCGCACAGATTCTTGCCGTCGCCGACGTCACCGGCATGGCGCCAGGAGCACGAGTTGGCAACGTCGGGGCGCCGATCTCGGAGTTCGAGCTCGGCCCGGCGCTGACCGCACTGAAATCCCAGACGGTCGGCTTGGCCGACGCCCGCGAGCTCGACGTTTTTCAGCAACGCATCTCCGACGAGGGTGTGGCGACGATCCTCAACATGCTCGACGCGCTCGACGGGTACGAGGAAAGTGGAGTCATCATCGACACCACCGTCGAGGTCGTCACCGACTCGGGAACCGTACAGCGCGAGACCATCGCGGCCGCCCGGTTCGCCAAGCTCGGTCTGATCGATCAGCTGTTCCACACCGCAGCGAGCCCGGAAGTCACCCTGCTCATGCTGCTGATCGGCATGGCGCTGCTGATCTTCGAGTTCTTCACTGCCGGTATCGGCATCGCCGGCGTCGTCGGAGCGTTCTGCACCGTCATGGCTTGTTACGGCCTGGTAGAGCTTCCAGCTCGGCCATGGGCGGTGGCGCTGCTCGTGCTGGCGATGCTGGCGTTCGCGGTTGACGTACAGGTCGGCATTCCGCGCTTGTGGACCGGTGTCGGCATCGTGTTCACCATCGTCGGCAGCTTCTGGCTGTTCGAGCCGGTGGGCGAGACCTCCCTACGGCCGTCGTGGCTGTCGCTCGTCGCTGGCATCGGCGGCATCATGCTCACGTTCATCGTTGGCATGCCGTCGATGACGCGCACCCGGTTTGCAACCCCCACCGTGGGACGCGAGTGGATGCTCGGTGCCGAAGGTGTGGCGGTCACCGACGTCAATCCCGACGGCATCGTTCGTGTGGGCGAGGGCGAATGGCGGGCACGCACCAATCGCGCCACTCCGCTCGCCGCTGGTGAGCCGCTGCTCGTGGCCGCCATCGACGGTGTGGTCCTCGAGGTGGAGCCGTTGGAAGGCGCCGCCAAGGACTACCGCGAGATGCGCAAGAAGCCGGGGACCGCCGCCGACGAGAACGACGCGGAGGTAGCCGTCGCGAGCGAAGCGGGTACGGAAGCAGACGTCAGCTCGATCTAGCGGGTCACCGCTCGGGCAGGCGCGGTCCCGCTACTCGGAGATCGTCGCGTCGGCGGGTCACGCCTCGGTGGTCGAGTTCGGCCAATAACGGAACCGCCCACTTGCGGCTCGCCCCGGTGCGCTCCCTGAACTGCGACACCGTGAAACCGTCGGGACGTTCGGCGAGCAGTTCGGCTGCCAACCGAGCCGCTGCTTCGACGGTCTCCTGATGAAACAGCAACTGCTCACGCTCGACGAGCACGCCACGCCGAACAAGTTCGCGTACGACGGCACGATCGAGCCCGGGAGGGACCTCGGGTGCGTAGCCGCCGGCCAGGATCGCCGTCGCCAACGGGTGGTCGGCAAACGGGTCGAGTGCGTCGGCGCGGCGGGCGCGCCCCGCCTCAACGGTCACATTGTCGAGTGATTCGATGACGGCGCGCTCGCGTTCGTGGAGCGGGGTGAGGTCGATTCCGCCGTCGCCGGCGGCGTCGAGAGCGGCCAACCAGCGCGCCTGCTCGGCACTGAGTACTGCGGGAGCGACGGCCCAGCGCCCGAGGTCAGGTGGCCGCGAAGTACCGGTCAGGCGTTCCAACAGTCCGACTTCGACCCAGCCGCGCTCGGCAATCACCCGCTCGATGGTGTCGTCAGGCCGTGCTTTTGCAGCCCGCAGCACCGGGTCCACATCGAGCACCGTCCCACCGCCGACGGTTTCGTCTCGGCCCGACTCGCGCAGGATGAATCGGTCGCCTGGCAGCAGTGGCACGGCGTGGGGCAGGAAGACTCGCACGGCCCCCGCCGTCCCGGGGGCGATTGCCGAGCCGCCCAGCACTCGCAACTTCACCGGGGCTTCCAACGATCCGAGGTAGGCCTGATACGCGCCCCGCCGCGACACATCGTGGTCGAGCGCCGCGAGCACGTCGAGCGTTGCGTCGAAGTGATCGGTGACGTGCCACCGGCCAGGATGAACAATCCCGGCACCGCGTTCCACTTCGGTGTGGGCGACACCACTGAGATTCAGAGCGACGCGGTTGCCGGGGGCGACGCTTTCGACGATGTCTCCGTGACGCTGCATCGACCGCACGCGAGCCGATCGAGCACCTCGTGCGTCGACGATCGAAACGTTGTCGTCGTTGCGGAGTGAGCCGCCGGTCAGCGTGCCGGTCACGATGGTGCCGCTGCCTTTGGCTGCGAATGATCGATCGACCCAGAGACGGGCGCGTCCCCGGTCCAGCGCCTCGGGTGTAGCGGCGATCAGTTGGTCGATTGCTTCGACCAACTCGGCTAGACCATGCTGTTGTTCGGTCGTGGCGGCTACCGGGATGATCCGAGCGTTGTCGAGAAATGTGCCGGTGACGGCTGCTGCCACTTCGAGCGTGGCGATCTCCCGCCATTCGTCGTCGACGAGATCGACCTTGGTGAGAGCGATCACGCCGTAACGCATTCCCAACAGCTCCAGGATTCGCAGGTGCTCCTCCGACTGCTGTTTCCAGCCCTCGGTGGCAGCGACGACAAAGATGCACGCGTCTACGCCACCGACCCCAGCGAGCATGTTGCGCAGAAAACGCACATGACCCGGCACGTCGACGAGGCTGATCTCCTCACCAGACGGCAGTGTGGTGTGGGCGAACCCCAAGTCGATCGTGAGGCCGCGCCGTTTCTCTTCGGCGAATCGATCAGGATCGGTGCCGGTGAGCGCGAGCACGAGCGATGACTTCCCGTGGTCCACGTGCCCGGCCGTAGCGAGGACTCTCATCGGCTGGAGCTGATGGCGGCGGCAACGAGCAGGTCATCGAGCGGGTCGATTGCGCGCAGGTCGATGATCGTCAAGTCGTCTCGGGTGCGTGCGATGAGGGGCGGCGTGTGTGCACGCAACGCCCCGAGCCGATCCCCGCGCACCGCGACACCGGCGGAGGGGATCCCGACGCCCGGCACGGATCCGGCGCCGGGCAACGCCGTGGTCTCCACGACGTCGCCTTCCTCGCACTGTTCGATGATCGACGAAGCTCTGGCTCGAAGCACGTCGACCGGCACTGATGCCATGCGCCAGAACGGCACGTCGCTGGCAGCAGTTCGGTGTAAGTAGGCGAGCGCGGTCTGTTGCAACGAGCCGAGCACGAGTCCTCCACATCGCAGCGCACGGGCGAGGGGATGCTGGGCACAGGCGGCCACCAAGTCGGCACGACCGGCGATGATGCCAGCCTGGGAACCACCGAACAGCTTGTCGGTGCTGAACGTCACCAGGCTGGCGCCGTCGGCCAGCGTCTGCACGGCTGCTGGCTCGTGTGCCAGCCAATGTGGGGTGGGGCCGGCAAGCCACGGTGTGGTGGCATCGAGCAAACCGCTGCCGATGTCAGCCACCACGGGAATGCCATGCTCACGGGTGATGGCCGACAGTTCGGCCACCGATGTCGCTTCGACGAAACCCTCCACTGTGTAGTTGCTCGGGTGCACCTTCAAGATCACGGCGATGTCGGTCCCTGGCCGAGCGACTGCACGGGCGTAATCACTCAGACGGGTGCGATTGGTGGTGCCGACGTCGACCAGACGGGCGCCCGATTGTTCCATCACCTCTGGCACGCGGAACGAGCCGCCGATCTCCACCGCTTCCCCCCGAGACACGGCGACGTCGCGTTGGGCCGCGAGGGCGGCGAGAACCAACAACACCGCAGCCGCATTGTTGTTGACCACGATGGCGGCTTGCGCTCCGCACAGTGAGGCGAAGAGTTGCCCGACGGACCGTTGACGCGAACCCCGCTCGCCAGTGGCGAGATCGAACTCGACCGTGTGCGCGCGCACTGCTGGTGACTCAGTAGTGAGCGGCGCCAAGGCGGCGCGGCCGAGGTTGGTGTGCAGCAAGACGCCCGTGGCATTGATGACCGGCGTGAGTAGCGTGCGCTCGAAACTTTGTGCGTCACGGGCAGCTCTCGCTGCGATTCGATCTGCGAGACCATTCGGGTCGTCACCTGCTGACGTGCGTGCGTCGGCGATCGCGGCTCGCGCGATCTCGACCAAGATGGGGTGTGGCAGACCGGTGTGGGTGAGCGACCTCGCCAGCGCGTCGACCGATGGCGGGCGGGACGCATGCAGATCGCTCATCGGCGCCGAGCCTACGCTGGCCCCCGTGGCGCTCTCCATACAGCTTGTTCATCTCGACCCCGAGTTGCCGCTGCCCGCGTACGCCCATGAGGGTGACGCAGGGCTGGACCTCGTGGCTCGCGAGGGTGCGGTGATCGCATCCGGCGGTGGTCGCGTGCTCATGCCCACCGGCATTTCCATTGCCATTCCGGCGGGCCACTGCGGCCTCGTGCTACCCAGGTCCGGTCTTGCGTTGAAGCACGGAGTGACCGTGGCCAACACTCCGGGGCTGATCGATGCGGCCTACCGGGGGGAGATCAAGGTGGTGTTGTTGAACACCGACCCCGACCACACCTACGAGGTGCAGCGTGGCGACCGCATCGCTCAGCTCATGATCCAGCGTTTCGATCAAGTCGCTTGGAACGTGGTGTCATCGTTCGACGAGCCGGCCACGAACGACGATCGCGGCGGCGGCTTCGGCCACAGCGGACGCTGAACTGTCAGGACTCGGTGATCGTGACGGAGATGATGTCGACCGGCTCGAGCGGCGGCACGCCATTTCCCTCGGGGTTGCCAACCACATCGAGGGCTGGAACCGTGGTGTCGAGGCCCTCGGTCACCATGCCGAAGAGCGAGTAGCTCGGCGGAAGTGCAGCACCGTTCGGCCCGGTGATGATGAAGAACTGGCTGCCGTTGGTGTTGGCGCCGGAGTTGGCCATGGCGAGCGAGCCGATCTGGTACTCGCCTTGGGCGGGCAACTCGTCTTCGAACTCGTAGCCGGGGCCACCGCCGCCGGTGCCGGTGGGGTCACCGCACTGCGCAACGAATTGCGGGATGATTCGGTGGCACGGCACACCGTCGAAGTAGTGGTAGCGAGCCAAGGTGACGAAGCTGTTGACCGTGATGGGTGCCTTGTCGGCAAACAACTCGACCGTCATCGCGCCCTGTGTCGTGACGATCTCGGCGGTGTAATCCTTGGTCTGGTCGATGCACATCGGCGGGTACTCGTCGAACTCTTGCTGCGGGTCTTCTGAGCCGTCGGCCGCCGGGCACTCGCCCTCGCTGCCCGGCTCGGTGGCCTCATCGGCCTCTCCCGGCACCGTGGTGGCGAAGGCATCGGGAGTGGTGGTGGCCACAGCCGGGACCGTGGGGAGCGTTGCAGTGGTGAGCGTTTCGCCGTCATCGTCGAACGCGCCGCCGAAGTAAGCGATCAGCACCACGGCAGCGAATGCAGCAATGATCGCGCCGGTCCACCTGATGGCGTTGCGCTTGACGGTGCTGAGACGCTCCGCTTTGGCCACTTCGGCGTCGCGCATCGCTCGGTTGGCCTTCTGTCGTTCGCGTTTCTCGGTGCCCATCGGCGTGGAGGCTATACCGGCAACGCCTGCGAACATCGGCAACACACCACCGCGTTGCCGTGCTTTGCGGCGTTTCTCAAGCTCGCCTCGGCGAGCGCCGATACGTGAGGAAGTGAACCACTTCAGCGACCGGCAGATGAGCGACCTCGGCGCGCTGCGTCAGAGTGTTGCCGCGCCCGGTTCCTCGCCCAGAACATCGGCGGAGTCGGACGGCATCGCAAGGTCGAAGGCTGCAGGGTCGAACATGTCGATGACGGCGCCGTTGATGCGGCCGGCCCCATTGGTGATATCGACCCACGCGCCGCCCAGGTTTGCGACGCGGGGGTCGGTGCCGGCGAGATCGCGCAAGAGCGATCGAATGAGGCCCGAATGGGTCACCACGACCACAGCACCAGTTGCACTTGACGGGTGTGCCGAAATGTTCGCCAGCGCTTCCATAGCCCGCGCTACCACCGACTCGTACAGCTCGAAGTCGGGTGGGCGCCGGTGTGCTTCGAGGTATCCAGGCCAGTCACGTCGGATGTCGGCGTGGGTGAGCCCTTGCCACTCGCCAGCGTGCGCTTCACGCAGGTTCGGATCGACCATGACCTCGGTGAGGTTCAACGCATCGGCGATGACCTCTGCGGTGCTTCGTGCACGTGACAGGTCGCTCGACCACACCGAACCGAAGTCCACGTCCATCGCAGCCAACACGACGGCGGTGGCGGTGGCCTGGTCAGATCCCACGGTGCTCAGCGGCGAGTCGGCCATACCCTGCCATCGGCCGAGCGCATTCCACTCACTCTGGCCGTGGCGGAGCAACAGCATCCGAGTGACGGTCGTTGACATCCCGCCTGAGGGTACCGGTAGCACTACGCTGCACGAGATGGCAAAGGTCCGCCTCTTCGCGGCAGCCCGAGACGCTGCAGGTACCGGGCGCGACGAACTGCCCGGAGACACCGTGGGTGCGGTGCTCGAAGCGGCGAAGACTCGTTATGGCGCCGATTTCGCTGCGGTGCTCACCACCTGTCGCATCTGGGTGAACGGTAATTCTGCCGACCTGTCCGAACCAGTCTGCCCGACTGATGAACTCGCGGTCCTGCCGCCCGTATCCGGAGGATGAACATGGTTCATGTCGACGACCCCAAGTCGCTCACGCTCGAACAGTTGCGTGATATTCGCAATCAGCTACAGAACGAAGACGATGTGGTGTCGTACGTTCGCCGCGTCGCGCAAGCTCGTGTAGACCTCGTTCGTGCCGAGCAGCACAGGCGCGAACGCGGGGAAGTCACCGAAGATCTTCCCAGCGAACTGCGGGTGGTGTTGTCACAACATCTCACCGGCGGCGCAGCGCGGCCGCCGCGTCCAGAGGTGAGTCTGGATGACGACCCGTTGTCTGACGAGCTCGACCGAGTCTGCGCAAAGTGGGGCTTCAGCCGTATCGAGGAACTCGAGATGGACGAACTGGCCGAACTGGAACGGCACCTCAACGCGTTCGAGCGCGGTGTGTCCGACAACCGTCGTGCGAGATACGACCTTCTCGATGCCCTCAGTGCCGAACTGGTTCGTCGCTACCGTGACGGCGAAGCATCGGTCGACGGCCTCCTCGACTGATTCTCTCTGGTCGGGCTCGCTTCAGGCGGGCCGTGCGAGACTGTGATCCATGGCTACCTCTCGTTCCACGAGCTCCGGCGAGCCAGGGTCCGGCAAGCATTCCGACCACGATGACGAGGATGACGCGCAGTCGTCTGGTCCCGGAGCTGTGCCGATTGACCACATCGATGTCGGAGCCTTCATCCGCAATCAGCGAGAAATCGCCCGAATGTCGGTGCGCAAACTCGCCGAGTTGGCGAACGTGTCGAATCCGTATCTCAGTCAGATCGAACGCGGCGTTCGCAAACCGTCTGCCGAGATCTTGCAGCAGGTGGCCCGTGCGTTGCGGATCAGTGTCGAATCGTTGTACGTCAAAGCCGGCATCTTGCCGGAAGGTGGGCACGCCGTCAGCCCGGTCATCGAAGCGATCGAGCACGACTCGTTGCTGTCCGACGAACAGAAGCTCGCGCTGCGCAACGTGTACGACAGCTTCATCGCCTCGCGCTCATGACCCCTGCCAGACAAACCAGTGTCATGGCCAGACAAACCAGTGTCATGGCCAGACAAACCAGTTTCATGGATGGGAATGTTGACTGGCTGAGTAGGGTTTGATCTGCTGATGCGAAAAGTGGCCGTGATCTCCTTGCACACGTCGCCGTTGCTGCAGCCGGGTACCGGCGACAGCGGTGGCATGAACGTGTACGTGCGCGAGATCGTGTCGTCGCTGTCGCAAGCCGGTCTGGAGTGCGCCACCTACACCCGTGCTGATCGTCCCGGGCTGCCGGCCGAGGTGCTCGTGGAGCCGAATCACAAAGTCGTCTACATCGAGGCGGGTCCGTTCGATCTGCCGAAAGAGTCGTTGCCCGACATCGTCGACGAGTTCACCGATCGTGTGCTCGAACACCTCGCGCGCAACGGTGGGGCCGACGTGGTGCACGCCAACTACTGGCTCAGCGGCGTAGCCGCACATCGCATCAAGCACACGTTGGGCATCCCATTCGTGTCCACGTTCCACACGCTGGCGCGAGTGAAAGCAGAAGGCGGCGATCCAGAGTCGGGGTGGCGCGACCGCGCCGAGGCGGAGCTGATCTACTGCGCCGACGCCATCTGCGTCAGCTGTTCCACCGAGGAAGAACAGTTCCTTCGCCTGTACGGCGCGCCCAATGGTCAGCTGGAGATCGTGGCCCCCGGCGTGGAGCACGCGTTCTTTGCCCCAGGAGACCAGGGTGGCGCACGGTTCGCACTAGGGCTGCCGCTCGACGTTCCTGTGTTGCTGTTCGTGGGTCGTCTACAACCGCTGAAGGGTCCAGATGTAGCCATCCGTGCGCTGCACGAGTTGGGCCGATCAGACGCGATCCTCCTCGTCGTCGGCGGTTCCAGCGGGTCCGAGGGCGACGCCGAAGTGGACCGAGCGCATCGTCTCGTCGCAGAGTTGGGGCTTGGCGAACAAGTGCGATTCATCGAACCGCAGGCACATCACATCTTGTCCACCTACTACCGGTCCGCTGATGTCGTGGTCGTTCCCAGCCGCAGCGAGAGCTTCGGTTTGGTTGCGCTGGAAGCGGCCGCGTGCGGTATCCCGGTGGTCGCCAGTGCGGTCGGCGGGCTGTTGTCGCTCGTCGAAGACGGTCGCACCGGATTCCTCATTTCCGAACGTGACCCGGTGCTCTTTGCGAAAGCGATCGCACGTTTGATCGACGAACCGATGCTGGCCCAGTCCATGTCCGAGGCGGCTGCGATCAAGGCCCGCCAGTACACCTGGAGTTTTGCAGCGGCGCGATTGCGTCGTGTCTATGCCGACCTC
>JBBREA010000003.1:0-56325 GCA_038203385.1 Acidimicrobiales bacterium | reverse complement strand
GCTACGGGTGGTTGGTTGGGGTCGCCGGCGGCGAGGATTCGGATTTGTATGGATGCGCCGTCGACGTGTCCGTCGGTGTCGACGACGAGGTAGTCGATTTGATGATCGGTGTTGATGAACGCGGCGTTGTTGCTGGGCGTGTAGGTGAACCCGGTCGCGAGTGTCCCGGTGAGGACCCCGTTGTTGGATGGTTGCGAGACTGCGACCACGGTCAATGTTTGGTTCTGAGGATCGGTGTCGTTGGCCAACAGTTGTGCTGTGGTGATCGAGACCGATGATCCTTGGTACACGTATGTGTAGTCCTGACGGGCGACCGGGGTTCCCGCACCCGATGGCCCGGTGTCCACCCACACCCGCAACGTGCCGATACCCTGCGCTCCAGTCGAGTCCTGGATCGTGTACGGAATCTCCTCAACTCCGGAGAAACCGGCTGCGGGGTAGTAGGTGATCAAGTCGGTTGAGAATGACACGGTGCCGTTGGGTGGGTCGGCGACCGCGACGATCGTGAAGGCGTCCCCGTCGGGATCGAAATCGTTCTGGGTGACATACGTCCCGACTGACCCACCAGCGCGCACCAACGCCACGTCATCACCCGCCACCGGCGCAGAGGCAGCTCGAACCGTGGCGGGACAGAGCACCGTCGTGGCCAGCAGCGAGACGAGCCCGGCGACGACGGCCTTGCGTACGGGTGTCTTGCGTACGGGCGTCTTGCGTACGGGCGTCTTGATCGTTGTATTGCCTGGCCCGCCGAGAGACATGTTCTGAATTTTCCACAAACCAGCGCAAGTAGCTACAAGATTTAGTCAAATACCTCACGAATAGTGCGTAAGGTGGTCGAGTTGCTACGTTCGGCGGTCTCTTTAGGGGGTGACGATGGTAGCGGGGCGCCCTTCGAGGACTGCGAGGGCGTTGTCGATGGCGTGCTCGTACAGACGACGCCGGCCGGCCACGCTGGCAGAGGCGATGTGTGGTGTGATCACAACACTCGAACGGTCCAGCAGCGGGTGACCTGCTGGCAGCGGCTCTGGCTGCGTGACGTCGAGACCAGCTCCTGCGATGTGGCCGGAATCGATGGCTTCGAGCAGCGCGTCGTGATCCACCAGAACGCCGCGAGCACAGTTCACGAGATACACGCCGCGCTTCATGGCTGCCAACGTGTCGGCGTTGATGAGGTGATAGGTCGACTCCAACGCTGGCGCGTGGAGCGAGATGACGTCACTTGTTGCGAGCAACTCGGCAAACGACACGATCGCGACCCCGGCTACCGGAGATTCCTCCACCACGGGGTCGGCGGCGATGACCTCCATACCCAAGGCTTGTGCCGCCACTGCCACCCTGCAGGCGATGCGTCCGAGCCCGACCAAGCCGAGCGTGTTCCCGTCGAGTTCCAACGACCGGCCGACCGGCTCGCCGGCCAGACCAAGCGTGGCGCGAGCGATCTGATGCGGCAGGTGCTTGGTGACCGCGAACATCAACGCCAGCGTGTGCTCCGCAGTGGACACCATGGGCGCCAGCGGCGCGTTGCAGACGACGACGCCGGCCGCAGCGGCGTCGGCAACGTTGACGTTGTCGTAGCCGACCCCGACGCGCGAAATCACCGTGAGGTTCGGCGCGAGTGCGAAGGCATCAGCGTTCCATGGACGAGTGGCCCCGGCGATGATGGCATTGGCGATGCCAAGGCCGTCGTCGGTTCCCGATCCCACCAAGGTGGCGCGCCCGTCGACGAGGTCTCGGTACAAGTCGGGAAAGGGGTGATCGACGAAGAGCAATGGAAGGTCAGCCATGATCCGGAAGCTAGCGTTCGCAGCATCATGACCGACGATCAGCTCGCCTCATATCGCGCCAGCATCGACAACATCGATGCCGCCTTGATCCATCTGCTGGCCGAGCGGTTCAAGGTCACCCAGGCCGTCGGCTTCTACAAAGCGCAGGTCGGTTTGCCTGCTGCCGATGCGGAACGCGAAGATCGGCAGGTCGCCCGCCTCCGTGCCCTGGCGCTCGAAGCAGGGCTCGACCCCGTGTTCTCCGAGAAGTTTCTGCGATTCATCGTGGCCGAAGTGATTCATCATCATCAGCGAATCGCCGAGCAGGATCCCATCGCTGGCGATTGAATCGAGGGCGCTGGCGATTGAATCGAGGGCAACATGCCCGAACAATTCGATATCGCGGTGATTGGTGGCGGCCCAGCCGGAGCCGCCGTGGCGATGCGTGCGGCCCGTGCCGGTGCGAGCGTGGTCGTCATCGAAAAGGGTGAGCACGGTCGCGACAAGATTTGCGGTGACGGCCTCACGCCACGTGCGGTGGCCGCACTGAACGAGCTCGAGATACCGCTGGACGGTGCGCACCGCATCGACGGGCTGCGGATGATCGCGGGCAAGCGGGTGCGTGAACTTGCCTGGCCTGGCGGCGAGCGGTTTCCCAGCCATGGCGCGGTGTGGCCGCGGCGGCGGCTCGACGCAGCACTGATCGACGCAGCTGCAGCGTCGGGCGCCGACATTCGGTTCTCCACCTCTGGCGAGCCGATCCTCGACCACACTGGCCGGGCGATCGGTGTGCGTGCGACTACATCTGGCCACAACGGTCAGGCTGGCAGCACCACCGACATCCATGCCGACCTCGTCGTCGCTGCTACCGGCGCTCCGGGAACGGTCGCTCGTTTGCTCGGAGCCGAACGAGACCCGAACGAGCCGTTCGGCTTGGCGATTCGCGCTTACGCGGAGAGCCCACGGCATGACGACCGACATCTCGAAGCGTGTCTCACCGTGCGCGACAGTGCCGGCACCTGGGTTCCGGGCTACGGGTGGATGTTCCCGTGCGGTGACGGCACCGTCAACATTGGAGTTGGTGCGCTGTCGACGATGAAGGGGTTCAAGAGTCTGAACCTCAACCGTCTCCTCGAGAGCTATCGGTCGCTCGTCACCGACTCCTGGCAGATCGGCCCGAATCTCGAGCGCCCACGCGCCTGGCGTCTGCCGATGAGCGTCATCAAGCGGCACGGTCCGGGCTGGGTCGCGATCGGCGATGCCGCAGGCTTGGTGAATCCGATGAACGGCGAAGGCATTGACTACGGCCTGGAGTCAGGGATGCTTGCGGCCGATCTGTTCCTGGAAGACCCGGCCACCGCGCCGGAGCGGTACGACGAGCAGGTGGGCGCCCGGTTCGACAGCTTCCTTCGAACAGGTCGCCGATTCGCGTTCCTCATCGGCCACCCGCTGCTCATGCGCACCGGCCTGCGATTCGCGGTCGGCACGCAGAGCGTTGCCAAGATCACGTTGCAGGTGATGGGCAACCTCGTCGACGCAGACACCCCCGGGGCCGCGGGTCGCACGCTTCGTGTGGCCGACAAAGCGCTTGCCATCGGCGATCCACTGCTTCGCCGCACCCGCGCCCGAGCGTAGGATCCTCATGATGTTGGGCTTTGGGATAGACATTGGTGGCACTGGCATGAAGGCCGCCCCGGTCGACTTGGACACGGGAGAACTCACGGCACCTCGCTTTCGAATCGACACGCCCAAGCCCTCCAGTCCCGAGAACATGGCGATCATCGTCAAAGCATTGGTGGATCATCACGAGTGGGCCGGTCCGGTCGGGATTTGTATGCCGACCGTCGTCGCCCACGGCGTCGTGCACAGCGCTGCCAACATCGACAAGTCGTGGATCGATGTCGACGCCGACAAGTTGTTCACCGCCGCGATCGGTGCGCCAGTATCGGTGACCAACGACGCCGACGCTGCTGGCGCAGCCGAGATGACGTGGGGAGTTGGCAAGGGTCGCCGAGGTGTCGTGATCTGTCTGACGTTCGGAACAGGTATCGGCTCGGGCATGTTCGTCGACGGAGTGCTGGTGCCCAACACCGAGCTCGGGCATCTGGAACTCAACGGCTATGACGCCGAAACGAGAGCGGCAGCCAGCGCTCGCGTGCGCGACGACATCTCGTGGAAGGAATGGGGCGACCGGGTGAACCAGTACCTCAAGCACGTGGTGATGCTGTTCTCACCAGAGCTGCTCATCCTTGGCGGCGGTGCCAGCAAGACCCCAGAAAAGTGGGTGGGCCGTCTGGATCCGGGCTGCGAAGTCCAGGTTGCGGCGATGGCCAACAACGCGGGCATCGCCGGTGCCGCCCAACTGTCGCCAACGGCTACGTGAGTCAGTTCGTTTTCGGGTAGCTGGCGTTTGCACCAGCGCTTATCGGAAGCTCTGCATCCGGGCGGCGAGCTCGTTGCGATAGATCTCGGCACGACGCAGTTTGATGTGCTCGTAGCCGCGTACCTGGTCGGGTAGTGCGGCGATGGAAGCAGCCACCGTCAGATTGTCGGCCGTGAGACGGTTCAACAACTGATTCACCGCGCGCACATACTCAGGAATCATCGCCCGTTCCACTCGGCGAACTGTGGCGTACCCGAAGGGGTCGGCTCTGGTGCCTCGAACACGTTTCATCGCACGCAGCACCAGGAACGACGGGACACCGAGCTTACGGAACTCGAGTTTCTTGCCAACACCCAGAGCTCGCAGTGCTGGCGGATGCAGGTGATACGTGACTTTGGTGTGCTGACCGCCGATGGTTCGGTATCGCTCTTGCGATTCGTCGAGCAGCGCGAGGCGAGCCACCTCGTACTCGTCTTTGTACGCCATGAGCTTGTACAGGTTTCGCGCCACGGCGTCGGTGAGTGCTGTCGATGAGGGTTCGACGGCGCGTTCGGCTGCGTGGACTCTCTCGACCTGCAAACGGTACTCATCGGCATACTCCTCGTTTTGGTAGTCGACGAGATCAGCGGTCAGACGGGTGATCATCTGGTCGAGTGATTCCACTCGAGGCACCTGTATCCCAGCGATGGCTTCAACCACCGCTGGGTCGCTTGCCCACTGACGGCCGAAACGAAATGCTGCAACGTTCTGCTTCACCGCGACGCCGTTGAGTTCGATCGCACGCTCCACGCTGTCCGGGCTGAGGGGGAGCGCTCCGCTCTGCACCGCGACTCCGAGGGTGAGCACGTTGGCAGACGTTGCGGAACCGAACAGCCCGTTGGCGATGGCACCGGCATCGAGGTATCGATTCACTTCTGGCCGCGACACCGCATCGAGTCGCTTGCGCAACGTGGTCAACTCTGGGTACGCGCGGCTATTCGGGTCGATGACGATCGAGCCAGTGGGTACCACGTCGACAGACCCGATCACGACGGTGCGCCCTGCTGATGCGCCCTCGCGATGGCTGTCGCTCGCGGCGGCGAGTAGGTCGAACGCGAAGAAGCAGTCGACGCCGGCAGCGCTGGCATGGTTGGAAGCCGTCGGGCCGTCGCGCGCGATGCGAACATCGCTGGTGACGGGGCCAGCTTTCTGAGACAAGCCGGTCTGATCGAGACCACGCACGTGCAACCCGTCGAACATGGCGGCAGTGCCGATGAGCTGGCTGATCGTGATCACACCGGTGCCACCAATACCGGACAGGCGAACGGTGAAGTGATCCGGGTCGACGATCGGTCGCGGGGTAGGCAGATAGCTGGGGCCCGGCGCAGCGGGTGGCTCGCGCCGAGCGCCGTCGCTGGCCCGAGGATCCACCGAGACGGTAGCGAACGCCGGACAATCACCTTTCATGCAGGAGAAGTCGAAGTTGCAGCTCGTCTGATGGATCGCGGTCTTGCGGCCGTACGCAGTGTCCACCGGTTGTACTGACAGGCAGTTCGACTTGTCGCCGCAGTCGCCGCAGCCTTCACAAATACGTTCGTTGATGACCACGCGAAACAACGGCTTGGCCAGGGTGCCACGGCTTCGCGCTCGGCGCTTCTCGGCTGCACACTCTTGGTCGTGGATTAGCACCGTGGTGCCCCTCACCTCAGCCAGCACCCGCTGCGCTTCATCGAGTTTGCTGCGGTCCCACACTTCCACAGTGGATGGCCAGGTGGCGCCGCGGAACCGGTCGGGGTCGTCGCTGGTGACGATGATGCGCTTCACACCATCAGCCATGAGCATTCGGGTGATGTTGGGAACATCGACCGCCCCTTGTGCATCCTGACCGCCTGTCATGGCCACGGTTCCGTTGTGGAGCAACTTGTAGGTGATGTCGATCCCAGCGGCGACCGCGGCGCGAATGGCAATCGAGCCGGAGTGGAAGAAGGTCCCGTCGCCGATGTTCTGCACCAAGTGTTGACGCTCGACGAACGGCGCCATCCCGATCCATTGGGCCCCTTCGTTGCCCATGCAGGTGAGACCGACCATGTTGCCAACTCGTGCTGGGTCCATGAAGGCCACCATGGCGTGACATCCGATTCCTCCCCCAACGCGCGTGCCGGGTTCGACCCGTGTGCTTGCGTTGTGGGGGCACCCAGAGCAGAAGTACGGGGCACGTTCCACGCTGAGAGGAATGAAATCGCGGGCGTGCTGCGTCGGTTCGGGCGCGAGTCGCTCGGCGAGTCGCTTCGACAGGTGATAACGGAGGGGTGCTGCGAGGCGAACGGCGTCGAGCATCCCGTGATACGGCACCTGCACAGTGCCGTGTTCGTCACGCTTGCCCCACACGCGCGGGCGGACGGCGACGTCGTACAGCGCATCGCGCATGAGGAGTTCCAGTGTGGCGTTCTTCTCTTCGATGACGAAGACGTCCGAGAGGCCTTCGGCGAACTCGCGCACCACCTGCTTGTCGAGGCTGATCGGGGCAAGCAGTTGAAACAATCGGATGCCAGCGGATCGCAACGACTCGTCGTCGGGGAAGCCGAGTAGTTGCAGCGCCTCGCGGGTCTCGTTGTACGTGTGGCCACAGGCAGCGATCCCGATCCAATCATCGCCGCTGCGGACCGTGACTCTGTTCAGATGGTTGAGTGCTGCGTATTCGCGGGCGAGATCTGTGCGGACCTCATGGAACTCACGCTCCATGTCGATGGTATACGGCGTGATCAGCCGACCGTTCGGATGCGGGCGGAAGGGAACGCCGTCGATCTCGATGGTGGGGATGACCGGTGTGACACGCTCGGGATGCACGTCGATGGTGCCAGTTCCGTCGGCGACGGCGGTGACGAGTTTGAGACCCGCCCACAGTCCGCACGCCCGGCTGAGCGCAACGCCATGTCGCGACAGATCGAGAGCCTCCTGGGCGTCGCCCGGAAACAGGATCGGCATGTGCAGGTCGACCATCGTGGCATCGCTTGAAGACGGCAACGTGGACGACTTCGCGCTGGGGTCGTCGCCGACGACCGCGACCACACCTCCGTGTGGTGCAGTGCTGGCGAACACTGCGTGGCGAATGGCATCGGACGCCCGGTCGATACCGGGTCCCTTGCCGTACCAGATGCCGAGAACCCCGTCGTATCTGCAGTCGTCGAGCGTCACCGCTAGTTGGCTGCCCATCACCGCAGTGGCGGCCAGTTCTTCGTTGACGCCAGGCTGGTTGACGATGGGGAGGTCGGGCACCGTGCGCCGGGCGCGGTCGACTTCTTCGCCGAACGTGCCCACGGGTGAACCTTGGTATCCGCTGATGAAGGCCGCCGTGTTCAGGCCGTGCCGACGGTCGATTCTCAGTTGGTCGAGTGGCAGCCGGGCGATCGCCTGAACTCCGGAGACGAATATTCGGCCGCTCTCCCGTCGGTAGCGGTCGGCGATCTCGTAGTCCGAGGCTGCCGGACGAGCGGTGTCGGTCACGAACCCAGTCTGCCGCAACTCGACCGGCCCGTGTAGAGCGGGACAGTTACGCCGAGCAAAGGCCGGTGGGCAAATGGGCGATCATGTCGGTACGGCCGCGGGCACTCTCGACGACTATGCAACCCATGGCCTCTCCAACCCGCCGTGCCGCTCCACTGCGTCGTGTGGTGCGCAACAGCACGTGGGAGTATTCGAGCGCGATCGCCCGGTCGAGCGCCGCGCGACCCAACATCGTCCCGATTCCGAGCCCTCGATGTTCTTTGGTAACAGCGAGGTGGAGTTCGCCGACGTCATCGATCCGGGCAAGGCCCACGACGCGACCGCACTCGATGGCGGCTAGACGAAACCCAGTGCGCTCAGACGGGGCGAGCGACAGGGAGGTTCGCTCCAGTGCGAGCTGTTCGAGGAACGATTGAACGTCGCGATCGAGCGACGGATGATCGGCTGCGACGACACGACATGGGACGGTATGGCACGGGGCGATTGGATAGCTGGTCGAGGTGGTGGCGACGAGCTGGAGGGTGGTCGTCTTCATGCCAACCATCATGACGGGCCGAGGTGACGCCAAGGCCAACTCCAGGTAACCACTGTGTTTCGGGTTTGTGAGGGTGTTACGCGCCTGGCTGTTCCTCGAGTAGCCCCGACACGACCGATTCGAGTTCCTCCGGCTTGGTCATCGGCGAGAACCGATGCACCACGTTGCCTGCCCGGTCGACGACGAACTTTTCGAAGTTCCACGTGACATCGGACTTCTCGGCATCACTGGGCTGAGCTGACCGAAGCAACCGGTATAACTCGCAGGTACCGTCCCCGTTGACTTCGATCTTCGAAAACATTGGAAAGTCGACCTCGTACTTCGACGTGACGAACTCGAGGATGTCGGCATCGGAGCCGGGTTCTTGCGCCCCGAACTGGTTGCACGGAAACCCGAGTACCTGAACGTCTTCGAACTGATGATGCAGCGCACGCAGACCTGCGTACTGAGGGGTGAGGCCTCAAGCGCTGGCGACGTTGACAATCACGAGCACCTGGTCGCGGAACTGGCCGAAGTCGACCTGCTCTCCGGTGATGCTCGTCATCTGGAGATCGTAAATCGATGACATCGTTCCGATTCTAGACCCGATCCAGACCAGACGGGTCAGAACTAGACGAGGTAGTGGCGTACTGCGAGGCGCTCGGCGCTGTCGTCGCCGGGCACTGGGAGCTGGCAGGTCACGCGCAGCCCCGGCCATTCAACGGGGGCCAGTTGCTGGTATTCGAAGGTCAGCTGTCCAGCTGCCGGGTGGTTGAAACGGCGGATGCGGGTCTCGAAGCCCGACACATCGTGTTCGGGCCACCACGCTGCGAACTCGGGACTCGCCTCGTTCAGCTTGGCGACGAGTTCCGCGAAGATCGGATCGCCGCGTAGCCCGGATGTAGATGCTCGAAATTCTGCCAATGCTTGGCGAGCGTGGATGTCCCAGTCGACGATGAGTGATCTCGTGTACGGGTCGGCGAAAAGCACCCACAGCAGATTTCGCTCGATTCCTTCCAGGTGCGGCAGGCGTGGGTAGAGCAACTCCTGCGCGTCGTTCCATGCCAGGAACTCCCACCGTCGCCCCAGGACGTAAGCGGGCGCTGGCGACATGGAGTTGATGAGGCGCACCAAGGCGCTCGGTGCTTCCTGCGGCGACTCGGCGGCTCCTGACGCTGGCTGAGCGAGGGCCAAGAGATGTTCCACCCCGGCCTCGTCGAGGCGAAGCGCTCGACCGATCGCAGCGAGCACGTCGTCGGAAGCGTTGATGCGGCGACCCTGTTCCAACCACGTGTACCAAGTGATCGACACGCCCGCAAGCATGGCGACCTCTTCGCGTCGCAGCCCTGGGGTGCGTCGTCTGGAGTGGCCTGGTGGCAGCCCGACCTGACCAGGGGTGACTGCATCGCGTCGAGCGCGTAAGAAGTTGCCGAGTTCGGCGCGGTGGTCCACGGTCATCCGATCACTGACCGCCCGAATACAGGCGGCACGGCTGGCCGCGCAGGGCATCGCATGCGGGGTAGGTCGCCGGCACGTCCACACCGATGCCGGCGAGATCGACGATCGGCAAGACCAGCGCTGACGGATTCGCAGTGTCTTGTGCGATGGTCACCTGCTCGCCGCCTGCGATCGTGTTGAACGCCCACACCGCTCGGTTGCCGCCAGGAGCATCCACCGAGAGACGAATCTGCGAACCGGCCCTGAACACGTGTGCGACCGGAAACAACTCCACTCGGGCGAGCGCAAACACACCTGCGGGCAGCGGTTCGGCATCCTCTTCGAGGTAGGTGTGTACGGGCCTTAGAACGCTGGAGGAGTCTTCGTCGAGGGCCCGCATCGACGCCCGCAACCAGCCGCTCTGCACGTACACCTCGCTGCCGTCCGGGCGGACCTCGGTGATGGTGACCTCCAGGTCGGTGTCGCCGAGATTCGAAGTGATCCACAGGTCGACCGACCCGCTGCCGATCACGGTGGTGGTGGCGGTGAGCGGAGGTGTCACCCACGAAGCGAACGTGCCCGGGCCACCCTCCAACCAGTCGTACTGCACATCGACTGACCACACGCCGTTGCCAGCGCCCTGGTAGAAGGTTGGCGGGATTGCGTCGGGCAGTGCCAGATACTCCGCAGGAAGTGAATTCTCTCCGCCGGGTTCGCTGCCCAAGACCCCAGCTTCCCCCTGCCCGGCTTCGGTGAGGAACCAGGTGGTCGCCACGGCTTCGGGCACCGGCCAACTCTCGAACGAGGCCTGGAAACGCGGCTGGGGCACCCGTGGAGACGTGCCGTCGGCAGCTCCTTCTTCGAACAAGACCACGATCGGCGGCTCTGATTCGAACGCGGCGAGTGCATCCTCGTAGGTCATTCCGGCGAAACGGTCGTCGGCGGGGAGACTCAGTTCGCTCGTTCCGTAGATGGAACTGCCCAGGATCGGCGCAACGACTCGTGCGGCCGCCAACGATGGAACCTTCTTGGCGACGTAGAGGTCGAGGAACTCCACCAACCGAGGGAACACCGCAGGGCCGATCGACTCGGTGTGCAGCCCGTTCAGCAGCGAGGCGTAGAGGTGATCGGTGCCGGTGAACTGGTCGAGCATGGTGGGGAAATGCCCACCGGTCTGTTCGTCTTGCCATGCGCCGGCGATGAACGTGGGCACCTCGATCTGGTCGACGAACAAGCGAGGAGCGATCTCGCCGTACCCGTCATCGAGCCAGAACGGTTCCTCGAAGATCTGGGCGGCGAGATCTGGATTCTGCAGGCGTATCAGCTGATTGGCCGCACAGCCGGTATCACCGCTGGCGATCTGGTCAGCGGCCCACTGCTGGCCCTCGGGCTCCGATTCCCGCTGACGCTCTTCGGTCCACGCCAATGCGAACCCGGTGTTCAGGATGCCGCCCGGGTACAAGGTGGCGGCATAGCTGTCGTCCAGCACGCTGAGCGGTGTGATCGCGATGAGGCTCGGTGGCTGGGTCTGCGCCACGAACAGTTGGCTGATGCCCGGGTACGAGATGCCGACCATGCCGACTTCGTTGTCGAGCACCCACGGCTGTGCGGCAACCGTTTCGATCACGTCGTACCCGTCGAGGCTCTGCGCGTACTCGAAATAGCGGAACGACCCCCCACTGCAACCGGTGCCGCGCACGTTGACGCCGACATATGCGTAGCCGAGGGCGGTGATCAGCTGGGGGAACACCGTGGACTCAGGGTTGCTGGGGGAGTAGCCCGAGTACTCGACGACCGTCGGGTAGGGACCGTCTTCCACCGGCCCCAGGAGCCACACGCTCGCCGACAACGTCGTACCGTCGCGAGTGGTGATGTAGCCCAGTCGATCTTTCTCGTCTCCGGTTGGCAGTCGCTGCTCGGCGTAGAACGACTGTTCAGGTGCCGCGCCGTCGTTCCACACCAGTGGGTACGGCTGGCTGACAGCGGTGCCGTTGTCGGTCGACGCGCTGATGGACACTGTGTCGGAGGAGCCGCCGCTCACCGATCGGAACAACAGCATGCCGTTCGCATCGGCGCTGCCGGTTCGCAGCTCCACACCGTCGTCGGCGAGCAACGCGAGGTCAGTTCCCGGTTGGGCGCCGGATACCAGCACCTGCTCGTATCCAACCGAGATCGTCACGCCCGAAGTCTCGAGCGCCGGCACCGCCTCCGCACCCCTCGCCGAGGGCGTGGTGGCGGTCGCTCCGGTCGGCGTGAGCGGGCTCGAGGTTGCCGACTCGGCTTGAGTGCCGGTGGCGTCAGCGGCAGCGGTGGCTGACGTCGACTCCACGGCCGGCAACGTGTTGCCGTCGCCCGAACACCCCGCCGCGACCGCAGCCAAGATGAACAGCACAACCGTAGCGATGTGGGAGGGCGCCTCGCGTGTTGTGGCGGATGACGCCTCGAATCGCGACACAGGGCGATGGATCATGGGCGTATCGCCCAGAAGTTGATGAGCAGGTCAGCGGCACGGGTGGGTTGTTCGATCATCCACCAGTGGCCGACCTCGCCCATGTCAGCCAACTCGGCTACGAGCGCAACCCGGATCGCCGTGGTCTCGGGGATGCCCTGCACGAAGACCTTCGTCATGGGAGCGAAGCTAGTGGCACCATCTGGCGCCGCCAGCCTCGTACGCAACGGATACCGTGTGGCCGTGGCCGCGCCCGACGAACTCCTCGACTCACCGATCGATGTGCACATCGACGAACTGATCGACGATCTTCGACGTCTTGTGGAGGCTGAATCCCCGTCCCACGAGGTCGTGTCGTTGGCCTCGTGCGCTCGAGAACTGGCGAGCATCATCGAGCTCCGCACCGGCCAGGCTCCCCAACTGATCGACGGCCCAGACGGTCCCCACGTGCACTGGTCGGCCGGTGGCCAGCCTCGGGTGCTCGTGCTCGGGCACTACGACACCGTCTTTCCGCTCGGAGCCCTCGTACAGCGGCCATTCACCGTCGCCGGTGGCCGTGCCACTGGGCCGGGGGTGTTCGACATGAAAGCCGGCATCGTGCAAGCCATTCACGCGGTGGCCCAACTCGATGATGCGTCGGGCGTCGAGATGCTCTTCACGTCAGACGAGGAAGTCGGTTCGGAGACGTCGCGCGAGCTCCTCGAAGCGCGCGCGCTCGCGTGTGGAACCGTGCTCGTGCTCGAACCTTCCGCCGACGGTGGGGCAGTGAAGACCGCCCGTAAGGGTGCGGGCACGTTCGAACTCGTCATTCACGGCACGGCTGCGCATGCCGGTCTCGAACCCGAGAATGGTCGTAACACCCTCATCGAGGCGGCTCACCAGGTGTTGGCGATCAGTGAGTTCGGTGATGCCAAGGCTGGCACCACCGTCACACCGACCGTTGCCCACGTCGGCACCGCTGACAACGTCGTTCCCGCCGAGGCCCGGGTGCGCATCGACGTACGGGTCACCAGCACCGACGAACAGGAGCGCATCGAAGAGCTGATGTCATCGATCACTCCGGTCACTCCCGACATCACGATCGACGTGTTGGGCAGCATCAACCGACCGCCGATGCCACCGGAATCATCGGTCAGGTTGTTCCCATTGGCGCAGCGGGTCGATCCGAGCATCGAAGGTGTCGCGGTCGGCGGCGCGAGCGACGGCAACTTCACCTCGGCGCTCGGGATACCTACCCTCGATGGCCTGGGTGCGGTGGGTGGCGGGGCGCATGCCGACCACGAATGGGTTGACGTGCTTGCCATGCCAGCCAGGGTGGCGCTCCTACACGGAATCATCGATCAACTCCCATGATTCAACTCCCATGATTCAACTCCCATGATTCAACTCCCATGATTCAACTCCCATGATTCAACTCCCATGATTCAACTCCCATGATTCAACTCCCATGATCCGGCGCGCCATCTCGGTGTCGCGCGAGGGCGATGGCACGCTGGCGTTGGCCCACGAGGTCCCGCTCGACCAGGCCATCGGCGCGCTCGCCGAGCCGATGTGCTGGGTGTGGATCGACGTGGAGATCGACCCCGAGTCTCAGTCGCCGGTCGACACCGTCACCATGTTGTCGATGGCTGACCGGCTCGGCCTCGATCACCTCGCGATCAGTGACGCCCTCGATGACGAGGATCAACCCAAGGTCGACGACTTCGGCAGCCATCTGCTCATCGTGTTGCATGGCCTTCGCGCCGATGTGGTCGGAACCTACGAAGTGGACATGTTTCTCACGCGCGACCACGTCGTCACCGTGCGGCGCGGGCCGTCGGCTGCGCTCGAGGCGGTGTGGCAACTCGTCCAGACCCACCCCGAGCGAACCGTCGGCGGCGCCGACGAACTGGCAGCGTTCATTGCCGATGCCCTGACTCGCCGCCTCATGGCCGTGTTGGACGCGTTCGACGATCGGGTAGAAGATCTCACCGACGCGGCTCTGCGCGCCGCCCCAAACCTGTTGGAAGACCTCACCGCAGTGCGCCGAGACCTCACCGCAGTCCGGCGCATCGTGCATCCCCAACGTGAGTCGCTCGACATCATGCGCAGCACCTCGTCGCGCCTGGTCTCCGATGCCGGGCGGCGCCGATTCTCTGATGTCTTCGATGTGGCGGCCCGCGCCGCCGAAGGTCTCGATGAAGCCCGCACGGCGCTCGCCGAAACGCTCGATGCGTACCGCGGTGCCGAGGCCCGCAAGGCCACCGACGTCTCCAAGGTCCTCACCATCTACGCCGCCATCCTGTTACCGATGTCGCTGGTGGCAGGCATCTTCGGCATGAACTTCACCAACCTCCCATGGCTCGACCGGTCGTGGGGATGGATCGCGGCGACTGGGTTGATGACCTTCATCGCGCTGATCTCGTTCGGGGTGTTCATCTCGCTCGGCTGGGTACGGCGACCGTCGGGACGGCGAACGGGTCAGACTCTCGGGCGTGGCCTCATCGAAGCAACCCGCGCTCCGGTTCATCTGGTGAGCGCAGTCCTGGAAATGTCGGCTATGCCACTCCGGGCAACAGGCGAACGCTTCGGTCGACCGATCGACCATGAGCGACCCGACGAGCTGTCAACCGACGATTTCCCCCCCACCTGACCCCAAACGTCAGGTTTGGTCGCTGGTGGGGTCTAGTTCCAGTTTGCCGCCGCGTCCGAGGGTGCCTACGGCGCGGTACACCTCGAGCTTGGCACGGCTGTCGGTGATGTCGAGATTGCGCATGGTCAGCTGACCGATGCGATCGAGGGGGCCGAAGGCCTGGTCCTCGACCCGTTCCATCGACAGGCGATCTGGGACGTACGTGAAGTTCTCGCCGACGGTGTCGACGATCGAGTAGTCGTCGCCACGACGGAGCCGGATGGTCACCTCGCCGGTGACCGCCGCGCCGACCCAGCGCAACAGCGGCTCACGCAGCATCAGCGACTGCGGGTCGAACCAGCGTCCTTCGTACAACAGCCGACCGAGCCTGCGGCCCATGGTGAAGTAGTTCTCGAGCGTGTTCTCGTTGTGAATCGCAGTGAGCAGACGCTCGTACGCAATGTGCAGCAACGCCAGCGCTGGGCCCTCGTAGATACCCCGCGACTTCGCTTCGATGATTCGGTTCTCGATCTGATCGCTCATGCCCAGCCCGTGGCGGCCGCCGATGGCGTTGGCGGCCATGACCAAATCGACCTGCGACTCGAATCGTTCACCGTTGATGGCGACCGGCCAGCCTTCTTCGAACCGGATGGTGACATCTTCGGTCTCGATCGCGACCGACTGGTCCCAGTGGGCGACCCCCATGATGGGCGTGACGATCTCCATGCCGGTGGACAGTTCCTCCAACGCCTTCGCTTCGTGGGTGGCCCCCCAGATGTTGGCGTCGGTGGAGTACGCCTTTTCGACAGAATCTCGGTACGGCAACCCGCGCGCCTGCAGAAACTCGCTCATGCCGGTGCGGCCGCCCAACTCGTCGACAAATGCCGGATCCAACCACGGCTTGTAGATCCGAAGGTTTGGATTGATCATGAGGCCGTATCGGTAGAACCGCTCGATGTCGTTGCCCTTGTAGGTGGAACCGTCGCCCCATACGTCGACGCCGTCTGCCTGCATGGAACGCACCAGCAGCGTGCCGGTGACTGCTCTGCCGAGCGGTGTGGTGTTGAAGTAGGTCTTGCCCGCGGTGCGAATGTGGAACGCTCCGCATTGCAGTGCCATGAGACCTTCTCGAACGAGCTCGTCACGGCAGTCGATGAGGCGCGCTTGCTCCGCTCCGTATTGTTTGGCTCTGCCCGGCACACCTTCGAGATCGGGCTCGTCGGGCTGCCCGAGGTCGGCCGTGTAGGTGTAGGGGATGGCGCCGCGTTCACGCATCCACGCCACGGCGGCTGAGGTATCTAGGCCACCAGAGAATGCGATTCCAACCCGCTCCCCAACGGGAAGCGTCATGAGCACCTTCGACATGACGCCGAACCTACCGGTCTGGAGACGAGGCGGCGCGGTACGTGCCTGCAAGTGACGCCGTCGAGGCCACACCAGCAACGACGGCGATGGCGAGTTCGATCAGGCCGATGTTGCGGACCCGGCTGAGATCGCCGATGGCGATCGCTGCCAGGGCAATGGCTGCCATCAAGCCGCCGTACGCGACCCAGCGGACGTTGTTGATGATGGCGAGCAGCATGATCGCTGGGGCCACGAACGGCAGCAGACGAACCACCGCAGGTGTCGGGTCAGCGCGGGGACCCAGCCACCACGTGGACAATCCGAGTTGCACACTGGCGTTCCAGACGGCAGACCACGCCAACACCACTCCGACCCACAACGCGATCATGGCGAATCGCCAGCCGACGCTGAGTTCACCAGCGCGCGGCGTGGTCCGCAGCACGGTCGTCGACTCTGCCGCGACAGGCGGGTCCAGGACATGCTCTTCCACGGATGTTGACTCTACGGACCCGACGACCTGCAATGGCGTCGCCGGTGACGGCCGCTACCCTCGCCGGGATGGCGAACGCCGACGGATCCAGAGACACAGTTGCAGTTGGACGCGAACAGTTCGCCAAGTTGTCGGTGTTCTATCCGATGTGGAACGAAGAGCTCTACATCGAGCGCGCCTTGGCGTTCGGAGCCCGAGCTTGCGAAGATCTCATCGAATCCGGCGACATCGCCGACTACGAGTTGATCGTGATCGACGACGCATCCACCGACTCGACGCCGGAAATCGCCAGGGGCTTGGCGGCTGCCGATCCGCATGTGAGAGTGATTCATCACGAGCGCAATCGCAAGCTCGGCGGTGCGATGAAGACGGGGTTTGCGGCAGCCACCGGCGACTTGGTGTTGTACACCGATGCCGACCTGCCGTTCGACATGGCCGAACTCCCGCGAGCCGTTCGGTTGCTGCGTGAGTACGAGGTGGACATCATCTCTGCGTACCGGTTCGACCGCACCGGTGAAGGCTCGCTCCGGGCGTTGTACACCTGGGTGTACAACGCACTCATCAAGTCGCTGTTCGGTGTGAAGGTGCGCGACATCAACTTTGCGTTCAAACTGTGTCGCACGCGCATCTTCGACGACATCGAACTGCAGAGCGAGGGCTCGTTCATCGACGCCGAACTCGTCATCCGTGCGACTCGCATGGGATATGAGATCATGCAGATGGGTGTCGACTACTTCCCCCGCACCCGCGGTGTGTCAACTCTCAGTTCTCCGGGCATCATCGTCACCATCATCAAAGAGATGTGGTCACTGCGCAGCGATCTCGAAGGCATCCAGAAAGTCCGCTGAAACTTCGACGATCCGTGACTCTCCCGGCGATAACAGCCATGCCGCGGGCCGACGGCGCCTCACCGTTGGTAGCCTGGATGTCGATTTCCAGCTCGCAACCCGTCTGCCACCTCGCAACCCGTCTGTACGAACCAGTGAACCCTCCCTCCCGCAAACGATCCGTCCAGAAGCCGCCAGCTCGCCAGAACGCCGCCGCCCGCTGGATGCCAGTTGCTGCAGCCGGAGGATTACTGGCCGTCGTGATCGGCGCTGGCCTCTGGAGCGGTCGCGACAGCGGTTCCACCGCTGCTGAGGCGACTGGACCCAGCACCGCGAGTACCATCGCCCCGGTTGCGACTGCAGTGCCCACCACTGTTCAGTACGCGGCTACCGAAACGGTGGTCACGAGTACTCCCATTCAGAAAGTGGTGCTCGACCGGACCCTTGGTGACGGCGTCACCGGGGACGATGTGCGTCAACTGCAGACCCGCCTGGTCGAGCTCGGGTTCGATCCAGGGCCGGTTGACGGGCAATACGGTTCGATGACCATTCAGTCGGTTTGGGCATACGAGAAGCTCGTCATGCAAACACCGCGGAGCCAAGCATCGGGTCGGGTCACGCCTGAGATGTGGTCGGCCATGCAAGATCCCATTGCCATCAAGCCCCGCCGGTCAACGGGTGGGCTTGCCGATCATGTGGAGATCTACTTGCCAGAGCAGGTGATGGTGGTGTTCCACGGCGATGTGCCAGCGTTGGTGACCCACATTTCTACTGGCGAACTGGACCCGGATGGCACGCCTGCGGCGTACTGCGACGAGGCCACGTTCAACGAGCGAAACGGGGTCGCCCTCGAAGAGCCGGTCACCGGAATCGCGTGCGGCGAGGCGAAAACTCCGGGCGGCGTGTTCACGATCAAGCGCATGGTCGAAGGCAAGCGCGTCAGCGCGCTCGGCGGCATGAACAACCCGGTGTACTTCAACTACGGCATTGCGATTCATGGCGCCGACAACGTGCCGCTCGAGCCCGTCTCCCACGGTTGCATCCGCATCTCGCAGGCGTTGTCCGAGACGTTCCAGACGTTGGTCGCCAAGGGTGATCGGGTCCTCGTGTGGAACGGCGAGAAAGAGCCCGAAGACGTGAGCGAGGACGAGGCGTTGCCCTGGTTCGATACGTTCACGCCCGACTCGACCACCACGACTTCGACCACCAGCACCACGACCACGTCGACCACGGTGCCGGTTGCCGTGACGACGCCGGCGACCACTACCACGACGTCGCCGGCTACCACCACGACGTCGACTTCCACCACTTCCCCAGGCACGACCACCACGGTCGCCACGCCGGGCAGCGTCACCGGTTGATCGTCTACGGGGTGAGGTCGAAGACTGCGTCGCAGCTGACTTGTCCCCCGATGACTCCGGAGCGGAAGCTGGCGATCTTCTCGAATGGGCTGCCGATGATGTTGACGTTGGCACCCACGTCGCCGACGAGAATGGCCATCTGAATCGCTTCGTCCAGGTCGCCGGGAGATGCTGAAATTCCGCTGTCGGGGCGGTTGATCTCGCCGTTGTTGTCAGGAGTGATGTCCAGTACCCAGACGCCGGTGAGGCAGTCGTTGAGGAGCGCCCTGGCTTCGCCGGTGAGCGGGCTGTTTGCCCGAGTCTGAGCGACGTCAGCCCAGGCGATGCCGAAGAAGTATCCCAGGGTGAAGTCGCCGTAGTCCCGGTACAACTCGAGGATCGCTGGCTCGTCGTACGCCATTGCACCGGTATCTGGGCAAAAGATGACTTCTTGGGAGATCTTCACCTGATTGGGGCACGAGAAGATATTGAAGTCGCTGACCGCGAGCGGAGTGAGCGGTTCGAAACGTTGGTCGATCGTGGCCCAGAAGTTGTTCAAGTCGTCGGACAAGAACACCGGAGCATCGGTGCAGCCTTCTTGGAACTGCGGAGGGAGCTCGCTGCAGTCGTACGCAGCATTGCCGCCGAGCGCCTCATCGAGGGTTGCCGGTTGGAAGACATTCGGCATGAGCGTGAGCGGTTCGTCGAGCAGTGTGGCGCAGATGTTGAGGCCATTGACGAAGCCCTCTTGGAACGCACCGACACGATCGAACGCAGAGCCGTGACCGCCATCTTCCAACTGGTTGAACCCGACCGGGTCGCGTACCTCGACCATGGCGATGAGCCCGGTGCGGAGGTCGCGATCACCGAGCCGCAGCAGATCAGACTCGCCTCGATACGCCCGGCCGGCCCAGGCGCCGGCGAAGCAGTCGGCCTGTTGTTCCGTGAACACGGTGGGCAGCGGGTCGTCGAACGCTCCCGTGCGGGCTTGCATGGCGTGGCCGTACTCGTGCGCCAGCACGATGCCCAGAACGGCTGGGCCGAATGCTTCAGAGAGTTGCACCAAGATGCTGTTGTCGCCGTCGTCGTACGCCATGAAGTCGCCGAACTGGCAGTAGAACGCAGCGAACTGAGTGAGTTCTTCATAGGACGTGGTCTGTTCGCCGCAACCCGGGATGTCGTCGGTTCGCTCGGGGTACCCGGCGTAGATCCCACCTTCTAGCGGCTCGAACTCCTCGCCGAACACGGTCGGAAACTCCGAGGTGAGCCATGCCTCGATGTCGGCCAGGGCAACGGCCACGAACGCATCGTGGTCGCGAGTGGGCTTCGTGTCGCCCACGTTGACGACGTCACTCAGAGGCAGTTCGGCGTACAACTCTGGCTCGAGAATCGGTGGCAACGTGGTGCCAGGAACGGTGGGGCCAGAATTTTGGTTGGTGGGAACCGGGCTGCCAGGACCAGTTTGGGTGTCCGCCGGCTCGTCGGGCGCGGTCGCCGGGGTGGACGCCGGGGTGAACGGGTCATCGAGTACTGGGATCGTGTCGGGCGTGCCATCCCCGAGCGCCGGAGGTGGAGCGGGTGCCGCTCCGAGCGTGGTCACCCCAGCGTCGATCGCACAACCGCTCGCTGCCAGCACGCACGCCGCAAACAAGGCGCACCAGCGCCACCTGAAGATGGGGGGCAGAGGAGGGCGAGCCTTCATGGGGCTCAGGGCGCCAGGCGCCCAGCGAGCTCAGCGATCTCGTGTCGCTGCGACTCGGCCATCGACGTCGCCATTCGGCGCGCTTGATCGTTGCTGGCGTGTATGACCGCGAACTCGGCCATGTCGATGCCACCCTCGTGGTGGGCGGTCATCAGCTGGACGAAGAGTTCGTCGGCGGCTCGACCCGACGATGCAAGGAGTTCGTCGAGTTGCTCGGGGGTTGCCATCCCCGGCATTTCCTGCGGGGTCATCTCCATGCCGTTCATGTCCATCCACTGCATCGACGAGACGCCGTCACCGGCTTCTTCCGCACCGAACGATCGCAACAACTGGATCATTCGGCCGACGTCGACGGCTTGACCCTGGATGATGGAAGCGGCGATGACGGCGAGGCCATTGTCGGTGTCTGGCAGCTCACGGAAGATGAAACCCATCTCGATGGCCTGTTCGTGGTGCTCGCGCATGTCGTGCAAGAACCCGACGTCGGTGTCGTTGAAATCCACCTGAGCGAGGCTGTCACCCACCATGAACCCGATCATCCCGGCCAGCAGCGTGGCCGTGACGAGCACCGTGACGATATTGAAGGGCCGCTGCCACCACGGCAACACGATCGGGGGCAGGTCGAGCGGATCGATGTGGTCGTGGTCGGCGTCGGCGGCGAGTTCGCGCTCGTGTGCTCGCCGCTCGAGTTCGACGATTTGATCGAGCGACAGGTCGGGGGAGGGCCCTGGCGGCTTGTTCATGCTCCTAGTCTGCCAGTACGTCACAGGAACGGCGCCGCGGGTACCGTGCGCCTGCATGGGGAGTTCTGGTCGTGTCGGTCGACCGCACGGAGGCGACTCGGGGGAGACGCTCAACCGGATTCTCGCTGCCGCGCGAACTCACTTCGCAGAGTCGGGCTACGAATCCACCACCAACAAGGTCATCGCCGACGATGTCGGGATCACCACCGGGGCGCTGTATCACTACATCCCGTCGAAAGCCGCCTTGTACGCCGAGGTGTACCGCAACACCGTCGACTACGTCTACGGAGAGTTCGAGCGTGCCGCCCATACCGAACGAGATCTGATCGGCCGGTATCGAGCGGTGACGGTTCGTGCCGCTGAACTGCATGCCACCGACCCCACGTTCACTGGATTCATCGTCGCGGTTAGCCGGGAGACACAACGGCATCCGGACCTCGTGGACCTGCTCGGTGAGCAACGTCGCCGCCACACCATGTTCTTCGCCTGGCTGGTCGACACCGCGGTCGAAGCGGGGGAACTGGCTGATCCATCACGCGCGTGCGCCGTTGCCGATCTGCTCGGCGCAACGCTCGAGGGTCTTGCACGTCTTGCGGTGTCGACCGGTGACCCATCCCGGTACAGCGCTGCGATCGATGCGTTGGGGCACTTGCTCGCTGGAACGCTCCTCGCTCCGCGCTAGTTCCCGCCTCGCCTAGGTGCTGGTGGTCACTGGCTGTGGCGTCGCGGGTTGCGGCGAACGAAGCGTGTCGACGGTCACCAACGTCAACGCCACCCACACCAGGGCGAATCCGGCGAACCGATTTGTGGACAGCGGTTCGTCGTACATCAACCACCCGAGTAGGAAGGTGATGATGGGCACCAGATAGTTGGCCGGACCGAGCACCGTGAAAGGCACTCTCTTGGCGGCAAAGGCAAACAGCACCAACGGCGCCGCAGTGATGACGCCGCTGCCCAGCAAGAATCCCCAGTCGACACCGGTGGCCACCTGGGGAACGCCATCGTTGCGCCGCCACCCGGCGGCAACGACGATGATCGCAGGACCGATGAGCACGACGGTTTCTGCCGCGAGGCTCTGGGCTGCCTCGAGCGGCACGCGTCGCTTCGTCAGGCCATACGCCGACCAGGTCGCGGCCAAGATCACGGCGATCCAGGGCAGTTCGCCATACGACACGGTGAGTACCACGACGGCGGTCAGAGCAAACACCACCGACCACCGTTTGAGCGTGGTGATCTGTTCCCCGAGCACGAACACGCCAATCGCCATGGTGCCCAGCGGTGCCAGGAAGTACCCGAGAGCAGTCTCGATGATGCGGGAATTGACGACGGCCCACACGTATGTCGCCCAGTTGACCGTGAGCAACACAGCCGAAACGATGATCCGGACCGCTGTGGCCCGATCGGAGAGGGCGCCTCGAACCGCTGGCCATCCACCGGTGATGTGCATGACCAACGCCATCACCACCGATGCCGACAACACGCGCCATCCGATGAGCTCGAACGGGTTCAACCCTGCGAGCTGTTTCCAATAGATCGTGAGCAACCCCCACATCACGTAGGCGATTACAGCGGCCTGCAGCCCACGCATCTGCTCTCGTTCCATTGGCGACCACGCTAGGGGAGCGCGACACTGGTGCCATGCGCATCGTGGTGACCGACGACCCGGCAGCGAACGCTGCGGCACTCATCGTTCGACGATTGCGCGCGGCCGTGAGTGAACGCGGCAGCGCTTCCTTGGCTGTGAGCGGTGGAAGCACTGCGCCCCCGATGATCAACGCGATCGCCGACGCGCTCAGAAGGCACCCCGACCTCGCTGCCGGCGTTGTCGTGTGGCAGGTGGACGAACGTATCGCGCCTGATGGCGACGACGCTAGAAACGCCGGGCAACTGGCCGGTCTTGCCTGCGTCGTACGGCTGATGCCGGTCACCAGTGTCGACCTACGCGGCGCAGCGCGTCGGTATGCCAGTTCGCTGCCGGACCGTTTCGACGTGGTGCATCTCGGAATCGGCGACGATGGTCACACGGCTTCGTGGCCACCTGGCGAACAGGTGATTCCGCTGTCGCCCCGTTTGGTGGAAGTGAGCGGCTTGTTCAACGGTTTGCGGCGCATGACGTTGACTCGAGCCCCTGTCAACTCGGCTCGAGCACGTGTGGTGTTGGCGCGTGGCGCATCGAAGCGTCCAATGGTGGAAGGTTGGCTGTGCGGCGACCCGAACCTCCCCATCAGCCACGTTCGTCGTGTGGGTACCACGGTGTTCCTCGACGAGCCTGCGGCCCCCCTTGCTAGTTTGCGTTGATGGGTTCGTCATCACTTCCCGCTCCCCTGCAGAGCACTCTCACCGAACTGTTTGCCCACGATCCGGGCCGCGCTGATCGTTACGTCATCACCGCTGGGGACCTGCGAATCGACTTCTCGAAGCAACCGGTGGACGACTCGCTGCTGTCTGACCTCGTCGATGCTGCGGTTGGCGCAGGCGTGCTGGCTCATCGAGACGCGATGTTTGCTGGCGACCACATCAACGTCACCGAGGATCGAGCGGTGCTGCACACCGCGTTGCGGGCACCTCGAAGCACTTCGGTGATGGCCGATGGGGTCGACGTGGTGCCAGAAGTGCACGCAGTGCTCGACGCAATGGGAGCGTTTGCGGACCGCGTGCGCTCCAACGACGCGATCACCGATGTCGTCAACATCGGCATTGGCGGGTCTGATCTCGGCCCGGCGATGGCGGCGATCGCACTGGCCACGTTCGGGCATCCGCGCCTCCGGTTTCATTTCGTATCGAACATCGACGGTGCTGCGGTAGACACCGTGCTGCGGTCGTTGCAGCCTTCGTCGACGCTCTTCATCGTTGCGTCGAAGACGTTTGGCACGATCGAGACCCTCACGAACGCGCGCACGGCTCGTGCCTGGCTGGTTGCAGCACTCGGAGACGGTGCGGTCGCCGACCATTTCGTCGCTGTGTCGACCAATGCCGAACGTGTGGCGGAGTTCGGCATCGACACGAACAACATGTTCGGGTTCTGGGACTGGGTGGGGGGCCGCTACTCGGTGGACTCGGCCATTGGGTTGTCGTTGATGATTCAGATCGGGCCCCAGGCGTTCGGTGAGTTTCTCGCCGGATTCCATGAGATCGACGAGCACTTCCGCGCCTCGTCGGCGGCCGAAAACGCTCCCGTCGTGCTGGGGATGATCGGAGCGCTCCACTCCGGGGTGCTGGGGCGAGCCACGAAAGCAGTCCTTCCCTACGCCCAAGAGTTGGCACGATTCCCTGCCTATCTGCAACAGCTCGACATGGAATCGAACGGCAAGCGGGTGCACCTCGACGGCAGCGCCGTAGAGGGCGATACGGGCGCGATCGTGTGGGGCGAGCCCGGCACCAATGGCCAGCACGCGTTCTACCAACTCTTACATCAGGGGACCAGAGTGGTTCCTGCCGACTTCATCGGATTTGCAACACCCAACCACCCGTACCGCGAACATCACGATCTGCTGATGGCAAATTTGTTCGCGCAGGCGGAGGCGCTCGCCTTCGGACGCGAGAACCTTGCCGAACCGCACCGGCACTTTCCCGGCGATCGGCCGAGCACGCTCATCCTGGCCGACCGGCTGACGCCGTCGGTGCTGGGTCAACTCATCGCACTGTACGAGCACATCGTGTTCGTACAAGGTGCGTTCTGGGGCATCAACAGCTTCGACCAGTGGGGTGTGGAACTCGGCAAGGAACTCGCCAACCAGATCACACCCGAGCTCACCGACGCACCTGATCCCGACCGCCACGACAGCTCGACCAACGCCGCCATCATGTGGTACCGAGCCCGCCGCTAACCCGCAACAAACTGACGATGGGGGTCTGACCCCCATCGTCACTCTGACGATGGGGGTCTGACCCCCATCGTCAGTTCGTTCAGGGGACGCAGTAACCCATCACGTCGGCGAGGACATCACACTCTGACAGTTCGTTTCTGAAGGTCAAACCGCCAGTCGCGCCGAGACGGCAGATCACCAGGTTGGCGACCGTCTGGCCAGCCGCCAGGTTGAGGTTCGACGTGTTGGGTTGCGGCTCGCCGCGGGGCCACACGGTGATGAACGACGGAGCGTCGACGTTCGTGGCAGCCACGTTGAGCACCACTGCGGTGGCGCTGGCAGGAACCCCGGCTCGGCTCGCCACTGTCACGTCGATCACGCGCTGGGGACCTATACGCGCCAACGGCGCGCCGAGACCCTCGCGTGTGTCGAGCAGACGGCGTGGTGAGACGGATCGGAAACGATCGCCACTGTCACCGAAGTAGCCGAAAACGTCGGCCAACGCGTGCTTACCCGAGCCCGGACCGGTGAGCAACAACTTCCCGTCGGGGCCGAGTTGCACGATGACGAGGTTGGCGACCGTGTCACCCGCGAAGAAGTTGATGTTCGATGTACCGCCCGGTGTCTGCCCGGTCGGAGTGAGCGCGAGGTAGCCGGGAGCATCGGTCTCCGTGGCCGCCAGATTGAGGACCACAGCCTTGGCCCCCGCTGGCACACCCGCGAATCCGGCAACTGCGACCTCCACGACTTCTCGTGGGCCGACTTTGCCGGGTCGCACGCCTTGTCCGGTACGTGTGTCGAACAGTCGTGACGGCGAGAGCGCAGTGAACCGGTCGCCCGCAGTGGTGCTGAAGTAGCCGAACACATCGACGAGACAGTGCGCGCTGCCGTGGGAGTTGAAGACCTCGATGAAGCCGTCCGCACCGACGCCCATGACCACGAGATTGGGCACCGGCCGTCCCGGTCCGCCATTGATGTTGGACGTGACCGGCCGTGGCGCACCGCCGGGGTACACGGTGAAGAAGTGCGGCTCGGTCGCATCGACGGCGGTGACGTTGGCCACGACCGCCGTGACTCCAGTGGCAGGCACCATGCCAACACCGGCGACTCGCACCCGCAACGTCTGCTCGACACCGATCGGCCCGATGGGCACCAGGCTGCCGATACGAGTGTCCGCCACACGAGTGGGGGTAACGGGCACGAAGGTCGATGGAGAACCAGGAGATGCCGGCAACGGAGCGACTGACCCGTCCTCGAGTTGGCCCGGTGCCCTGGCGAACAAGCCGAGGTTTTCGAAGTTGCCATCCAACACCGTGGCTGCGCCGCCGCCGAGCCATCCGTCGATGACCGAGGCGTAGTACGACCGGAAATCGACGTGATACGCCATTCGGTCCCAGCGACCGAGCCCGGCCAGCGTGGGCCGTTGGCCGTAGAAGCCGCCCTTCACGTTCGGACCGAACACGAACTGGGGTGCCGACGAACCATGATCGGTGCCCTGGCCGGCGTTGGCGTGCGACGTGCGCCCGAACTCGGAGAACGTCATCACTGTCACTCGTGGCAGCCAGTCAGGGCCCAGCGTTGCGAAGAACTTCACGAGGGCGTCGTCGAGTTCGGTCATGCGGGTGCTGTGCATCGATGGCTGGCCGGCGTGGCTGTCGAAGTCGCCGAAGCCGACGGTGATCACTCGGAACCCGAGGTTGGCGTTGATCAACCGGGCCGCCACCTCCATCCGAGCGACGATCTCCACTGACGGGAGATCTGCTTGGTCGGGGACGAACGGTGTGACGGTTCCGGCCACATCGATGGCATCGACCGCTGCTTGCGCGACAGCCTCGTACCAGCGCCCACCGGCCCCTCGCATCGAACGCATTGCCTGATAGTTGCGCTCGCTCCGCGTGTCGAAGGTGCTGCCCCAATCTGGCCGTTGGTCGGGTACACCCGTGCCGCGTTGCTGCTGGCCGATGAGGTGCAGAGGTACCGATTGTCCGACTTCGGCGGCGGCGTACAGGTCGGTCGTGCCGGCCAGATAGCCGTCGAGCCAACGCCCGAGCCATCCACTGGTGGATATGGCGTGGGGCCGACCCGCCATCCAGTACGCCATGGAGTTGAAGTGCGACTGGTCGGCGTTGTCGTAGCCGACGCCCTCCACGATGGCGAGTTGCCCTCGGTCCCACCAACGCTTCAACTCCGGGAGTCGCGAGTTCAGCCCCGATTGACCGTCAAGTGCGAGCGTTTGGTCACCGGGCACCGCCAACGCACCGTGTTGGTCGTGGTAGTTCCCGTCGGTGAACGGAACCACGGTGTTGAGACCATCGTTGCCGCCGAACATCCCGACCACCACCAGAATCCCCTGGTCGGATGTCACCGGGCCGACGGCCCACGTCGACGGGTCGTGGCCGGTGATCATGTCGAGCAACGACTTCGAGCCCGAGCCGACGAGCCCGGCACCGGCACCCATGCCGACCAGTTGGAGGAATCGCCGCCGGTCGAGCGCGTGCGGGTCCCTCTCTATCGAATTGAGATGGGCGAGCGCGTTGCGGGTGGAGATGTCTCGATCGAGCATGGTCAGGCCAGATTCATTTCCGGACAAATCAGGATCAAGATGATCAGGTCGGTGAGCTCGAACCACGAGGCGTTGCTGGCGAACTCGTCGAGCGCCGCCCGGCTCGCTGGGCCGAGGTTGATCTGCATCCCATCGGCAAATCGGGACACGATGTTGCGACGCGCTCCAGCTGATGCTGCCGAGGCTTGCACTTCGGCAAAGGAGATCGTCGCCGCAGGCAGCTGAATGGCCGAACCTCCACTCCAGAACGATCCGAGCACGAAGTACGACACGTGCCGCGCTGTCGATGCGCGCCGACCGAACGCACTGGCGTTGATCCAGTTGGCGTTGTTCTTCCAGCCGCTCACGTCGGGCGGGAACAGGGGGCGTTGCCCCATGCCTTCCATCAACCACCAGGGGGTGCCCGTTTCCGAGCGCAGCCCGGTCGCAGCCAACAGTGCGACGACATAGTCGATCGGGGGGCGAACGAGCCCGGTACGGGCTGCGTCCGAATAAAACTCGGGATGAGTGAGCAGTGCGCTCAGCCACGGTTTGACGTTGAAGTTGCTGTTCGTGGCAGCCGCGCTGACGTGAGCAATCACGTCCGCAGATGGGGCGGAACCGGCGAAGAAGGCCCACAGCTTTCGCGAAAGAAACTCGGCCGCGACGTCTCGGGCCGGTCGACCCATCGGTGTCACCCCGGTGCTCAGCATGACGTCGATCGTTTCGGCACCGTGCTGTTGTGTGTTGACGCCGGCGTTGATCGTCTGGCCGAGCAATGTCTTGACGGATGCGTCGTGGTCCCACGGAACCCACCGGTACGTTTCGTGATCGGGATGCCCCGGGTTGTAGGTGTCGGTGTGGCCGGTCCACGCGGCGGCGCAGGCCTGAACGTCGAGTTCGGTGTAGTTCCCCACGCCCAGAACGAACAACTCCATCAGCTCTCGACCGAAGTTCTCGTTCGGTGACGACCAGAAGTTCTGGTTGTTGTCGAGGTATCGCAACATCGCCACCGTCGTGGACATAGTGACCGCCAATGTTCGAAAACTTTCCAAACCGTCACGGCGAAACAGGTCGAGCTGCTGCTGCATCAGATTGATGGACCCGACCTTGGCGTTCGACGAACAAAAGTGTCCGTGCCAGAACAGTGCCATCTTCTCTTGGATGGGCCGCGGCGAATCGTGCGCCATACGGTTCAGCCAGAAGTCGGTCAGCTGGACAACTCGTTGTGAGTCTTGGCTGCTGGTGAACACGGCAGCACCGGGGTCGGCTGGCACCGCCAGAATGTTGTTCACCGCCGCCTCGAGTGACGACGCTGCCATGAGCTCCGCCACCCGAACCGGACGCGCGACGAACTCGGTACGTCGGAGGAGGTGGATGATCTCGGATCGGCTGGGCATGGCATGCACCGTCTCGGGTTCTTGGACGGCTACCTGTGAATCCTAGTTTGGCGGCTTCGGTGGGTGGCCTCACGTCAGTCGCCAAAGCACCTCCGATGGCGCAACCGGTGGCAGGATGGTCGGATGATTGTGGATGCAAATGTGATCGACCGTGTCGGGGTGGTGGGGTGCGGCCTCATGGGGTCCGGAATTGCCGAGGTGTGTGCTCGGGCTGGGCTCGATGTGATGGTGCGAGAGGTCAACGCTGAGGCCGCCGAGGCTGGCCGGTCGCGGTTGGTCAAGTCGCTCGACCGTGGCGTCTCGGCCGGAAAACTCTCCGAATCCGAACGTGACGCCGCATTCTCCAGATTGTCGTTCACGACGGACATGGCCGACATGGCCGACCGCCAGCTCGTGGTGGAAGCAGTGTTGGAACAAGAGGCGATGAAGATCGAGATATTCCAGGAACTCGACCGAGTGCTCATTGATCCCGACGCCATCCTGGCGAGCAACACCAGTTCGATTCCGATCATGAAGCTCGGCACGGTGACCAACCGGCCCAACCAGGTGATCGGCATCCACTTCTTCAACCCGGTGCCCGTGCTGCGTCTGGTGGAACTGGTCACCAGCCTGATGACCAGCCCCGACACTCTCGCGAGGGCTCATTCATTCGCGACCGACACCTTGAACAAGCGGGTGATCCTCAGCAAGGATCGGGCCGGATTCGTGGTGAACGCGCTCCTCATCCCGTACCTGCTCTCGGCGATCCGCATGATGGAGTCAGGTTTTGCTTCGGCCGAAGACATCGACACCGGCATGGTCGAAGGGTGCAGCCATCCAATGGGCCCGTTGAAACTGACCGATCTGATCGGCCTCGACACCACGCTCGCGGTTGCCCTCAGTCTGTACGACGAGTTCAAAGAGCCGCTGTACGCCCCACCGCCACTGCTGTCACGCATGGTGGATGCCGGCCTCTTGGGTCGCAAGACTGGTCGCGGGTTCTACGACTACAACCGTTGATCGATCATGGCCGACCGCGTCGAACGCCTCACCAATCTGCTCGCCCTGCTCCTGGAAACGATCGAGCCGCTCAGCTTGGTCGCGGTCGCCGGCCGCCTGCACGGGCAGTATCCAGACGGGCAGACTGCGATGCGCGCCGCGTTCGAGCGAGACAAGGCGGCGCTGCGTGAGATCGGGGTGCCGATCGAGCAGACGATCGTTTCAGGTGGAGCAGAGGCGGGCCAGACGAGATACTGGATCGATCGTGAGCGATACGAGCTGACCGATCTCGAACTGGACCCAGACGAGATGCGCGCACTGCAGGTGGCCATGGCGGCCACTCGTCCGGGTTCAGCGTCTGGGCAAGAGGCGATGTGGAAAATCGGTGCCGGGTTGTTGGAACATGGCGCAGCCATCGCTGCGATCATTCCCGACGACCCGTGGCTCCCGACGCTTCGTGAGTCAGTGGCGAACCGTGTGCAGGTGCGCTTCGGGTACCGCGGCGTCGATCGTCTCGTCGACCCATGGGGGCTGCTGCTGCGTACGGGGTTCTGGTACCTCATCGGGTTCGATCACGAGCGTGAGGAGCGGCGCACCTACCGCATCGACCGCATCGAGGGCGCCGTCGAACAGGTCGTCGGGTCCACGTTCGAACGGCCTGAGGGGTTCGACGCCAGCACGGCCTTTCCCGACGACCCCAAGCTGATCGGAGCGGACCCGAACGTGCCGGACGCGCGCGTGCTGATCGACGCCCACCGAGCGGGCGCCGCTATCCGGGAACTCGGCGCCAATCGAGTCGCCACCACGAACCCGGACGGGTCGGTCGAGGTGTTGGTGCCGTACGCCAACATGCAGGCGTTCCGCTCGTGGTTACTGGGATACGGTGAATGGGCCGAGGTGCTCGAGCCAGCGTCGGCGCGCAAGGCAGTGATGTCCTGGCTGGAACGCGTGGCGGCGCAATGAGTACGGAACGACCCAAAGTTCAACGGAGCGGACCGCGTCCCGCCGAGGCCCGCCTGCGGCGTCTCCTCGTGATGTTGCCCTGGTTGATGGAACGTGCCGAAGTGCCGGTGGCCGAGGTGGCAGAACGCTTCGCACTCACCGAAGCCGAAGTGGTCAAAGACCTCGAACTGGCATCGATGTGCGGGCTGCCGCCTTTCGTCGATGAGTTGATCGACGTGTACATCGACGAGGGGGTCATCTACATCGGTGTGCCGCGATTGTTCGTCCGGCCGCTCCGACTGAACGCGGTCGAGGCGTTCGAGCTCCTCGCTGCGGGTCGGGCCGCAATGCAACTCCCAGGTGCCGATGCCGATGGGCCGCTCGGCCGCGGCCTGCTGAAACTGGCACGGGTACTCGGCGAAGACGACACCGGCGTGCTGCGAGTGGACCTGGCGCGCCCGGGCTACACCGACGCCGTGGCCGAAGCCGTGGAGTCGGGATCAGAGGTTCGCATCGAGTACTGGAGTGCTTCCCGCGACGAGACGACCACCAGGGTGATCATTCCGAGGCAGCTGTTTTCGGACCATGGTGAGTGGTACGTACGTGCCGACGATGACCGGTCGGGTGAGTTACGCACGTTCCGCGTCGATCGCATCGAGTCGATGGAGCCCACCAATCGAATCGTGCCGCCGTCCGACGTGCCGTTGCCACCGCCCGGGGAGTGGTTCGCCGACGGCTCGATTCGCCGGGTGACCATTCGGCTCGCTCCCGCTGCCCGGTGGGTTGCAGAGCGCTACCCCATGGACGAAGTGAGCGTGCCCGACGAACAGGGTTTCGTCACGGTGCGCTTGGCCGTAGCCAGCGAACGCTGGTTGGAGCGGACGCTCCTGCGCCTCGGTCGAGACGCCGAAGTGCTCGACGCCCCTGAACTCGCCGCAGCAGTAGGCGCCTACGCCACACGCGTACTCGCCCGTTACCGATGACCGAGCGGCCTGAACAACGGGTCGAGATCTGCCGCTGACTGCACTCGGTGTTCTTCGAGGAGGTGGGGAAGGACGAGCGCGGTCGCACGGGCGTCGAACAGCGCGTCGTGGGGGCGATCGTTGGCCACCCCGTAGCGCTGGGCGACGTCGGTGAGGCGGTGCGACAGCGCACGATCTGGGTCGAGCTGGCGCGACAGACGAAGCGTGCACAACGCGGCGACCGGTTGGAACGGCGTGCCGGACCGTCGCGCCGCGCGCTCGATGAAGGCCCAGTCGAAGTCGACGTTGTGCGCCGTGAACACGGCGCCGTCGAGTCGGCGCCCGAACTCGGCGAACACCTCACGTTGGCGCGGTGCACCACGTAGATCGGCCCGGCTGATGCCATGGATGCGTCGAGGGCCAACTCGTTGCAACGGCCAACGCAACCCGATGAGTGACGACCACTCGTCGACGATCACGCCGTGTTCCACCGTGACGACGGCCACTTGGAGCACACGATGACGTCTGGTCGACAACCCGGACGTCTCGACGTCGACCACTGCAAATCGTGGCAGTTGACCCACCGTGGCCGACCTGGCTTCCATGCCGATCACGCTAGACGGTGGGTGTGGCACCTGCGATTTCGCGGATCAGGCACGGAGGCTGAAACGCATCGTCAGGAAACTAGCGACGCATTGAGTGATGCGACTAGAGGGCCAAGATCGTGATCGATCTGTTTTCGGTCAACCGTGATGCCAGCGTGTTCGGTGCCAACGCCGCAGAGTTCAACCCCATCGCCGGCTCCCGAGGAGTACTTGCGTACGACGTACGACCGCGCCATCAGCACCGTCTGAGTTCGCTCAGAGCAGTTCGGCGGCCAAGCTGGCGACGTCGCTGCGCTCGCAGGCAGTGAGGGTGACATGGCCGAAGCACGGCTGGTCCGCGAATGCGTTGGTGAGCACCGCAAGTGCGTTGTTCGTTTCGCCGAGGTACGGAGCGTCGATCTGGCTGGTGTCTCCGGTGAAGATCACCTTCGTACCCTCCCCGATGCGGGTGAGGATCGTCTTCAACGTGGTGGGTTCGAGGTTCTGTGCCTCGTCGATGACCATGATCTGGCGATGGAGCGACCGGCCACGAAGGAATGTCACCGACTCGAGCGACAGCTGCCCGCGTGTGGTGAGTTCTTCGATGAGGTGCCGGGCGTCGTGGCTGCTGTTGCGATCGGTCAGCGCCACGATGGCATCGTGAATGGCCGACATCCACGGGTCGAGCTTCTCTTCGAGGCCGCCCGGAAGGAAACCGACGTCGGCTCGCCCCACCGGCACCAGTGGTCGATACACGGCGACACGTTCGTATCGCTGTTGTTCGACCACCTGCTCCAGCGCGGCGGCGATTGCGAGAATTGTCTTGCCCGTGCCAGCCCGTCCGTCGAGCGCAACCACCGAGATGTCGGGGTCGAGCAGGAGTTCCAGCGAGAAGCGCTGTTCTTTGTTGCGCGGTCGAAGTCCCCACGCTTCCGGTGTGGCTTGCGATAGCAGGCGCAGATCGAGCCCGACTCGCCGGGTAAGCGCTGACTGCGAACCCGACTTCAGCACGGCGAACTCGTTCTCGGTCATCGCCGGGGGATCGTCGAGCTCGCTCACCTCTATCGCGCCGGTGGCGTACACCGTGTCGATCACTTCGTGCTGGGTGTCGATGACCGACCAACCGATCGAGCGCTCGTCACGAAATCGCTTCGTGAGCTGGTGCTCCGCTGCTTCCACACCGAGGTGCGCCGCCTTGATCCGAAGGGCTGCGTCGTTCGACACCATCACCGTGTGGCCATACATTCGTTGGCCGAGTGCCGCTCCGATGATGCGGTTGTCTGGCACGGCGACGTTCAAACCGAACTCCGACAGTGCGGCTTTGTCGATGTTGTTCAGTTCGATCTGCAGTGTGCCATCGCCGACCGGCACGGGTTCGGCGAGGGACCCACCGTTCTCAATCCGGAGTTCTTCGATCGCTCGCAGTGCGGTGCGAGCCGAGCGCCCCACATCATCGGGGCGGGTCTTGAGACTGTCGAGTTCTTCGATCACTGTGAGCGGAATGATGAGCGCGGCTGTACCGAACGAATGAAAGCAGTGTGGGTCTGCCACCAATACCGATGTGTCGATGACCACCCGTTCCGCGAGCCGGGTCACGCCTCCCGGCGGTGTAGTGGCGGGCGGTGTGTTGCCGGGCGTTGCCATCACCTCCGTCCCAACGTTCGAAGCGCTTGAGGATTCCAGCGCAGGATCGTTCGAGAGGAGTTCGGTCACGTGTGCCCCTGTGTCTGTTGACGATGTGTCTGTTGACGATGTGTCTGTTGACGATGTGTCTGTGTCTGTTGGTCGCAGTATCGGGTCTGGAGAGCGTCAGCCATTTGTACCACGTGGTCACCGGCCGCACGGGTACATCCGGCCGCACGGGTACATGCGGTGTAATGCCAAGATGAACACTGTGTGCGCGTTCTGCGAGATCGTCGACCAGGTGAACGCGGGCACCACGCCATCGACCGTGGTCTTTGCAGACGACGTCGCCGTGGCGTTTCTTGATCGGTCGCCGCTCTTTCCTGGTCACACGTTGGTGGTGCCGACTCGCCACGTGGTGACGCTGACCGACCTGTTGGTCGCTGACGTGGGCCCGTTCTTCGAACGAGTGCATCGGGTAGCAGCCGCCGTGCCCCTCGCGCTCGGCGCTCAGGGCACCTTCATCGCGAACAACAACACGGTCAGCCAGAGCGTGGCCCACCTCCACGTGCACGTCGTCCCGCGCACCAAGGGCGACGGTCTGCGCGGCTTTTTCTGGCCCCGCCAGAAGTATTCACCCGGTGAAGCGGACACTGTGGCGAGCAAGATTCGAGCCACCATCGAAGCGTTGCACCCCAGGTAGGCGCCCTCCGAGCGTTGCGCCGTATGGCCTCTGCGAACCAGTAGTTGCATCTGCAATCAGATTTGGAGTTGCATGATTGTAGTTTGAGGCGTTTGATGGTGTCGTAGCCTCCGGGCTTGGGGGTCACGAACCCGTGTTCCCGTCTACTCGATCAAAGGAATCCAACATGACCAAGGCAGAACTCATCGACGCCATCGCAGCCAGTGCGGGTGTGTCCAAGGCTGACGCAGAGCGCACCGTTGGCGCCTTCTTCGACACCGTCGTGTCGTCAACCAAGAAGGGCGACAAGATCACGTGGCCAGGCTTCGGTTCCTTCGCAACCACTCAGCGCGCCGCCCGTGAAGGTCGCAACCCGCAGACCGGCGAGCCGGTGAAGATCAAGGCCTCGACCGCCATGAAGTTCACCGCCAGCTCAACGCTGAAGTCGGCCCTCAACAACAAGTAATCCGAAGAGCGGGGCGTTCACCTCTCGAGGTGGACGCCCCGCTTCGTCGTTTTCGTCACGTCGTTTTCGTCACGTCGTTTTCGTTACAGATCGTGAATGCGTGCGAACACTTCAGCGGCGCCGAAGCCGTAGGGGGCTCCCAGGTCGGCGAGCCGTTTCGTGATCCGTTGCTGGAATGCGTCGAGTTCGGCACTGTTCCCTGCATCCATCGTCGACTCGAACTGGCTCTCGTGAGCAGCCAGAGCGCCGAGCTTGGGTGCTACCCACCCAGACACGTCTTCCACATGATGCACTTGATCCGCTTCCCAGAGCAGCAAGTCGCCAGGCCGATGATGGGCCAGCCCATGCTCGGGAAAGAAGTGTGGATCACGCGCCGCCACCACCGCGTCGCATGCCAGCAATCCAGCGTGGCGGTGGTCTGGATGCAACCGGTACCGCTTCCACGGGTCGTGGCCGAGTACCACGTCGGGACGCAGTTCGCGGATGATGCGTGCGACCCGGCTACGTGCGGTGACGTCGCTGTCGAGTTCACCGTCGACGTACTCGAGGAATCGCACTTCACCCGCAGCGGACCCGGCCAGCCGACGGGCGGCCTCGCGCTGTTCGACTTGGCGCTGAGCGGCCAGCGCGGCGGTGTCGGCCGAGGCATCCCACGTGCCTTTCGAGCCGTCGGTGAGTATGAGGTGGTGCACGACGCAGCCGGCAGCGGCCCACTTGGCGAGCGTGGCGCCGCAGCCGAACTCGACATCGTCGGGATGAGCGCCGATCGCCAGCGCGACCCGCGGTGTGGGGAGGTTGAAGGAGGCGTGCGTGGATTCACCGGCAGGCATCGGTTGGCCCGGCTCATTGGCGTTCACACCAGCAACCGTTTCACACCAGCAATCCTGCGGACAACAATGGTTCGAGGAGTCGGGCAACCATCGGGTGACGGCAGTCGGCGATCGTGTCGATGTCGAGTGACAACCGTTCATCGAAACGAACTGCGACCGGCAGGCCCGATGCCAACGACTGCGCCAGATGCGCCGAGAAGCTGGCGGCGCCGTAGCTGGCCGGCAACTCAGCCGAACAGGGCCGCGACTGTACGTTGGTGCCGTCGCGGCGCCGATCGGGTACCAGAACGACACCACCCGACCCACCACCAAGCAGACGCGCCGCTCGGTCCACCGCAGCGATTCCAGCCGGCAGGGGTAGGTCGCCGTGCGCGATCGTGACGTGATCGAAGCCGAGGTCGCCGATGGTGGCGACCCCATGATCGATGGCGCCGTTCAAACCGAGCCCAGGCCCCCACAACACTTTGGCGCCGCGTGCCGACGCCCAGGTTGCAACCTCGTCGTTGTCACAGGCCACGAAGGTCGGAAGATCGATGGTGGCGTCGAGCACACGTTCGGCCATCCACTGGGCGAGCCGAGCTCGATCCGCGTCTGGAACGTGACCACGAAGCCTCGCCTTCGCTGCATGAAACGCTTTCACCGGAATGAGCACCGCTGACTGCACGCGCCGAACCCTAATCGGGTTCACTGGCGTCATGACGATCACTGGAGTCACAGGACAGACGTGGCGCGCGTCGATTTCGCCGAGTGGCTCGGTGCTGCCGTGGGATGAGTCGGAGCCGTTCAACTGGTTTGTTGCCGCTGACGACCGGTGGCATGTGCCGGCGGACGAGGCCACCGTTCGACAGGTTCGATTGGAGGGCACACCGGTGACCGAGACTCGAGTTCGGGTGCCTCGAGGTGATGTGGTGCAGCGTGTGTACTCCGTGGCTGATGCCGGCGGTATCACGGTCATCGAAGTCGAGAACGAGTCCACGCTTCCGGTCGCCATTGCGTTCGACCAACCGGGTCTCCTCACCGAACGCCCTCCGGCAAACGTGCCGATCAACGGCATCGACTTGCCGAAAGGCTCGTTCGTGATGCCGTTGGGCCATGCAGCCGTGCTGCGAGTCGGCATTCCGCATCGGCGCGACCGGGAAGGCGTCGGCGGACCGCTGCCGAAGGTCGCTCCTGCACCCGCGGTGGTGCGCGGTTGGCTGTCACTCACCGATCGGGCGAGTCGTTTCGTGCTCCCCGATGGCGAGCTCGGTGCAGCACTGGTCGATCGGGTGCGCGCTGAACGGTGTGAGCTCGCGCTCGGGTCGATCCCACGTGCCACGGACGACGCCGCCAGTTACGCCATAGCGCTCGGGGAGCTCGTTCGAATGGGTGAGCAGCCTGACCATTGGGTTCCAGAACTCGTCGACGCGGTCGAGCAGCTCGGGGCCTCGGCGGGTTGGCTGGCCGACGCCGCGCTCACCGCTGCCGGTCGCGTGTTGGTGTTGGCCGAGGAGCGGCGGGCGCGGCGAGACTTGCAACGCATCTTCGATCAGCGGGTGCCGTCGCAGCGACCCGAGTCGCCTCCCGACGGAGTCGGATTGGTTCCGTGGCTCGAACAGGCTTTTGCGGTCTCTGGGCAGATGCTGGTTGCCGGAATCCCTGCATCATGGTTCGGCCAGTCGTTCGAGGTGTACAACGTGCCCACCGGTGATGAGTCCGCGGTGTCGTTCGCAGTGCGCTGGCACGGCGAACGACCAGCGGTGTTGTGGGAACAGCACGGTCCTCCCGTCAGGCTCACGGGCCCCGTGGTCGATCCGACCTGGAGCACCACTGCAGCCACCGGCGAAGCGTTGTGGCCCGCTCCGGCAACCATGAATTCTGGAAGTGACGGAGTGAGCTTCTCGTGAACGATGCCATCGAGCCCACCGATATCAAGCTCACCGAATGGACGTCGTGTGGCGGATGCGCGGCGAAGTGGGGTGCCGGGCTGCTGAAAGACTTGGTGGCCGAGTTCCCGCTCGCCACCGATCCGAATCTGGTGGTCGGCTTGGCCCCTTTCGACGACGCGGCGATCTATCGAGTCAGCGACGACGTGGCGCTGGTCTCCACCACCGACTTCTTCCCCCCGCTGGTCGACGATCCGTCTGACTTCGGGGCAATCGCGGCAGCCAACGCTTGTTCCGATGTGTTCGCTATGGGCGGCCGGGTGGTTCTGGCGATCAACGTCGCAGCGTTTCCCGAACACTTCCCTCGCGAGGCGATCGCGGCGATCTTTGCGGCTGGCGCCGCCACGGTCATCGCGGCCGGAGGCACCGTTGCCGGCGGTCATACCATCCGCAATCCTGAGCCCATCTACGGCCTCGCCGTGCAGGGTGTTGTGCATCCTGATCGAGTGTTTCGCAAGTCGGGCGCGCAGCCAGGCGACGTGTTGATGTTGTCGAAACCCATCGGCACCGGTCTGGCGCTCGCTGGCGGAACCGACGCCGACAGACAGGCCGCTATCGACGGTATGAAGCAGTTGAATCGTTCGGCGTCGGAGGTGTTGCGTGCACTGGGCGCTTCACCAGACAACCCGGTGCACGCCGTCACCGACGTGACTGGTTACGGCCTGGCCGGCCACGGCTGGGAAATGGCAGAGCGCAGCAACGTGAGCGTCACCATCGACACATCGGCGATCGTCGCCTATCCCGGAGCGTTGGAGGCCGCCGAGCGCGGTGTGCGTACCGGTGGCGACCCTCGCAATCGCGACTATGTGTCGGGCCACCTCGAATCCACTGCCCCGGCTGCGCCAGAGGCCCTGTGCTTCGACCCCCAGACCTCGGGCGGTCTGTTGGCGTCTGTGGCCCCGGGCGCCGAAGCGGCACTCGCGGCTGCTGGTTTCTGGCGGGTCGGTGTCGTCACCGGTGGTGAGGCAGGCATCATCCTCCGATGACAGCACGTGGTCGAGCACCGACTCGAAGGATCGAACAGGAGTTGTGGGTCGAAGGGCACACGACGATTGTCGGTATCGACGAAGTGGGCCGTGGCTCGTGGGCTGGGCCGCTCATGGTGGGGGCGGCAATCCTGCCGCGACAGAAGCGTGTCCTCGGCATTCGCGACTCCAAGATGCTCACCGAGTTCGACCGCGAGCGACTCTTCGACCGGATCACCAGTTGGTGTGATGCTTGGGCGGTCGGAGCTGCCAGTCAAGTTGAATGCGACGAGTTGGGAATGGCCGCCGCCCAGCGCCTCGCCTGCAAGCGTGCGCTCGATGGCCTGGGCGTGCAGCCCGACGTCGCGGTGACCGATGGCAAGTGGAATTTCGTGTCACCGAACGTTTCGCGCGTGGAGATGCGGGTCAAGGCGGACCGCGATTGTCTGTCGGTGGCCGCTGCCAGCATCTTGGCCAAGGTGGTGCACGACCGCGAGATGCGCGAGCATGCCGAGCATTACCCGAACTGGTCGTTCCACACCAACAAGGGCTATCCGTGCCCCATTCACAAATGGGCGCTGCAGGCCTATGGACCGTCGGCGATCCACCGGCGCACATGGGTCTTCATGGACACCTATGTTCCCTGGCCGGGCGTACCACGCATCTATCGCCCAGAGCAACCGACGCTCTTCTAGCCGCGAACAGTACCTGCCATGCTGGGACCGATGGATACGAAATTTCGATCGTTCCGATTTGCGGTGCAGGGAGGTCCGTTTCGCGACCCTGACGCGTTGGTGGCACACGCACGCGAGGTCGAGCAGATGGGATACGAGGAGCTGTATTCGTCTGACCATCTGGGCGGTGCCGACCCATTCGCACCGCTCCTCGTCGCAGCCGCAGCGACGCAGCGGCTGCGGGTGGGCCCGCTGGTACTGAACAACGAGTTTCACCATCCAGCGCTGCTGGCGCGGACCGCAGCGTCAGTCGATCAGATGACGTCCGGTCGCCTGGTGCTCGGTATCGGCACCGGCTATGCCCAAGACGAACACACAGCGATGAGCGTGCGTCTGCTGCCGCCCGGCGAACGTGTGACGCGCTTCGGAGAGTCACTCGCCATCCTCCGAGAGCTGCTCGACACCGGCGTCTGCCAGTTCGCCGGCTCTTATCACCAGATCTCGATCGACGATCTCGGACTTCGACCCGCCCAGCACCGAGTGCCGATTCTGGTCGGCGGGCACGGTCGCCGAGTGGTTGCACTTGCCGCCGAGTACGCCGACATCTTCCAGTTCACTGGTCTCGTCACCACCCCAGACGGAACGATGACGTGTGGCGGATTCGCCATCGAGTCCGTCGCTCAGCGGGCTCTCTGGCTCACCGAAACGGCTGGCCAACGCGATGCCTACATCGAGCGGTCGTCACTCGTGCAAGCCGTGGCTGTTGGTGGCGACGTGCCGAGTGCAGCGGCACTGGCCGCCCGATTCGAACTCGACGAAGCCGTACTGGTCGACACACCGTTCGTGTTGGTCGGCTCGGTGGAGCAATTGGTCGACAAGTTGCAGAGGGTGCGTGAACGACTGGGGATCAGCCACTACGTCATCCGCGACGCCGAGGCGTTCGCTCCGGTCGTGGCGATGCTGAGCGGCTGCTAACCGGGTGCCACCAGCAGCTCGAGCAATTCGGCGACGGCAGCAGTGTCGGCCAGTCGAAAGCGAGCGGCCGTGCTGCCGGGGCCTACCCGAACAGACACGTCATCGCCCTCCATCAGCTGGAATGCGTCTTCATCGGTGAGGTCATCGCCGAAGTAGGCAACTGGCGACCGATCGATCGACTGCGCGAACGCCAGCAGGGCAGAGCCCTTGCTCGCGGTGCGGGCCAACAGTTCCACCACGCAGTGGCCGTACTTGACGGAGGCACCATCGACCAGGCCGACAAGGTGGACGAGCGCATCGATCGCGGGTTGGACGACCCGCTCGTCGGCGGCACGCGTGTGCACCACCACACTGGCGGGTTTGTGCTCCAACCACGCCCCTTTCCCGATTGCTTCGACTGCCTTGCCGCCCAGCACTCGTAGCTGGTCGAAGGTGCGCTGCTCGTCGTGGTCGAGTGCGACGGCCGACGCCCCCCGCACCTCGAGCCCATGGCTGCCGACCACCTGAATGGTTGGTGCAAGGCAGAACAATCGCTCGAGGCTCTCGAGCGACCGTCCCGACAAGATGATCACCGGGATGCGCTCCACCAGCCGGTCGAGCGCGGCAGCGACACCCGGTGAGAGCTGCGACTGGTCGGCGTGTTCGACGATCGGCGCCAGCACGCCGTCCACGTCGAACCCGATCAAACCGCGGTCGAGTACTGGTCGAAGCAGTGCGGCCAGTTCCCGAACGGTGACGGGCGAAGTCACGAACCCGTGGTGCCGGTGGCGGGCGACACGGCGCCGCCATCGTTGATCAGTGCGTGGAGGAACGACTGTGCCCAATCGGACACGGTGGCGCTGCTGACGCACTCTCGCATGGCCTTCATTCGCTGGCGGCGCTCGGTCCGAGGCATGTCGACTGCTTGCATGATGGCATCTTGGAGCGCTTGGTCGTCGTGTGGATTGACCAAGACGGCATCTCGGAGTTCATCGGCGGCGCCGGTGAACTCCGACAGCACCAGCACCCCATCACCGTCGACATGTGACGCCACGTATTCCTTCGCCACGAGGTTCATGCCGTCGCGGAACGGTGTGACCAACATGACATCGCCTGCCTGGTAGAGCGGAATCAGGTCGTCGAGCGGTAGCACTTGGTAGAGGTAATGGATGACCGGAAAGCCCAGCCGGCTATGCCTACCGTTGATCTCGCCGACGATGCGTTCGATCTCGCGTCGTTCTTCCTGGTACATCTCGACGCCTTCGCGAGTGGGTGTCGCCACCTGCACCATGACGTGCCGCGTGGGGTCGAGACGACCCTGGTCGAGCAGATTGCCGAACGCCCGGAGTCGGCTGCCAATGCCTTTGGTGTAGTCGAGCCGGTCGACCCCGAGAATGATCACTTCTGGGTCCCCGAGGCGTGAACGGATCTGAGCGGTCTGGCGACGGTTGACTCGTCCGCTGGCTTTCGTGTCGAACTCGTCGATGTCGATCGAAATCGGAAAGTTGGCCGCAGTGACGATTCGAGAACCCACCGCCAGGTGTTGGGCATCGACCTCCACGGCATCGGTGAGCAGCGCCGCTGCTGCCACGAAGTTGAGCGCGCCCCGATGGCGCTGGAACCCGACGACGTCGGCACCCAGTAAGCCCTCGATGATCTGGTTTCGCCACGGCAACCGCTGGAACAGCTCTATCGGCGGAAACGGAATGTGGTTGAACCAGCCGATCACGAGATCGTGCCGTTTCTGGCGAAGGAGCGTCGGCACCAACTGCAGGTGGTAGTCGTGCAACCACACGGCCGCATCGGGCGGGGCCACCTCGGCGATGCGTTCGGCAAAGCGCGTGTTCACGACGACGTACGCGTCCCATTCGGGTGCGTTGAAGCCGCTCTCTCGGAGCGCGTCGTGATAGAGGGGCCACAGGGTGTCGTTTGAGAAACCCTCGTAGTAGAGCTCGTGTTCGGTCGCAGACAGCGGTATCGGGTACAGGTCGATGTCGTCGACGTGAATTGGATCCGACGGCCCGTCGATGTCGCCGGTCCAGCCCACCCACACCCCGTGCGACGCTTGCACGATGGGCAGCAACGCCCTCACCAGGCCGCCAGGGCTGGTGACCCAGTCGTCACCGGAATGCGTGACCGGCAGCCGATTGGCGGCGACGACGAGCGGGCGGTCGATCACGCCTCGACCCCCTCCAACTCGGCCAGGTGGGCGGCGACGGCGTGCGCCGATGGGTTCACCAATCCGACGTCGCCGATCACCACGGTGGGTACGGTTTCATTCCCGTTGGCGTACGACCTGACGACGGCTGCATCTGCCGGCTCATCCCAGATGTTGTGATCAATCGTTTCGATACCGAATTTGGCGAGTCCCCGACGCAGCATCATGCAGAAGGGGCAGCCTGGCCGCCAGTAGAAATGGACGGCTCGAGTTGCCACTTCCTCGGTCACTGGGCCTCGACGATTTCGGCAATGTTGGCGAGCGTGCGTTCGATGCTCGCTTGATGCTTCTTCGGGTAACCCATCATCTCGATCATCTTCGGCGACCTCGACGTGGACCAGTCGAACGACTCGGTCACCCGAGTCGACGACCCGTCGTGGAGTGGCTCGAGTTGGTAGCGCCACCGGTGCTTGCCGAAGTGTTCCCATGCGATGAGGCGCTCGTCGTCGTACTCGACGACCGTGTTGGTGATGCGATATGGGAGCAGACCCATCTTCATGTCCATCCCGAACTTGGAACCGAGCGCAAGGCGGTCGTCGCCGCCTCGAAGTTCTTGCACCATGCCTGAACCGTCGACCTCTCCATGACGCGCCGGGTTGGTGAGCAGATCGAAAATCGTCGCAGCTGGAGCTGCGATGTCACGGGAGACTGAGAGGACACGTTCGGCAGCGGACATGGTGGAAGGCTACCCCTGCTTCGGAGGGCGAGCGTTGTGAGACCCCTCAGGCACACTGAGAGAGTGAATTGCTGGAGCGTCGAGCAAGTGGCTGCGGTGGCGCCATCGCCGCGTGCTGTTGCCACCGCCGAGCCACTGGCAGGCTTGCACCGTTGGGTGAGCCCAGGCGTCGATGACCGTGCGATCTGGGGCCGCTGTCGGGGGTCCGGTTCCGAGCCGTACGACACCATCGTCGATCACGTGGAAGTGGCATGGCGCTGCTCGTGTCCCAGCCGCAAACTGCCGTGCAAACATGCGCTCGCGCTGCTGCTCATGTGGGCCCGCGGCCTCGTCCCGGAACAACCGCGACCGCCCGGCGTGGGTGCCTGGATCACCACGAGAGATGCCCGAACTTCAGCCGAACCCGGCGGCGCGTCCACCTCCTCACCCGGCACAGAACCAGAGAGCCATCCGGCAGGTGACGGCGATGGCACGTCCGATCCCTCCAGCCCACCGGGACGCGACGATCTCACGCAGTCGCGTGACGAACGTGTGGCGCGGATGATGGCCGGCCTCGTGGAACTCGAACGCTGGCTCGAAGACCGCATGTCGAACGGCCTGGCCGACCCAGCACTCGCGCGCTATGCCACGTGGGATGATCTGGCGGCGCGCCTGGTCGATGCGCGCGCTGGATCGCTCGCCAACCGGGTGCGGCGCCTTGCCGGGCTGGTAGGTGCGGGGGTCGACTGGCATTCCGACGTGTTGGCCGAGCTCGGCATCTTGCACCTCATTGCCCAGGCCGGGCTCCGGCTTCCCGAGCTCCCCGGCCCGCTGGGTGACGCAGCGGCAACAGCGTCCGGCTGGCAGGTTCGTCAGGTCGATGTGCTGGCCGGAGTGCCAGACACCGACGACTGGTTCGTTGCCGGCCGCAGCGACGTGCGCGAAGACCGCATCGAGGTACGCCGATTGTGGCTCTACGGCCAACACACGCAGTTGTGGGTGATGTTGCTGTCGTTCGCCGCCTACCAACAAGTGCTCGATGATTCGTTCACCGTGGGCTCGGTGGTGCGTGGCGACATGCACCGATACCCGGGTGGATCGCTGCGAGCGCTTGCCGGGCGTCGCGAGGCCGACCCGTTGCCGTTACACCTGCCGGCGGGTGTGTCGATCGCCCAGGCGTGTGATCACGTCGGTCGCGCTGTCGCCGAGCAGCCTTGGCTCGATCGTCTGGCGATCACGGTCAGCGCCTCGCCGACCATTCACCTGGGCCGTTGGTTGCTCAGCGATCACAGCGGTGCGTTGCCGCTGCTCGCTGACGAACGTTCGCTGGCGTCGCTGCTGGCAGCGTCGCGCGGAAGCAATGCAACCGTCACCACCGAATGGACGCCTCGTGGGCTGGTGCCGCTCACGGTGCACCTGCCCGGCCGCACGATCGACGTCGGCCCTCGTGCCGATCCAACGTTCGTCCGCGGCGCTGGCGGCGCTGCGTCATGAGCGTCGAAGGGATCTGGCGCGAGCTGGTCACGGTTGCTCTCTTGGGAACCGATCGCCGCGAGCCGCCCGAGCTGCCCGCCGGGCCGCTCGCTGACGCCGTGGCCGATGCCATGCCTCCCAGCCCCGCATCACGACTGCTCGCCGAAGTCGGCGTGGTTACCGCAGCACGTCGAGCGGCGTTCTTACCGCTGCCACCTGCGGCGTCCTTGCGGCCGCCAGCGGACGACCCGCGACCCTGGTGCTCGCCGGCGGCGGTCCGCACGTGGCGAGAAGTCATCACCGAATGGCCGGTGCTCGAAGACGAATGGGTGCTCACCGTCGTCGAGAGCGGTCAACGAGTACCGCCCGATGTGCTGGTGGAACTGCTACAACGTCACCGCTCGGACCCAATCCGTTGGTCGCGGGCTGCCCTCGCGGGCGGGCCACTCGCATCCTGGATCACCGAACACGTGCCAAACCTTGCCGCAGCATCCAAACGCGAGCCGTTGGTACACGCAGTCACCACCTTGCCTGATCTGGCCATGCCACCCGAGTTGGCAGAACTCGTGGCGCTTGACTCGCACACGTTCGTCGGTCGACTGCTGCCGGGCTTCGAGTCGCTGCAGTTCGGCGCATCCCACAAGGCGGTTCTCGTGAACCTGCTTGCCCGCTGTCGGCCTGCGGTGCTGCCCGACACCGCCGACGAGCTGCTACGTCTCGGCTACGGCCTGGCGTTTGCCATGAGCGACTTGTGTCGCCTCCGCCATCGCATGCTGACGCAACTCTACGATCTGGAAGGTTCCTGAACGGCCTTCTCGTAATGCGCCGCGAACTGTCGCAGTTCGAATCCGAGCGACTTGTACAAGTGAAAGGCGCCTCCGGGATTGTCGGTGTCCACTCCGAGAGCCGCCTCCGTGTAGCCCCGGTCGCACAGCAACTGAAGACTGTGCGCCAGGAGCGTTCCTGCGATGCCCTGGTTGCGCCAGTCGACGTGCACCGAGATGGATTCGGTGTAGCCCCGATTGCGACCCCACTGTTCGTTCTCCTCGGTGTTCACGAACGACTTCACCTGGCCGACCACGAGGTCGCCTGCCCAGGCGATCTTCCACAGCGACGAATCACGCAGGGGGTCATCGCGGAAGTGCAACCAGTCTTCTTCTGTTGCCTCACGGAAGTCCCATTCACCGCGGAACGCTTCCCAGTGTGTGTCGAAAATGGTGCGCAACTGGTCGTCGGTGACCGGCCGCACCTCGACGCCGACCGGCAGCGCGCGTCGTGGAACGTCGTCGAGGTGAGGCCGCACCAGTGATGCTTCGAAGTGCGGCGCCGTGTACCCGAGTTGCTCGAACACGGCTGCATCGACGAATTCTCCTGTGGCAGTGGGCGATAGGCCACGGCCCGGATGGGTAGCGCGGCTGCGGAAGATGTCTCGATCGGTCGCCGCCCATGGTCGCATGTGGGCTTCGAGTCCAAGGACCGCTGCGGCGACGAGATCGGTCCGATGGTGTGCGTCGGTGGTCACGACGAGCAGATAGAGAACCAGCGCATCGCCCTCGGTCGCTTCCCACATGGCCCGCACGTAACCCGCTGGAGCTCCGTCGCCTGTTTCGATGATGGCGATGTCTGCGGCGGCGTCACAGTTGACGAGGTGCGTGTATGTCTGGGTCATCTGGTCGAGAGTGGGGAACTCGTCCTCACGCGCCCGGGCTCGTTGTTCCTGCAGCATGGGCAACATGACGGCGAGATCGTCGAGCCCGTCGTACGGCCGCAACCGATAGCCGTCTGGGAGCGCGAAGTCCATCGCCCGACGCTAGATCACGTGGTGTCGGAGCGCGCGTCGAGTTGTTTTGCCAGCCACTCTTCGACCGGGTGCAACACCCGCTGGGTAGCGTCACGGCGATGACTGTTGTGCCTGAAGCTGTTCTGCGCCCGCACGCCGAGGTGCAGTACGCGTCGGAGTTGGCTGCGCTGGCAGCGGCCGACGATCGCGAGCGCCCACCCAACTGGCGCCTCTCGCCGTGGGCCGTGGTGCACTACCTGCTCGGAGGCCCCATGGCCGACGGCACCGTTATCACCCCCAAGTACGTCGGCCGGCGTCGGCTGATGGAGATTGCGGTCGCCACCCTCGCAACCGACCGGGCACTGTTGCTGCTCGGGGTGCCGGGGACAGCGAAGACCTGGGTGAGCGAGCATCTCGCTGCGGCGATCAGCGGTGACTCCACGTTGCTCGTGCAGGGAACTGCCGGCACCACCGAAGAGACGTTGCGTTACGGCTGGAACTACGCCCGCCTCATCGCCGAAGGCCCGTCGGCAGCGGCGCTCGTGCCGTCACCGGTGTACCGGGCGATGGAGCTCGGCTCGATCGTTCGCATCGAGGAACTCACCCGCATGCCGTCTGACGTGCAAGATGCCCTCGTCACGGTGTTGTCGGAGAAGTCGTTGCCCATTCCGGAACTGAACTCCGAAGTGGCGGCAGTTCGCGGGTTCAACCTCGTGGCCACTGCAAACGATCGCGACCGCGGCATCAACGAGTTGTCGTCGGCGCTACGTCGCCGGTTCAACACCGTGTTGTTGCCTCTGCCCGAGACCGCCGAGGAAGAGATCGCCATCGTTGCGCAACGGGTGAACGAACTCGGCACGGCCCTCGCGTTGCCAGCCATCAGCCCAGCGGCCGACGAGATTCGACGCGTGGTCACGGTGTTTCGCGAGTTGCGCTCCGGGGTGACAGAAGGTGGCGACACCAGCCTCAAAGTGCCCAGTGGCACCCTCTCCACCGCCGAGGTGATCTCGGTCATCACGAATGGTCTGTCCCTGGCCGCTCACTTCGGCAACGGCAACCTGTCGTCCGACGACATCGCAGCCGGGGTGGTGGGTGCTGTGGTCCGCGATCCCGCGCACGACGGGGTGGTGTGGCGTGAGTACCTCGAGGCAGTCGTCGCCAACCGCCCGGCTTGGGACGAGTTCTACCACTCCTGCCGCTCGCTCGAATGAGACCGTGAGACGGGAGTGAGACCGTGACCAGCGTCCATCTGTTCGGCATCCGGCATCACGGGCCGGGGTCGGCGCGAGCGGTGGTGCATGCCCTCGACGAGGTGCAGCCGACCATCGTGCTCGTGGAGTCACCCGCTGAAACGACCGCGGCGTTCAAATGGGTCGGCGCAGGGTTGGAGCCGCCGGTGGCGTTGCTCGGGTACGTCGTCGATCAGCCGCACCGGGCCGTGTTCGCACCGCTCGCCACGTTCAGCCCCGAATGGCAGGCCATCGGGTGGGCCAATCGACACGGGGTGCCGGTCGAAGCGATCGATCTGCCGCTTGCCGTCTCGCTCGCTGGCAAGCGAGTTGATGACGACGAGTTGGTACTCGGCGGCGCCCCGGTCGACCCGATCGGTGCGTTGGCCGCAACCGCTGGCGAACCAGACGCGGAACGGTGGTGGGAAGACGTCATCGAACACCGCGGCCTCGAACATGGCGGCCCCAAACGTGATGGATTTGGCGGCGGCGGCGTCGACGCATTCGCAGCGGTGGCCGAAGCGATGGTCGCCGTGCGCGCCGGAACGGTACCGTCGCGGTCGGAATCGCGACGGGAAGCACATATGAGGCGGTGCATTCGGGCCGCTCTCAAGGCAGGTCACGACCGTGTGGCAGTGGTGTGCGGCGCCTGGCACGTTCCGGCGCTCGACGTCGCCAGGTTCCCGGCCGCGGGCGACGCAGCAACGCTGCGTGGCCTTCCCAAGATCAAAGTGGCGATCAGTTGGGTGCCGTGGACGCATGCCCGACTCGCAACGGCGAGCGGCTACGGAGCCGGTGTGCAGAGCCCTGGTTGGTACGACCACGTGTTCCGGCACCCGGGGGCCGACGGTGTCGCCCGATTCTTCGTCGACGCAGCCCACGTGTTGCGCGCTGCGGATATTCAAGCGTCGCCCGACCATCTCATCGCAGCCACTCGGATGGCTGACGCCCTCGCCACCATGCGAGGCAGGCCGCAGGCCGGGTTGAGCGAAGTGCTCGACGCCGCCGAGACGGTCATGGGCGGTCTCTCGATGGTGCGTCAGCGGCTCGTGGTCGGCGATGCGATGGGCTCGGTACCTGACGGCGCGCCGCAAGTTCCCCTGGCCCGCGACCTCGTCGTCAGGCAGCGGGCCGCCCGTCTGAAACCCGCAGCTGGTGAGCAACTGATCGAACTCGATCTGCGTACCCCCAACGGTCTGCGGCGCAGTCATGTACTGCACCAACTCAACGCCATTGGCGTGCCGTGGGGAACCCTCGAAGACGGACGCGGCTCCAGCGGCACCTTTCGCGAGACCTGGCGGCTGGTCTGGAGCCCCGAATGGTCGGTGCGCATCGTCGAATTCGCAGGGTATGGCACCACCGTCGAGGTGGCGGCGACGAACCGTCTGATCGAGCGTTCTGGGCAGGCGCGCGGAATTGTCGAGGTCGCCGCAGCACTGGAACTCGCGCTGCTGGCAGCGCTGCCAGACGCTGTCGATCCGATCGTGCGGGCGCTGTCCGACCGGGCGGCCACCGACCCTGACATCGCCCAGCTCATGTCTGCCCTCGGCCCACTGGCCCAAGCCCAGCGCTACGGCGACGTGCGCTCAACGGCTCGCTCCTCGGTGGCGGCCGTGTTCGATGGCATCGTGGTGCGCGTCCTCGCCGGGTTGGTCGCGGCATGTGCATCGCTCGATGACGACGCTGCTGCTGCGATGGTGGAACGCATCAGCGAGACCCAGCAGGCGTTGTCGCTCATTGATCATCAGTCGCGCCGTCGGGCGTTTCCCGACGTCTTGGAGCAACTCGCCGATCCGTCGATGTTCGGCGCGCATGAACGATCTGGCGACCGTGGTCACGGGCTCGTGCACGGCCGGGCCACCCGTGTGTTGCACGACGTCGGGCGGTGGTCCGCCGGCCGAGTGGAACAGCGCCTTGGCCGAGCGTTGTCCGGAGGAACACCTCCTGCTGTGGGTGCTGCATTCGTCGAGGGCTTCGCTGCGGGCAGCGGCACCGTGCTGGTGCACGATGCCGACTTGTTGGCAGTGGTCGACCGTTGGTTGTCGTCCATGCCTCCCCAAGCATTCGAGCAAGTCATCCCCTTGTTGCGTCGAACATTCGGCGGGTTCGAAGCAGCCGAACGCCGCCAGATCGGCCGCTTGGTCGCCGGTGAGCATCGTGAGGTACCCGTTCTGGTTGGAGACGACTTCGACACCGACCGCCTCCTCGCCGCCACTGCCACCGTCCGCCACATCTATGGCTTGGCCGCCTCCATCACTGGTTCAACATGACCGAGTCGCGCGTATCGGAGTCCGAACGGCTTCGCCGTTGGCGGCTGGTGCTGGGTGGCGGAGACGCTGACGGCACGGGCCACGAACTCGGTGGAGACGACGTTCGCATCGACGCTGCGTTGGGTGCTGTATACGACGTGTCGGCCGCGGACCGTCGTGCAACCGGGCGTGGCTCGGCGCGGGCGGGCGGCCTCAGCCGCTCGGCGCCACGTGTTGCCAGATGGCTGGGCGACATTCGAAAGTACTTTCCGAAGGAGGTGGTGCAGGTGATGCAACGCGATGCCATCACACGGCTCGACCTGCGCCAACTGCTGCTCGAACCCGAGCTGCTCGAATCCGTCGAGCCGGACCTTCATCTTGTCACGTTGCTCGTCGAACTCAATCAGATGCTGCCCGATGAAACTCGATCCACGGCCCGACGAGTCGTGGCACAAGTGCTCGATGATCTTGAACGGCGGCTCACCGACCGAACCCGCGCCGCGGTGCACGGGGCGTTGGCGCGTGCCAATCGATCACGCCGCCCGCGCCCCAACGACATCGACTGGATGCACACCGTCGAGGCCAACCTCAAGCACTATCAACCCTCCCTGCGCACCGTCATCCCCGAGCGGTTGGTCGGTTACGGCAGGCGTCAACGCAGTCTCGCCAAAGACGTCATCGTTGCCATCGACCAGTCGGGCTCCATGGCCGACAGCGTGGTGTATGCGTCGTTGTTCGGTTCGGTTCTGGCCCAGCTGCCCTCGCTTCGTACGCACCTCGTCGCATTCGACACTGCGGTCACCGATCTCACCGGAGTCATGGCCGACCCGGTCGACGTGTTGTTCGGCGTGCAATTGGGCGGTGGTACCGACATCGCCAAAGCGCTGGGCTATTGCCAACAGTTGGTGACGCGCCCGAACGACACCGTCATCGTGCTGATCTCCGACTTGTTCGAAGGCGGCAACGTCGATCTCATGCTCACTCGGGCGCGCCGCCTCACCCAGTCCGGCGTGCACATGTTGTGCCTCCTGGCGCTCAGTGACGACGGCGCCCCTGTCCATGACCAGGTGCTTGCTGCCGAGCTGACGCAACTCGGCGCGACGGTCATGGCCTGTACGCCGCACCGGTTTCCCGATGTGCTTGCCGAGGCCCTCGAACACCGTTGAGCACTTCAGCTGGTGAGACTCAGCGCATGGCGAACTTCTCCACGTCCCGACGGTGCCCTGCAATGACGATGAGGTCGTGGTGGCCGAGCACGGTGTCGGGCGACGCGTAGGTGAACTGGCCGCCGCTCGGTTTCACGCAGACCACGGTCACACGATGTTGGGCGCGGATGTTCGACGAGCCGAGCGGCTTGCCGACGTACTCGGGTGGCACGGCGGTTTCTACGATCACGAAGTCGTCGTCGAGCACGATGTACTCCATCATCTGGCCCGTGAGCAGGTGAGCCACGCGGGAGCCCATCTCGGCTTCGGGGAACACCACGTGGTGCGCCCCCACCCGTTGCAGGATGCGGCCGTGCGACTCGGTGATGGCTTTGGCCCAAATGTTCTTCACGCCGAGGTCGACGAGGGCGGTCGTGGTGAGCACGCTCGCTTCGATGCCGCTACCGATGCACACCGCAGCAGTGATGGCATCGGCGGCACCGATCTGACGCAGCGCACGCTCGTCGGTGGTGTCGGCGCGCACCACATGGGTGAGCGTCCCCGAGTGGCGCTGCACGATGTCGTCGTTGCTGTCGACGCCGAGCACCTCGTAACCGATCTCGACCAAGGTGTGGGCGAGCGCCGAGCCGAACCGGCCGAGACCGATCACCACGATCTCACCGCGGTGTTCGATCCAGTCGCCCGACAGGCCTCGCATCACGGAATGAAGAATCTTCTGGGCCATCAGTTCTCTCCTGTGTTGAAATGTTGCCGTGAACCTGCTCTGGCGATCAGCCGATGAGCGGACGGTCCTCTGCGAAACGGTAGGCGCGCCGCCGCTGTTTCAGCGCCAGCGCGGTGACGAATGTGACCGGCCCGACGCGTCCCAGCAACATGACCAAGATGAGCAGGAGGTGTCCGCTCACTGGGAGTCTGGCGGTGATGCCGGTTGACAAACCAACAGTGCCGAACGCTGACGTTGCCTCGAACAACGTCTCGGTGAAATTGAAGCCGCTGATCGCGGTGAGTGCTGTCGCGCTGGCGAACACGATCCCTACCGACAACAGCGCGACGGTCATCGCTTGGCGTGGCATCGTGGTGGGCAACCGCCGCCGGAAGACGTTGACGTCGCCTTCGCCGCGCACCTCGGCCCACATGGCGAACCCGAGCACGGCAAACGTGGTCACCTTGATACCGCCTGCGGTGGATGCAGAACCGGCCCCGATGAACATCAGACCCGTCATCACGTTCAACGTGGGCTCGCGGAGCCCGGAGAGATCGATGGTGTTGAAGCCGGCGGTTCGGGGCGACACCCCTTGGAACCAAGCTGCCAGCAGTTTGTTGGGGAACGCCATGTTGCCGAGTGTTCGGTCGTTGTTCCATTCGGCAATCAACACGAATGCCGGTCCGACCGTGAGAAGAACCAAGGTGACAGAGATGGTGATGCGCGTGTGAAGCGTCCATCGACGGGGTCGGGTGCGACGGGCGAGTTCGAGGAACACGGGAAAACCCAAGCCACCGAGGATGAACGCGAAACTGACGGGAAGCACCACGAACGGGTCGCCGGCGAATGACATGAGGTTGTCTGAGGCCAAGCCGATGCCGGCATTGTTGAACGCAGAGATGGCGTGGAAGACCGCGCTGTATGCAGCCCTGCCGATGCCGATGTCGCCCTTGGTGGCGAATCGAAGGAACAGCAAGAGAGCAATCGTTCCCTCCACACCCACGGTGATCTTGGCGATCGCGGAGATCAGGTTCTTGAGTTCCCCGATGTCTGCTGCGCCGATTTCGGTCTGAGCGAGCATGCGCTGCCGCAGACCCAATCGGTTCGAGGCGACGATGGCAAGCACCGACCCGATGGTCATGATGCCGAATCCGCCGATCTGAATCAGCGCGAGCAAGACCAACTCGCCGAACAACGAATACACCGACACGTCGACGGTGCCGAGGCCAGTGACCGTGGTGGCCGATGTCGCCCAGAACAGTGTGTGGCGGAAGTCGGGGTGCGGTACGCCAGGGTCGACGGCAAAGGGCAGTTGCAACAACAACGCGCCAGTGAGGATGACGAGCACGAAACCGAGCAACACCAGCTGTGCTGGATTCCGCACTGCCTCCAACACCCGGCGGATGACCACGGCGGAACACTAGCGAGTTGGGATGGCGAGTTGGGCTGGCGAGTTGGGATGGCGAGTTGGGTTGGCGAGTTGGGATGGCGAGTTGGGATGGCGAGTTGGGATGGCGAGTTGGGATGGCGAGCTTCCTCCACCTTCGAGCTTCCCGCTAGCCTCGCCTCCCATGGGTCAGCTCGTTGGAGTCGTCGAAAAACCGAGTAGCGCACCGGGTGTCGTGCGCTACGAGCTGAATCGCACCTTGTCAGGCATGGGGCATGAGCGATTCGTGTCGTTGCTCGACGCCGACGGAGCGACACCGTCTTCATCGCTTGCTCGGCAACTGCTGTCCACCGGCAAGGTCTCGTCGGTGCACATCTACTCCAACATCGTCACGGTCGACTTGGCGAAGGGCTTCACGTCCGACGGCCTCGCCGACATCGTTCGGGAGATGTACCGCTACTGGAAGCCAGGCGTGGTGCCACCGGTCTTCGAAGAAGTCGAAGCGGAAGAGCCCGCCGCCGGCGAGAGTGGGGCGGACGCGAGTGGTGGTGTGGAATTGTCTGCTGCCGCCAAGCGCGTACCGTCGCACCTCCTCGATCGCAGTCGTGCCGCCCGCGAGCGCTGGAAAGCCAACAACAGCTGATCTGCAGGCGCCCCTACTCTATCGAACACCCGTTCGATAGAGTAGGGAGATGTCGTCGGCCACTGCAGAGGGCGAGCCGCTAGGCGAGCCCGACCATAGAAAATTTCGCAGGACCCGAGCGGAATGAAAAGTGGATTCAATGGGAGCGCAGCGACCTATCCGCTCGAGTCCGCAGGAATCACCACGCTTGCACACATGGTGCCCCGTCACGACTGGGTGCTGCCAGTCGACGAAGTCATCACCTCGCTCTTCCCGGCCGCTGGTTTGCAGCGCGGGCACATGGTTGGATGCTCTGGCCCCGCAGCGACATCTCTGGCATTTGCAGTCGTCGCCCGAGCAGCAACTGCTGGCGCCTGGGTCGCAGCGGTCGGTCTGCCAACACTGGGTGTGGAAGCAGCAGCCGAAGCGGGGGTGCCGTTGGCCCGTTTGGTGCTGGTCGACATCGACGAGTCGCAGCAGGTGACCAGTTGGGCCGAACGCATCGGCGCCGCCGCCGATGGGTTCGAGATCATCCTCACCTGCGCGCCGCCAGGGGCCGAGCGGATGTTGCGCAAGGTGCGTCAGCGGCTGCAGGCACGCGGTGCCGTACTCGTCGTCATCCTTTCCGCGAACCAGGGCGAACGATTCGCCTGCGATGTGGAACTGGTCACTTCCACAGTGGAATGGTTGGGTATTGGCTCCGGCCATGGCGGTCTGGTCGGGCGGAGGGTCAGCATCACCTCTCACGGTCGTCGTTCGCCACGCTCCCTGCATACCGAGCTGTGGCTTCCAGGCCCAGATGGGCGGGTGGGTTCGGTTGCCTAGCCCAGCCGTCCCCGTCTCACTCGTCCTCGGCACTGCCCGGCTCGTCACCGTGTGGTGCGCCGACTGGCCAGTGGTAGCGGCGCGGGTGCCGCTCGACGAACCGGCAGCGGTGTTCCATGCCAACCGGGTGGTGGCGCGCACACCTGCTGCTGCAGCAGCTGGTGTGAACGCAGGCGACCGCAGACGATTGGCGCAGCGAGCGTGTCCTGCCCTTGCCGTCCTCGAACACGACCCACATCGAGATGGGCGCGAGTTCGAGCCGGTGGTACGCGCTGTGGCCGAGATGGCTCCACGTGTCGAAGTGGTGGAGCCGGGTTGGCTGTGCTTGGCAGCCCGCGGGCCCTCGCGTTATTTCGGTGGTGATGTGGTGCTCGCCGACCGCATGATCGATGCGGTGCTCGGTATCACCGGTGTGGGCGCAGCAGTAGGCGTGGGTATCGCCGAAGGGCGGGCGGCGTCCTGTATCGCTGCGCGTCGAGCAGCTCGAACGGCTGCGGGCACAATGGTGGTGGCAGCAGGAGAGGCTCGTGGGTTCCTCGAACCGTTACCTGTCGCATGGTTGCGGTTGCTCGGCGAGGCCACACCAGAGTTGGTCGATCTGTTTGCCCGTCTCGGCTTGCGTACCTTCGGCGCGCTGGCTGGTCTCGACGCCGGTGACGTGTTGTCACGCTTTGGGCCAGAGGGGTTACACGCCCATCGCATCGCATCGGCCGCCGACGAGCGCCCCTCTGCCGCTGTCGACCCACCGCCTGAGTGGTGGTGTGAGCACACGTTCCCTGAACCGATCGAACAGCTCGAGACGGTGGTGTTCATCGCCAAGCGGCTTGCCGATGATTTGGTGGCACGCCTCGCCGCCGAAGGTCGAGTGTGTACGCGGCTCGTGGTGACGGTGGAGACCGAGCACGGTGAACGCAGTGAACGGGTGTGGTATCGCGATCATGGCTTGGCGGCGATGGCAATGGTGGAACGTGTGCGATGGCAGCTCGAAGGGTGGGCGGCGCAGCCAGGTGGGTTGAGCGGCGGTATTGCCTTGTTGCGGTTCATGCCCGACGAAGTGCGCAGCGACGACGGCGTGCAGCCAGGCTTGTGGGGCGGTCGGTCACGAGCCGATGCTGACGCGGCACGGGCAGTCGTCCGCCTCAGCGGCATTGCCGGCGATCAGGCGGTTCGAGTCCCCTCGTGGAACGGCGGCCGGTTACCGGGCGAGCGATATCGGCTCGTGCCCGCAGCATCAGCGGACCTCGAGACGTCTGATGATCGCCTCGACCGGGGAGAGGGGCCGTGGCCCGGAGCAACGGTGGCACCGTCGCCAACGGTGGTGTACTCAGACGCAGTGCCAGCGGAACTGTTCGATCCTCATGGAGACACCGTCGTGGTGAGCGGGCGTGGAGAGGTGAGCGCAGCCCCTTCGGAAATCGTGGTGGGGGCAACTCGTCACCAAGTGGTGGCGTGGGCTGGGCCGTGGCCGGTCGAGCAACGTTGGTGGGTGCCTGGCGAAGCTCGTCGAATGGCCCGGTTGCAAGTGGTCACCGATCAGGGCGTTGCATTCCTCATCGGGGTGGAGCAGCAGCGTTGGAGCGTGCTGGCCCGCTACGACTG
>JBBREA010000002.1:0-61229 GCA_038203385.1 Acidimicrobiales bacterium | reverse complement strand
CGTGAGTGAGACCGTTCGGTACTTGAGCCTCGACTGGATTCGTGAGCTGACCCGCGAGGTGGCCGACAGCGATGCACTCGCTGCCCTGTCGAACGAACACGACATCGGCATCACTCAGGTCGTCACCGACGGGCCAGAGGGCGACATCATCATCTATCACCTGCAGGTCGGCGGTGGCGAGGCCCGCTTCGGCGCCGGCGCAGCCGACCCTGAGCACGTGAAGATGGAACAGTCGTGGGACACCGCGGTCGGGGTTGCCACCGGCGCGGCCAACGCTCAGGAGGCGTTCATCACCGGCCAGATCAGGCTATTCGGCGACCAGCAGGCGTTGATGGACGCGCAACCAGTGTTCGGCGCGCTCGACGCGATCTTCAGCTCGGTCCGCGAGCGCACCAGTTACGAGTAGAACGGCGAGGCGTCGGTCATGCCCGAAATGCCAGAGGTACAGGCGCACGCCGAGCGGCTCTCGGAGGAGTTCGCGGGACGCACGCTGAAGTCGTTTCGCCCGATCACCTTCACCGCCCTGAAGACCGCCGTGCCGGCGCCTGACGTGGCATACGGCGAGGCGCTGGAGGGCGTCGGCCGTCGGGGAAAGTACTTGTTGCTCAGGTTTCCGTCGGTCCACTTCGCCGTGCACCTGATGCAAGGCGGCCGGCTCATCCCCGACGCAAAGCAAGCGCCCAAGCCTCGGGGTGGCCAAGCCCGGTTCATCTTCGAAGACGGTTCGGCGCTGTTGCTCACCGAAGCCGGCACCGAACGCCGAGCCGGTGTGTGGGCGCTGGAACCCGACGCCGTCCTCACCGCGCCGCCACTGGACGTGCTCGGCCCAGACGCTGAACTGGTGACGCCGGAGGAAATGGTGTCGTTGTTCGAAGCAAAGAACCAGCGATTACACGGTTTCCTCCGCGATCAACGATCCATCGCTGGCCTCGGCCGACGCTTGGCGAACGAGGTGTGTCATGAAGCGAAGCTCAGCCCGTTCGCCATGACCGGGAAGCTGGGACTCGCGGGCGCGACACAGGTCGTCCGGGCCATCAGGGCTTGCGTCGACGAAGGATTGGCGTACGAGCGAACCCGACCTGACATGAGTTCGTCGAAAGACCGCCCGGGCAGCGTCCACCACGGCACTGGCCAGCCCTGCACGGTCTGCGGCGACACGGTGAGAGCGGTGGAGTACTCGGGCTACACCGTGAACTATTGCCCCACCTGCCAAACGGGCGGCAAGACCTTGGCAGACAACACCACCAGCAAGTTCCTGAAGTGACCAGCAAGTTCCCGGAGTAGCCAGCCGCATGCCGTTCGCGCCCTAGCCTGGTGCGCCTATGAACATCCCTGAACGGCCGACGCTCGACGGCATCGAAGCACACTGGGCAGCACAGTGGGACGACGATGGCATCTACCGCTTCGATCGATCGGCGGTACGCGACGACGTCTTCGCCATCGACACACCGCCGCCAACGGTGTCGGGTTCGTTGCACATGGGTCACATCTTCAGCTACACGCAGACCGATGCGATCGCCCGCTATCAGCGCATGGCCGGCCGCAAGGTGTTCTATCCGATGGGTTGGGACGACAACGGACTGCCCACCGAACGGCGCGTTCAGAACTACTTCGGCGTCCGCTGCGACCCATCTCAACCGTTCATCGACGGGTTCGAGCCACCGTTCCGCGGCGACCCACCCAAAGACCATCACGCCATTCCCGTGTCTCGTCAGAACTTCCTCGACCTGTGCGAACAGCTGATCGCCATCGACGAGCAGGTGTTCGAAGCACTCATGCGCCGCATGGGATGGAGCGTCGACTGGTCACTGCTCTACAGCACCATCGATGAGCGCAGCCGTCGCATCAGCCAGCGGGCGTTCCTGCGCGACGTTGCTCGCGGCACGGCATACAGCCAAGAGGCACCGACGTTGTGGGACGTCGACTTTCAAACTGCGGTTGCCCAGGCCGAGCTGGAAGATCGCGAGCGACCGGCTGCCTATCACACCATCGCCTTTCATCGCACCGACGGCACCGGCGACGTGCTCATCGAAACTACGCGGCCCGAACTGCTGGCAGCGTGCGTCGCGCTCGTCGCTCACCCCGACGATCCCCGATACCAAACGCTCTTCGGACGCACGGTTCGCACCCCGCTGTACGGCGTGTCGGTCCCCATCGTTGCCCACGAGCTCGCGCAGCCCGACAAAGGCACCGGCATCGCGATGATCTGCACGTTTGGCGACACCACCGACGTCACGTGGTGGCGGGAGTTGCAGTTGCCCATGCGTGCCATCGTTGGTCGCAACGGTCGCATTCTCACCGAAGCACCCAACGGCGTGGACAGCGCGGGTCCCTACGCCGCCATCGCCGGGCAGACCGTCAAGCAGGCGCAACGTGTCGTGGTGGAGCAACTCGGTGCGTCCGGCGAGCTGACCGGCGACCCCAAACCGATACAACACCCGGTGAAGTTCTACGAAAAAGGTGACCGCCCGCTCGAGATCGTCACCAGCCGCCAGTGGTACATCCGCAACGGTGGTCGCGACACCAATCTTCGTACCGAGCTCGTCGGCCGCGGCGCCGAGATCACGTGGCATCCCGGCCATATGCACCACCGGTACGACAACTGGGTCGAAGGGCTCAACGGCGACTGGCTGGTGAGCCGACAACGCTTCTTCGGGGTGCCGATTCCGGTGTGGTACCCCCTCGACACGAACGGCGACCCCGTCTACGACACGCCGTTGCTTCCCACTGAAGCGGACCTCCCGGTCGACCCATCAGCTGATGTCCCCGCCGGCTATACCGCCGGCCAACGACATCAGCCCGGGGGCTTCATCGGCGATCAAGACGTGTTCGACACGTGGGCCACCTCGTCGCTCACCCCACAGATCGCGTCTCGTTGGCTGGAAGCCGAAGGTGACATGTTCGGGCAGGTGTTCCCGATGGACATGCGGCCACAAGCCCACGACATCATTCGCACGTGGTTGTTCGCCACCACCGTTCGCGCCCACCACGAACACGGCCAAGCCCCGTGGCATCACGCTGCGCTGTCGGGCTGGATCCTCGATCCCGACCGCAAGAAGATGTCCAAGTCGAAAGGCAACGTCGTCACACCGATGGATCTCATCGAGACCTACGGCACCGATGCTGTTCGATATTGGTCGTTGTCGGCGCGCCTCGGTACCGACACGGCGTTCAGTGAAGACCAGATGAAGGTCGGCCGCAAGTTCGCCAACAAACTGCTCAACGTCTCGAAGTTCGTGTTGTCGTTCGGTGACTCCGGCGGCCAGCCGACTGACGGGCAAGCGATCGTCGGCGACGGCCTCGACCACTCGGCGATCTCGGCCGTTGACAGGTCGATGCTCGGCAAACTCGACTCGGTCATCGAAGAAGCGACGGCAGCATTCGCTGCGTTCGACTACGCCCGAGCGCTCGAACGTACCGAAGCATTCTTCTGGTGGTTCTGCGACGACTACGTGGAGTTCGTCAAGGGTCGCGCCTACGACACGGAGACCGCTGGCGCTGCATCCGCTCGGGTTGCGTTGCGTTCGGCACTCGACTCGTTGCAACGATTACTGGCACCGTTCTTGCCGTTCGCCACCGAGGAAGCGCGGAGCTGGTGGCAAGACGGCAGTGTTCACGTGTCCCCGTGGCCGATCCCGGTCGGGTTCGCCGACGACGGTTTGCTCGACGCGCCGCTGCAAGTGTTGTCGCTGGTTCGGCGAGCCAAGACCGAAGCGAAGGTCAGTCAGAAGGCTGTTGTCGACACGCTGGTGATCACCGCCTCCGACGCCGAGATCGCCGCCATCACGTCGGCGCAAACCGACCTCACCAACGCCGGCTCGATTACACAGATCTCGTTCACTTCCGGTGCGCCCTTGGCTTGTGAAATCGTGCTTGCTGCCGGGGAATGACCGGCGACCTCGTATAGCTTTGGTTCGATGGGCATGAAGTTGGGCCGTCTTGTCGGCATGAGTGTGGTAGTCGGCGTGTTTGCCGTTGTTGGCGCGTCCGTCGCAGGAGCCTCCGGCAACAATGCCCCAGCAGCCGAGGACGTGCCCGGCAGTGATTCCACCACGTCGACCGTGACCACGTCGACCACCGCTCCTGACTCGACCACGATCGAAACCACGACCACCACCACGACCACCACTACGACCACCTCCACGACCACCTCCACCACGTTGCCGCCGCCGGTCGTCGACCCGCCCATGGTGGTCGAGGTACCGCCACCGCCCGTCGTTGCGACGCCCGAACGTGGTACGGCCTATCAGGCCACAGACACCCTTCCCCCTCCGCCCACCACTACCACCACGACCACACTGCCGCCAGACGCTCTGCCGCTCAACTCGGGCACCGGGCGACGCGTCGTGTATTCGAAGTCGGCGCAGCGTGTGTGGACCGTGGAAAGTGACGGCTCCGTCAGCAAGACGCATCTGGTCTCGGGTCGCCGCACGTGGAACCAGCCGCTGCCCGGCACGTACAGCGTGTTCTCCCGCTCGGCATTCACCTGCAACATCAAGAACCCCGCCCTGTGCTGGCGCTACATGGTGCGTTTCACCAAAGGCCCAGACGGCGACAACATCGGCTTCCACGAAATCCCCACCAACAACGACACGGGCAACCGCGTGCAGAGCGAAAGCCAACTCGGAACGCCGCTGTCGGGTGGCTGTATTCGCCAGGCCACGCCAGACGCGTTGTACATCTGGAACTGGGCGTACATCGGTTCCAGAGTCGTCGTCCTCGGGTAGCACGTCATGGCCAAGAAAATGCGACGCACCTGGTCGCAACGCCTGACGATCTCGTTCGTCACCCTTGCAGCGATCGCGTGCCTCACTGCCGCTGGCGCACTGGCTGCGGGACAGTGGGTCGTGTCGAATCGACAAATCGTCGAACTCGCTGAACTAGAACCCGCCGATCCTCGAACGATCGTCAACCCGGTCGTGATCGAACCCGGGGCCACCACGACCACCACGCTCCCTGGGCAGACCACCACGTCGACAACGTTTGCCGAGCTGGCCGAGCCTGACGCTGCGAACTTCCTCATCGTCGGCGCCGACAACGGAGACTGCGTCGACATCGATGATCCCACTGTTGGTAACCGGGGTTCGTCGGCCAGAAGCGACACGATCATGGTGTGGCGCATCAACCCGAAAACGAACCAGTTGGCAGTGCTGTCATTCCCTCGGGATCTCTACGTGAGGGTTCCCGGGAAGGGAAACACTCGAATCAACAACGCGTACGTACGCGACGATCCCGAGTTGATGCAACAGACGATCCTCGACAACTTTGGCGTTCCGATCGACCACTTCATCCAAGTCGATTTCTGCGCGTTCCGCGAACTCGTCGGCGCCGTGGGCGGCGTTGAAGTTCCGTTTGAGTTTCCCGCCCGAGACTCGGCCACCCTGCTCAACATTCCCGAAGCCGGTTGCCAACTGCTCGACGCGAACATGGCGTTGAGCTACGTGCGTTCGCGCAAATACCAGTACGAGGACCCGGCGGGCAGCGGTAACTGGCGCACCGACGGCACCTCGGACTTTGGGCGCATCGCCCGGCAGCAAGACTTCATCCGCCGCGTCATTGCGAAGGTCATCGATGAGGGGCTCTACAAACCTGATGTCGTGTCGGGCCTCATCAAGACCAACAGCGACTACATCGTGGTCGACGACGAGCTCACGCTCGAAAAGACCATCGAGTTCGCCAACACGCTGCGCCTGATGAACCCCGCGGAAATCGCCACGTACCGCATCGAGTCGCGGGGAAAGAACGTCGGCGGTGCTGCAGTGCAAGAACCACTCATCAACGGCGACAACATGAAGGCGATCTTGGCCGTGTTCCAGGGCGTGGCCACGCTCGCTGCGATCCCCGACCAGGTGTTCGACACCGCCACCACCGAAGCCGCTGCTCCGTCGACGACGGTCAGCTCGGCCGATGGCACGACCACCACCACCATCAGCGACGTGCCGGTGGCAACGCAGCCCACGGTGGTGGCAACTGAAAATGTCGGCGGCGTGTCCCCCGACCCCGCCGCTACCTGCTGACCAAGTCAGCGTGGCAACCCAGTGACGACGATGAACTGATCGATCGGCGCGTGGGCGGCGACGAACGACTGCACCGAGCCCGCCGACACGTCGCTCAGACCAAGGTCACCAAAGACGTAACTCGCGATGTCATGGTCGGCGTACAACGCGTCGTTGATCAGTTCTTCGACGAACTCGCCGTTGTTGACGAACTGGTATGCCTCGTCCACCTGGGCGAACGCCAGATCGAACTCATCGGCCTTGGGGCCGTTGGCAGCGAGATCGGCCAGTTCACCCGTGACCAGGTCCACCACCTGCTGCATGCGGTCGGGTGAACCAGTGACGCTGACGTAGATGGACATACCCAGTTCCGGGTCGTGTCCGTGCACGATCTGCGAGTAAGGCGAATACGACTCGCCGAACTCCTCACGCACCACGTCGGTGAGACGAGCGTCGATCACTTGCTGGGCCATGTCGATTTCGGCGCGCAAGGTCTCGGTGAGCGGACCCGTGTCGGTGGTGAACAGCAACGTCGCAAGGGCCGAGTCGCCGGTACCTGCGTTGACTGCCACGCTCACCACACCAGCGGGTGGCGGGCTTTCCACGTCGAGAGGTTCGTCCGCCGTTCCAGTACCGGGCAGCGAACCGAGGTATGCGCCAGCAAGCTCGATGAACTCGTCGACATCGAAGTCACCTGCAAACACGAACGTCCAGTCAGAAGCGTTCGCATGACTCTCGGTCCACACTCGCTCCACTCCGCCGAGGTCGAGCGTGGCGAACTCTTCGGGGGTCGGCAGAACCGAGTAGCGGGGCTCGTCTGCGTAGCGGGCGTCGTTCAACGCTTCACCCATGGCCAGATCACGATTGGTGCTCGGGTCGTTTACGACCGGGCCGATCTGGCTCTGCACCTGGCCGAGCGCTACGTCGTCGAATCTCGCGTCCGTCATGTACAGGTGCAACTGTTGGAAGAGCGACTCAGCGTCAGCGGTAGCAACGTCGCCGCCGAAATTGTCGAGGTAGGGCGTACTCCACGCCCCGAGGTTCACGTCGGCGGCCGACGTGATCTGCGCAAACTCTGCGGCGTCGTATTCAGCGATACCCGACGAGAGCACGATCTCCGGGGCATACAGGGCATCAATCACGTCTTCGTCGGCGACGAGTGACGTTCCGCCGGGACTGCTGCCCTGCAGGTACACCCGTCCTGCAACGATGGTGTTGCTGGTGAACACGGCGGTCACGCCATTCGGGAACACCACCTCGAGGGGGTCGAAGGTTGGCCATTCCCAGCGACCATCGGCAACGAAGTTCTCGTCGACCGGGTCAACCGCTGGTGGGCGATTCATCAGTTGGTCCGGCAGATCGCCCAACGTTTCACGAGCGACGAGTTCCTGAGATGCGGTTGCTTCGATCGCAGCAAAGACGTCCGCCTCGGTCGGCATGTCGTCAGCGCTCGCTTGGGGTGCGGAGATGATGACGTGCGGCGCAGCGTTGGTCCACCGTGCCTCGAACCGAAGATCGACTGCTTCTGGCGTGATCGCTGCGAGCTCCGCAACCGTCGCCTCGTACTCCACGTCGACGTCGGGGTATGCAGCCCCCGTGAGGAAGCTCGCGACGTAGACGTCTGCGAAGTAGGTGTCTTGAAGACTGTCGCGACCTGCATAGAAGCCCTCCAGGCTCGCCTGCAGCTCGGCCACCGAGACGCCGATCTCCTCGGCGGTGAAGCCGAACCGATAAGCGCGTTCGTACTCGTCGAGGAGTGATCGCAGTGTTTCGTTCACCCTGGCCACATCGGTGAAGGCATAGAGCGCTGGCGCATCGAGCCCACTCACGAACGAGTTGCTGCCCGGCCCGATCTCGTCGAACGGGGACAACCCAGCCGCCACATCTTGGTCCAGTCGACGCACGATCGAACTGAAGATCACTTGGTCGAGTAGCTGGACGCGGTTGGCAGCACCAGCATGGCCCGGCACCGCAGGCAATGGCAGCGTGACCTCGACATCGACCGTGGCCTGATCAGGGTCGGCGTGCAACGCAAATCGCGGCTCGGTGACGAGCTCGAACGTGGTGCTCGGACGATCCAGCATGTCGGGAGCCACGGGAACTGTGCGCTCGAACAATTCGGTGATCTGGTTGACGATGTCGTCGACATCGATGTCGCCGACCACGATGACCGCTGCGTTGTCGGGGCGATACCACGCTTCGTAGTACTCCACGAGTTCAGCCGAGGTGATGGTCTCGATGGACGTGTCGTTGCCGATGGGTGACCGGCCGAGGTAATCGGTGCCAGGGAAGTACATCGCTTGGGCGACTTCGAACAGGCGGCCACCCGCAGATTGCGTGCTTCGACGCCATTCGTCGAGCACCACTCCACGCTCGGCCTCGACTTGGGCTTCGTCGAACGCAGCATGGCTGAGCCACTGCTGGAGCACCTGCATCCCCACGGCCACGGACTGGTCGGCATTCGGGACGCTGAGCTGGTAGACCGTTTCGTCGAAGCTCGTGTACGCGTTCACGTCGGGGCCGAATTCGGAGCCGAAGCTGCGCAGCACGTCGATCAGCTCGGTTTCGGGGAACAACTCGGTTCCGTTGAACAGCATGTGTTCCACGAAGTGGGCCAAGCCGGTGGAGTCGCCCAGTTCGTCCACCGAGCCTGCCCTGATGGCGAGTTGCAGCGACGCCTTGGCGCCCGGATTGTCGTTGTTGCGCACATAGTACGCCAGACCGTTGTCGAGCGTGCCGGTTCGAACGTCGACGTCGTTCGGCAACACGTCGTCTGACCGGTTCAGCAGACCGGGGAGCGGCACCACCTCGCGATCGGCCACCGTCGCCGGAGTGGTGTCAGGATTCGTGCTCGCGATCGAACCGGTAGACGAGTTCGAGGTCGAACTGGACGTGGCTGCGGTGACGTCGGGCGCCGAGCTGGGCGGCGACCCGCTCGAACAGGCGGCCAGTAGCGCTGTTACAACGACCGCGCTCGCGACCTGCATCAGTGTCGTCCGCCGCATGCGCTGACCCTAGCCTCGGTGCACCGACTGTGGTTGGGTGAGGTACTGCGGTCAACCGCGCGAAAGGACGCCTGAGCTGGGACGATGTCGGTGTCTTACGGCAGATCGATGAACCAGCCAGAAGGCACTTCCAGTGACGCGAGAATCGCAGACAATTGGAACGGAGCGAGGATGTGGCAGGCTTATGGCACGATGAAAATTTTGATTGCTCTTGATGAATCGCCGGTCTCCGCTCGGGCGGCCCGGGAGGCGGCTCGTTTGTTTGCTGGCGCAGACACAGATTTCCTGGTGATCAGCGTGACGCGTTCGCCCGTGATGTGGGCTTCCGGTGCCGGGTATGGCGTGGTCGCCCCGATGGTGATCGATCCAACGTGGTTTGAGCCGAGCGAGGAGGCGGAGGACGATCTCATCGCCCGAGCCGAAGCCGCCGGTGTCGCTGATGCTGAACCCCATACGGCATCTGGTGATCCGGTAACACTGATCTGCCGCGCCGCCGAGGAGCACGACGTGGATGTGATCGTCGTCGGTTCCCATGACAAGTCGGCGCTGAGACGCTTGATCGATCCCTCTGTGGCAGTGGCGGTCATTCGTGACACGTACCGCCCAGTGCTCGTGATCAGTGGCGCGCCTCCCTCCTGACGGGGTATTGCTTTGTCGTCGACCGCTGGCCCACGTGCGGCGTTCGGCCGAGAGCAGGCTCGGATGTTTTTCTGCCGCACTGTGTCCAACTCGCGGACGGCCGCAAACTCACCAGCCGTACGGGCCGTAGTATCTGGCGTAGGGGTCGCGATCCCAGTCCGCGTCGCTGCGACTGACATCGAACGTCTCGTCGATGTCTGGTGCGTCCTTTACCTGGTCTTTGGTCATGTTGACGTAGACCTTCTTGTTGTCGTAGTCGATGCGCTTGACCACACCGGCCGGAAGGAGGCGCTTCTTACCGAAGATCCAAAACCCTGTATCGACGATCAGGTGGTCCCGCCCCGTCGTGTCCTGATCGACCGATCCAATGCTGCCGTCTGTCGTTTCGACGTCGAAGCCAGCGAGGTTGCTTTCCGCCCGGTAGGTGTCGTCCATGTACGTCCAGATGTTCTCCATGACAGGTCCTCTCGTGTTGGGGTTGACAGGAGGGGGGTACCCAGCGGAGACAGATCTCAATCGTCCGGCGGATGGATTTGCCGAGGTGCGACGGCGAGCACGCTGCGCCGGTTGCCGGTCGTCGAGAACGGGCGCCCAGTCGGCACCGTTGCGATCGGGGGTCTTGCGCTCAGGTGGGCACGTCGTTCCGGGCCGCTCCGCGTTCGGTTCGGCTCGTCAGGTGGCGCACTCCGACTCGCCGATTTCGGCCACGTACGGGCCGGTCTCGCCAAAGTCGGTGTAGAAGCTGGGATCGTCGTCGAACGATGGAAAGGCGTCGAGTTCCTTCAACCCGGCAGCCACACCGGATACGCCGCCCGACCGATCGAGCCAGCCACGGAACGTCTCGCCCGCCTCGCGCTCGCTGGCGAACCGCCGAATCACCCGCACTGCTCCTTCGGCAGCGTTCTTGGCCGGCAGTCGGAGGGCCTTCTCGCCGAAGTAGATCTGTTCGTCGCCGACGTAGCCCCCGAGCAGCATTTGATAGCCCGGTGCAGACCGACCGTTTGCCCGACGCTCGGCACCGAAGAACCCGATGTCGGACGCATGGTGTTGCCCGCAGGAGTTGGTGCATCCCGAGATGTTGATGCGGATGCCGCCGACGTCGGCGAGTCCTTCTTCTTCGAGCTTGTCGCCAATTGCCTTGGCCAGACCGCGGCTTTGCGTGACGGCCAAGTTGCAGGTGTCGGCGCCGGGACACGCCACGACGTCGCGCGACAACTCGGCGCCCGGTTGCGCCATGCCAATGGCGTCGAGCCGTTCGAACAACAGCGGCAACTGGTCCACCGTGAGGTCGCGGTAGACCAAGTTCTGGCGATTGGTGAGCCGCACACCGGCGCCGAAGTCACGTTGGATCCTGGCGAGCTCACGGAACTGATCACCGGTGATGTCGCCGAGTTCTGCCCACGCGTACGCCGACACCGAACCATTGGCCGCTCCCAGCACCACGTTCGATTGGTACCAACGGACGTACGGAGACAGGCCGCCGATCGACACTGGAACCGGGTTGGCCGAGGCGCCATCGATCCCCTGCCCGATGCGGCTGGCCACCGCACCGTTGGCCAGACCAGCTGGAGCGTCTCCGAACTGCACCACTTCTGGAGGAATGCCTCCGGGCCAGCTCGACGATGCGACCAGCATCTTTCGACTGTTGAGAATGCGTCGGCGGACCTCGTCGATACCCAGTTGGTCGACGACCCACTTCAAACGGGCCCGCAGCTTGTTGTCGCGGTTACCGGTTTGCTCGAAAATCCGCAGGATCGCCTCGATGGTGGGCAGCAGCTGCTCGCGGGATGTGAAGTCTTCCAGCGCCAGCGCCGGGTGCGGGTTGGCCCCGAGGCCGCCGGCAATGAAGACCCGGAAACCCCGCTCGATGGTGCCATCGTCGAGCGTACGACTGACGGCGATCACGCCAGCGTCGTTGAACATGGCCTGACCGCAATCGGTGGCGCATCCCGAGAAGTTGATCTTGAACTTGCGCGGCAGACGCTGGCCCAGTGGATTGCGCACGAAGTGTTGGTACGACGCTTCGGCCCACTGCGTGATGTCGAGCACTTCTTGTGGGCATGCGCCAGCGAGGTGACAACCCTGCACGTTGCGCACCGTGTCACCGCATGCCTCACGGCTGGTGAGGCCCACCGATGCCATGTGTTCCATGACGTCGGGGATGTCGTCGAGTTCGATGAAGTGGAACTGGATGTTCTGACGGGTGGTGATGTGCCCCCAACCCCGGCTATACCGCTCGGAAATGAAGGCCATCATCTCGAGTTGCTCGGGCGTCATCGAGCCGTACGGCACCTTGACGCGCACCATCTGCGCAGTGCCGCCCTGACGTTGGCCGTAGATGCCGTTGGTGAGTCGAAACACCCGGAACACGTCGTCGCCGATTTCGCCCGCCTGATACTCGGCCAACTTCTGGCGGAACTTGGCGATGTCTGCCATCTGTCCGGTGTCCCACTCGGAGCGCGGCAACACGGCGATGCCGTGCGAGACGATCTCTTCTGTGATCGATGTGGTGGTGATGGTCATGTGGTGGCTCCTTCGGCGGTGATCGCCACGAGATTCGGCATCTCGTTCAAGACATTTCGGGCGGCGACGGCCCCGATGACGATGGTCGAAGGGTTGCGAACCGGCTTGACCCCGAGTTCGGCAAGCGTGAGTCGCTCGACGCACTCGTCAGCACACGTGGCCGACGTGATGATGGCCACCGGAGTGTCGGGCATCATGCCACCGGCGATCAGACGCTGGCTCAGCGAACGAGCGCGCGCGGCGCCCATCAGCACCACCAGGGTCGTGCCAGCGCGAGCGAGTGCGTCCCAATCGAGAGCGGCTTCACCTGCGGCACCGATCGCCGGATCTTGATGTGCGGTGACGATGGTGACGCCGCTCGACACGCCTCGCATGGTCACCGGAATGCCGGCGGCAGCCGGCGCGGCGATGCTGGAGGAAATGCCGGGAACCACTGCAACGTCGATGCCGGCGGCGCACAGGGCTTCAGCTTCTTCGCCGCCGCGCCCGAACACGAATGGGTCGCCACCTTTCAGTCGCACCACCGTGTCGAACCTTCGGCCGCGGTCGATCAAGACGTCGTTGATGAAGCGTTGAGCGTTGCGCGGCGACCCGGGGGTCTTGCCGACGTCGATCAACTCGGCCCAAGGGGCGGCCGATGCCAGGATTCGTGCGTCGACGAGACGGTCGTGCACGATCACATCTGCACGGGCCAGAAGCGAGATGGCGCGCATGGTCAACAAGTCTGGATCGCCCGGGCCGGCCCCCACCAGGTGAACGGTCATGAACCAGCTCCGTGCGCGGTCATGACACGGCTCCGAGGCCGATGGCGTGGCGCACGCGGGCGCACGCCTCGTCGAGGCGGCCCGACGCGACCATGGAGACGAGGTCATCGTCGATGACGGTTTCCCAACCAGGGAGCTCTGACGTGCCGAGCAGCTCACGAGCTTCATCGCGAACTTCACTGAGCACATCGAGGAGCTGCGCATGGACGTCGGTGAACTGTGCTTCGAGCTGCTGGCGAACCCATTTCGACATGGCGGGGCTGCGACCGTTGGTGGAGATCGCCACCTGCAGGTCGCCCCGTTGCACCACTGCTGGCAAGGTGAACGAACAGTTCGCCGGGTCGTCGGCCGAGTTCACGAACACGTTGGCAGCGCGACCGTCGCGGGACACTTGAGCATTGACCACAGGGTCGTCGGTGGCGGCGATGACCAAACGATAGGACGCTGCCTCACCGCGACGGTAGAGGCGACGGTGCCACCGAACGTCGGGGTCTTCGGCGAGTTCGGCCACGGCGGAGGGGGCAACCACGGTGACAGCCGCCCCGGCACGGAGCAGACCAGCCACTTTGCGAGCAGCAACGGGGCCTCCCCCGACCACCAGCACCCGCTCGCCTGCGAGGTCGAGATTGACCGGGTACGGCGAATGGAACACTGGAGCACTCATCGGTGCAAACCGCACTCGGTCTTGCCGCTCCCCGACCAACGACCGGAGCGGTCGGCGGCAGGCTCGGTGCACGGCCAGCAGCCGATGGACGCATAGCCGTCGAGCTGCAACGTGTTGACTAGCACGTCGTTGGTGTCGACATAGGAATTGTATTCGTCGTCTGACATGTTGGCCATGGGGTTGACCTTCACCAGGCCGCGCTTGTCGATGGACACGATGGGAGCGTTGGCCCGACCGGGGTCGTCGGCGCGCCGCAGACCGCTCAGCCAGCCGTCGGCATGCTGGGGCAGATACTTCTCGAGCGGAGCAACCTTGCGCGCCTCGCAGCAACCGTCGGTACCGGCAGCCCACAGGTCGGCGGCGTCGGCATCGGGGCGCAGCACGGTCAGGTTCAACTCATACCGCTCCATCGCTCGGCGGACGGTGTTGAGTGTCTCCGCGAAGTGAAATCCGGTGTCGAGGAAGATCACTTCGATGTCGGGATCGACCTTCGTGGCGAGGTCGATGAGCGTGGTATCGGCGAACGAAGCAGTCATGGCCAAGCGGGTACCGAACTGGGCGCTGGCCCACTCGATGATCTCGGTGGGCAACTTGCCTTCGAGGAATTCGTTGGCCGCAGCGACAGCGTCGTCCGACATCACGGCACGGCGCCGCACGAGCACGCTGGCTGCCGGGTCGAGGTGTAGTTCTGCGGGGGGCGCTGCGTGCATTTCGGTGATTTCCGATCAGATTCGTCAGGATTCGAGAGCGACGATATCCCGACGACTCCCGTGCAATCAACTAAAAGCCGATCATTTTTGTCAGCAATCGAGTGAAGAATGCAAAAACCCCTGGTCAGGGGTAGTCTCTCCGTGTGCGCCGCTCGATCGACGACTACCCGGCTGGCCCGCAAGACGTGCCACCTGGCTGGAACGACGACCTCACCCCGGTGTCGTGGGCGATTGCCATCAGCGACGACTACGACGACGCGGAGCCCAGAGTGGTGCTGACCGTCGAAGAGGTCGGACGTCCGGGCGAGGGATTCGTCACCCATCTCACGCCCCAGGTGGCCCGCCGCCTGAGGGCCGCCATCGCCGACGCGTTGAAAGAAGTCGGGGAAGACCCTGCCCGTTAGCAGCTACTAGCCCAAAGCGGTGGCGATCGGGTCGGTGAAGCCGTGTTGCAGCAATCGGCGAATCAGCAAGACGCCGAAGATCGCGGCCCCGCTCGCGATCGTGACAGCCCGCAACGAAGTCGCATCGGCGAGCGGGCCTTGGATCATGAGACCCAGCGGGTAGCCGAACCCGAGCACGAAGTTGTTGATGATGAGCGCCCGACCACGAAGCGCATCTGGAGCCGACTGCTGGGTGATCGAACTGAAGCTGGACAGGCAGCCCATGTAGCATCCGCCGCACACCGCCAGCGCCAGCGCTGACGCCCAGAGGTGAGGCGCCGCGCCATACAACACCAGCGCCGGGCCGAGCGCCATTACCCAACTGATCGTCACGTTCCTCAGCCCAAACCGCTCGGTCAGATGACCCATCGACGCGCCTGCGACGACTGCCCCCACGCCCTGCGCGGCAATCAGCAGCGAGGTACCGCCTTGTGCCGATCCGAACACCTTGGTCGCCATCTGCGCAACGAAACCGATGAACGGGCCACCAAAGAATGCAACGGTCACCAGGAGCGGCACCATGGCACGAACCGCCGGATCGGTTCGACCGAACTCGATCGCATCGCGGGTGGCTTCACGCACCAGTCGCTTCGTGCGCGGCGACTTCGGTATCGCGGCGGCGCTGATCGCAGCGATGACGACGATGAAGCTCGCAGCGTTGATCCACAGCGCCGTCGACACCCCGCCCATCCAGATCGCCCCAGCAGCAACAACCGGCCCCAAGATCCGCCCGAGATTCCATTGGGTGCTCGACAAACCGATGGCCGCTACGAGCTCTTCTTTCGGCACAAGGTCAGGCAGTGTCGCCTGAAACGACGGGAAACCCACGGCGAACACACACCCGCCGAGCAATGAGAACCCAGCGAGCAGGAGCGGGGTCGCATGGCCGGTTTGTACGGTGAGCGCCACGGCCGCAGCGATCACACACGACGTGGCGTTCGACATGACCAGAACCTTGCGGCGGTCGAACCTGTCGGCCCACGCTCCACCCACCGGGCTGAGAAACGCCGTCGGCAGAAAGCCAGCCGCGGCGACAACAGCGGACCACGTGTTCTCGGAGGTGTCTGCCACGTAGTAGCTGAGCGCCGTCGTTTCCATCCACGTGCCGATATTGGAGATCATCGCCCCGAGCCAGACCAGCAGAAACGCTCGCCGCTTGAATGGAGCGAAGCTGGGCGAGGGCACCGGGCGACGCTACCGGCCGCATTCGAGAACTCGTGTGCGTGTGCAACTAGGGCCGGCGGCCGGTGAACGCGATCAGTTTCGTCGTGAGATCCGCGTCCGCCGGAACCTCGACCCGGGGCCCGTAGTGGCCGCTGGAACGCAGGGCCTCGTCGATCGGCTCCATTCCGGCAAGCATTTCCGCCACCAGGATCGGGTCGAGCGTTTCGTCGAGACCGGCGCCTCGCGCGATGTCCCATGTGTGGACGAGCACGTCACCGGTGACGATCATGTCGACTGCGCCCTGCACAGACATCATTCCTGGAGGACCGACGTCGAACTGAATGACCGCAGTGACCGGATCGTCGAGAAAACGCTGGATCGTGGTGGCGAACACCTCCCATGCTTCCTGCGGGTCGTCGTCGACGGAAGGACCGGGCGGCATCTCGAGGCCGCTCCGGCCCATGACACTCGGCACCCATTCGACGATGTGGCGTACCACGTCTCGAACCGTCCAACCCGCTGGCGGCGCGGGCCGGTCCCAGTCTTCAGGGCCGACCTCGGAGACTCGGTCGGAAAAGCGGCCCGCCACCCGACGGAATCGCTCGGCGGGGGTACCCGACACGGCGAGCAGGTCGTCGAGGCGATTGAACGTCTGCTGCATGCCACCTTCCATGCCCGACGCGATGTGGCCGTCGCGGAACTCTTGCGTGAGGTGTTGCACCAACGTTCGTAACGTCGTGACGCCATCGGCCTCGCTGAGCGTCATCGTGTTCAGCGATGCCGCGTCGGCAAAGCCTTCGAACACCTCGGTCGACACCACTCGATGCGGGCGTTCGATCTCGGCATACGTGCCGTGCCAACCGAGTTCGATTCCGTCGTCGCCACGTGACACGTATCGCCACGACCCGCCAACACGAAGGTCGATCTCGGCCGAGATCAGCGGGGCCCAGTTCGGTCCCCACCAACGAAGGACATGACGCGGCGTGGTGACCGCTTCCCAGACGAGTGCTGCGGGCGCTTCGAACGACCGGGTGATCAGGATCTCGGTGTCGCTGGGAAGCGTGACGACGGCTGAGCCATATCGGCTCTTCAGTGCGGCGTTCATGATGCGCCGCTTTCGTTCGCCGTGTTGGTGTCAGGTGAGTGAGTACCGGCTGGGTGCTCGGCATGTTCCTGCATGCCGAGCAGTACGTCGTCGAGCCGGTCGAGACGTTCGTTCCACATCTGTTCGAACCTCGCGGTGAACACGTGCACCGGCCGAAGCGCCTCCGCGTTGACCCGGTAGAACCGCCGCTTGCCCGTATGCCGGCACCGCACCAGATCGACCTCGCGGAGCACCTTGAGATGTTTCGACACGAGTGGCTGGGAGATCTGTGGTTGCGCGGAACGTAGTCGCTCGACCAACGCGGTGACGTCGTGTTCCCCGGCTCCCAACGTGATCAGGATGTCACGACGACATCGATCACCGATGGCGTTGAATACATCTGAGGTGGTTGCGCTCCGGGCCATATCGGCATCATATACCGATATTAGAATATGTTCAAGTGATGGGGCTCCGTCCCGCCGGCCGGGTCACGGGACGAGAACGGCCGGCGGTTCGTCGTTGGTGACGAATGCCAACTCCTGCACGGCGCGGGTCATGGCGACGTACAGCAGACGCGCGCCACGGGGTGAGTCGCCGAGGATGTCGTGGGGGTTCACGACCACGACACCATCGAACTCGAGTCCTTTCACCGCCTCGGCACCGAACAGTGGCACTTCGTTGCCTGCCAGTTCGTGCACGTGGTCGACCGCAACGAAACCGGCATCAGCCAACGCGGCGGCGAGTACGTCGTGTAGCTCCGGAGGGGCGACCAATCCGGTGAGCCGATGGCGATGCTTCACCGCGGCCACGGTTGCGGCGACTCCACCCGCCAACAGGTCGCCTTCGAAGCGATGCCATGCAGGCGCGTCGCCTTCAGCTCGGACCGAACGCGAGGCGGTGGAGTCGACACCCGTGAGCGGCAGCAACCGGTTGGCGATCGTGAGGATCGGCTCAGGCACGCGATACCCGATGGTGAGATCGGCAACCGTTCCTGTGGCTCCGAGATGGGCGAACACGTCCTGCCAGCGTTCTTGGCCGGCCGGAGTGGTGGACTGGGCGACGTCGCCCACCAGCGTGCACGAGCCCACCGGCGTGCGCCGGCCGATCACTCGCAGCGCGACCGCTGAATGATCCTGTGCTTCGTCGACCACCACATGGCCGTAGGTGAACGGCGTGCCGTTCAGCAACGTGTTGGCTTCGTCGATGAGGAACTGGTCGGCAGCAGTGAATCGACGACGCTTACCGGATGGTCCACTGAGGTAGCGATCCACGAGCGCGGCTGGTTTCTGAATCGGCCATGCCTTGTTGATGGCCGTCTTGAGTGGCGCGGCTTCGCTCCACCTGTCTTCGCCACCACAGCGGCGCCGTAGATCGGTTTGCGCGAGCACTCGGAGACGCTCGCGACGCTGGTTGATCGGCACCACGCCCCCCTTGGCGATCTCCACCCACTCGGCGAGCTGCTCGGCGGGAAACACGAACCTCCGCGCACCAACGGGAACGACCAGCTCGTCGTGGGGAGCAATGATCGCAGCGAGGGCGGCCTGTTCGAGCTCGACCAGCCGCTCGGGTGACCCCTTCCAACGCGCCTCATCAGGGGTGTCGATTCCAGTGAGTTCCACCTTTGGAACGCACAGATCGAGGGCGGTGCACTGACGAACGCTGCGTTCGCCGAGCGACGGCAGCACATTCCCGATGTAGTCGAGGAACGCTCGGTTCGGCCCCACCACCAACACACCGTCGCGCGACAACCGACCGCGATGCTCGAAGAGCAGGTATGCGGCCCGGTGCAAAGCCACCGCTGTCTTGCCGGTGCCCGGGCCACCTTGCACAATGAGGGCCTGATCGATATCGGCCCGAATGACGAGGTCTTGTTCTGCCTGAATGGTGGCGACGATCTCGCGCATGGCGCCCGACCGCGCAGCGCCGATCTCCGCCAGCACCGGATCCGGTATGCCAGAAGCAACGTTTCCGCCCTCGGGATCGTCGAGGTGCTCGTCGAGATACGCGGTGATCTCACCGTCGACGAGCGTGAAGCGTCGACGGAAGTCCACACCCAACGGGTCGAGCGCAGTGGCCCGATAGAACGGTGCGGAAATCGGCGCACGCCAGTCGACCACGACAGGGTCGTGATGATCGTTTTCTATGTGACGGCGCCCGATGTACCACCGCTCGGGGGTGCCGTCGGGGGCTGGGCCATCGATTCGGCCGAAGAACTCGCCGGCGCCAGGGGACCGCAACGAGTCGAGTGCTTCCCATACAGCCATCTCGATGTATTCGGCCGTGATGGCGTCGGCAGACGACTGTGGATCGACCCGCTCCAACCGGTCGATCATCAGGTTTCGACACGCGCGAGCCGTGGCCAGCTTGGCGCGTTCTGATTCGAGTTCAGGAAAGGCTTGCGAGTTCATCGACACCAACACCCCTGGTACCAGCGGAAAGGGGAAGCCACACTACCGGTCGCCTCCGGCAGACTGTCCGGCGTGTCATTGCCAGCCCCCACGCATTGTCCCTTGCAGGTCCGAGGGCTGTCCAAGCGCTTTGGAACCACGATTGCACTCGATTCGCTCGATCTCGACGTTCCAGCCGGTAGCTGTTTCGGGTTGGTCGGCCCGAACGGCAGCGGCAAGTCGACCACACTTCGATCGATCGTGGGATTGGTCCGTCCCGACGCGGGCAGCATCGTAGTGGTTGGCCACGATGTGGCTGCTGACATCCGCGCCGCCCGAGGGGAACTCGGAGTCGTCCTCGACCCGCTGCAACTCTTCGAACGGTTGACCGCTCGCGAGTTCCTCACCACGATGGGTGAGATACGAAAGCTGGCGCCGATCGCCACGGCGACGCGCATCCAGCAGCTGCTCGCAACGCTCGCCTTGAGTGACGACGCCGACCGTCAGATTGCCGGCTTCAGCCATGGCATGCGCAAGAAGACCGCGCTCGCTGCTGCGCTCTTGCATCGACCGCGACTGCTCTTGCTCGACGAACCGTTCGAAGGTGTCGACCCCATCTCTGCGCGAACGATGCGCTCGATGCTCGACCGATTTCGCTCTGGCGGTGGCACCGTCGTGTTTTCCAGCCACGTGATGGATCTGGTCGAGCGTATGTGCGATCACGTGGCCGTCATCGATCATGGACGAGTGGTCGCCGCCGGGCCGATCGACGAGTTGCGGGCTGGGCGGCGGCTCGAGGATGCCTTCGTCGAGGTGATCGGCGCCTCCGACGTCAACACCGACACCCTCGACTGGCTGGTCTGACCTTGCTAGCGACGATCGCCACGTTCGGCAGGCTTCGATGGCGTTTGATTCGTGGCGCTGTCCGCTTGGGTGGGGTGCAACAACTTGGCGCCGTGCTCGGCCTCGTCATGGCAATCGTCGCAGGGGTGACCGGCTTCTTCGCAGGACTCTTCATCGAACGGATCGATACCAACGTTGACGACCTACGGGTCTTCGCCATCACTGGCCTGGTGACGGCAACGTTGGCATTCGGCGTGATCGCGGGAGTGTCCCAATCAGTGGACCCGCGGGTGGTCGCCACTGAACCGCTGACCGATCTGGAGCGAGCAGCGGGCATCTTGGCCACCGTGGCCCTCGGCCCAGTGGGGCTGGCGACGACGGCGGTCGGGGCGGGTCTGGCGATCGGCGCCGTCGACGGCGCACTCTCCATTCCGATTCTGGTGCTGGCCACAGCGTCTTGGTTGGCGTCGTTGCTCTTTGCCGCACGGACGGTCACCAACGCGCTCGCGCTGCTGGCCGCCAGGTTTCCACGCGGCGGCCAGCTCATCGTCGGTGTGACCGGGTTGGCCTTCTACGGAGCATTCCAGATCGTCCCAGCCTGGTTGAGCCGCCTCGACGAAGCCGACCGCCATCGAGTCGCTGACGCGTTGCGTTTCAGTCCCCCCGGGCAGATCGCTTCGGCGTTCGAGAGGGTCGGCAGCCAGCCAGCCTTGGCCCTCTTGCACGTGTTGGTCGCGTCGCTGTGGATTCCGGTGCTCGCTGCAGTCTTCGTGGCGACCACCACCCGGCTCGGCGGCACTGTGTCGCACTCTGGTGCCAAGTCTTCCTCCCCGGACCGCCACCGCATCGGCCGATTGGTGCGGCGCTGGTGTGGCGCCGGACCGGCCGGATCGCTGGCCTGGAGGTTCATCCTGGTGAGACTGCGTACACCCCGGACATTGCTGGAGACGATCACCGGGTCCGCACTCGGAGTCGGTGCCGTACTGATCCCCAGCTTGGTCAGCGATACGCCGGGAAGTGGCGCGGTGCTCGTCGGCGGCGCGATTCAGCTCGCCGTGCTGTTCGGTGCTGGCAACACCTTCGGCAACAGCGGCCCGCCGATCATCTACGAGTTCCTTGCAGGAGCCGAGCCGCGCACGTTCGTACGCGGCGCAGCGCGTTCGGTGCTGATCGTCGCCGCTCCACTGGCGCTGATCAGTCCGCTGCTCACCACCGCGATCACGGGCGAATGGTCGTACCTTCCGGCTGGGATCGGCGTTGGCATCGGTGGGTTGTTGGCGGGCACCGGCGCCGCGATCGTGCAGTCGGCACTCGTTCCCATCGCGATTCCCGAGAGCGACAATCCGTTCGCGGGGGGCGAATCCGGCAAAGGAATCGTCGCAGCATTGCTGTTGGTGTGCGTGTTGACCGGGCTCGCTGTCGTCACCCTGCCGATCGCCGTGCTGCTGATCTGGGCAACGTTCACTGGCAACGTGATCTTCACCACAGGGTGCGCCGTCGCAACGGTGATCGCCGGGTGGGTCGTCATGCGGCTCGGAGAGCGCATCGCCACGGCTCGAATCACGAACCACGAACCCGAGTTCGTCGCAGCCGTCACCCCCGCCCGCTGACCGCTGACGCCCCGATGCCAAGCCAAAAGATTTCGGGGTTCACCACCACCGCACAGTACGGTGCAGGCAATGACGTGGGAGCGATGAGGCAATGATCTGGTTCGGTGTCGCCGTTGCAGTCGTCGTGCTCCTTGGTGTCGGCGCGGTATTGCTCAAGCGGGTGCATGCAAGCCCAGGAACAGGCAGTGTTTCCGGGTCCGATCCGACGGCGGGCCTGTCGGACGCCGACCGTGTTCGCCACATCGCTCCGGCCGCTCCGATGGTCGGCCTCGAGTCCGCCTTGGATGGGGTCACCGACGGTGATGGGCGAACGTTGCGTGAACAGCTCGACGCAAGTGCCCCCGGGATCGAGAACCTCCGCGTCGACGATGACACCAGCCCGATTCTGCGGCGGGCCCTCGATCAAGTCGCTCCCGCTCCGATCGCTGAACCCAACAACGAGCCGGGCGATGACGGTGCGAGCGACATCACGAGCTCGGGCCAGTAAGGGGATGAGCGGACAGGTCGCTGCGACCCGCTCGGCTCCTAAGAGTCCAACACCAGTGCAGTTCGAACCTCGCTGTCGAGTTACGATCAGGGCATGAACAACGAGTCGACCACCGAGACAAGCTCCACCCACAGCGCCGACCAGGCGACCAGCGAAGTCGGGATCATCGACGAGTTGCTGATCGAAGAAATCTCGATCGACGGCATGTGCGGCGTCTACTGATCGATACCTCACTCGAGCCGACTGTCATGAAAACCACCGACGCGGCGACCCAAACCCTGTTGGCAACACGACTTGCGCTCCACCCCCGAGTTGCCCTCCGGCCCGAACCGTTCGGCGCACTCGCCTATCACTACGACACCCGCCGATTGGTGTTCCTCAAGCATCCAGACGTGGTCGCTGTCGTCCGTGAGCTCGGTTCACACCCCACCGTGGCGGCAGCGCTCGACGCCTGCGGCATCGGCGAACAACGGCAACCGGCCTTCGTGCAGGCCCTCCGGTCGCTGGTCGAGTCGAACATCGTGATGGAGGCTGCAACATCATGACGTTGCTCGTGGATCAGCTCAAGCGGGGGCTCGACGCGCCCATTTGTCTCACGTGGGAACTCACGTACGCGTGCAACTTGGAATGTGTGCATTGCCTGTCGTCTTCGGGACGACGCGACCCAGACGAGCTCACCACCGCAGAGGCCAAGCACGTCCTCGATCAGTTGCGTGATCTGCAGGTCTTCTACATCAACCTCGGCGGCGGCGAACCGATGATTCGCCGAGACTTCTTCGAGATCGTCGAGTACTCCATCGCCCAAGGCATCGGCGTGAAGTTCTCCACGAACGGGGCTTTCATCGACGCCGCAAAAGCACGCCGCCTCGCCGCACTCGAGTATCTCGACATTCAGATCAGCCTCGATGGCACCGACGCCGCCACCAACGACGCGGTCCGAGGTGATGGGTCCTACGCCACTGCCATCAAGGCCATGGATCATTTGCGCGACGCTGGGTTCGGTCCGTTCAAGATCTCCGTCGTGGTCACGCGGCACAACGTCGATCAACTCGACGAGTTCAAGGCGCTCGCCGACGGTTACGGTGCGCAGCTGCGCGTCACGCGCCTTCGCCCGTCCGGTCGAGGAGTCGACTCGTGGCACGATCTCCACCCCACCAACGCTCAGCAACTGCAGATCTATCGGTGGCTGCTCGCTCATGGCGACAACGTCCTCACCGGCGACTCGTTCTTCCACTTGAACGCCCTCGGCGACGAGCCGCTGCCCGGGCTCAACCTGTGCGGCGCGGGCCGCGTCGTGTGCCTCATCGACCCGATCGGCGACGTGTACGCCTGCCCGTTCGTCATCCACGACGAGTTCAAGGCAGGCAACCTCCGCGACGAGGGCGGGTTCGCCAAGATCTGGAAACACAGCACGCTGTTCGCCGAGCTACGTGAACCGCAGTCCGCCGGAGCCTGCGCCTCGTGCGGCCAATTCGACGCGTGTCAGGGTGGTTGCATGGCTGCAAAGTTCTTCACCGGCCTGCCGCTCGACGGTCCCGATCCAGAATGCGTAAGCGGCGATGGCGAACTCGCGCTCGCTGGCGTCGCGGCTGAATCGGTGCCACGCCCACTGGGCGATCACTCGAAGCCGCCTCGGGCGACGCCCGTCTCGTTCACACGAAAGTAAGCGTGTGAGCGATTTCTGGTGGGCGCTCCTACCGATCGCTTATCTCATCGGCACCTTTCCGAGCGCCATGATCATCGCCGGTGCGAGTGGCATCGACATTCGAGAAGTCGGGTCGGGCAATCCGGGTGCGTCAAATGTCACCCGAGTGCTCGGTTGGCGCCGCGGTGTCTGGGTCTTCATCATCGACATGGCAAAGGGCGCACTGGCCGCTGGTCTCGGGCTGGTCGCCGCTGACCGGCACGCCGGCTACGCCCTCGGCGCCGCAGCGGTGGTCGGTCACGTGTTTCCCGTCTGGCAGCGATTTCGCGGCGGCAAGGGTGTCGCTACCGGAGGCGGTGCTTTCGCAGTGATGTCACCGGTGGTGTTCGTCTTACTGACGGCAGTGTGGTTGATTGTTTCGCGACTCACCAAGAAGGCCTCGGTCGCATCGATCGTCATCGTGGCACTCCTCCCAGTGGGCGTGGGAATTGCAGAGCGCGACGCTTGGGAAGTGTTTGCCACCATCGGCATCTGCATCCTGGTGATGGCCAGGCATCTCGGGAACATCAGGCGGTTGGTGGATCGCCGCGAGCACGGCCTGCCCACCTGACCGACCCGACCCGGCCGCCGATCAAGCATGAATCGTGGGTATCAGGAACGACAGGCTGTGCGCCTCAGCGTCACGGTCGACGATGTGGACGTGTCCATCGGCCCGGATCAACTGCACATCGAAGATCTCCTGTACGGCTCCGTCGAAGCGTACAAAGCCTGCGACCAGGCCGGTTTCCAGATCAACCACCCACAGCCCCGACTGGATGGGAGTGTCGCCTTTCGTCAAGGGCAGATCATCGAAGACCGATTCGCGCACTTGCGACAGGCCGATAAGTGCATAACGACCGATGAACGTCATGCCACGGGTGAAGCCCGGCAACGTCACCACGACCTCGCTGGCGCCGGTATGTAGGTCGATTCGACTCAACGCACCGCGCCCCGACTCCAGCACCCACAGCTGACCCCGGTACCACCTCGGCGTGTGTGGCATGCAGAGTCCACGGGCAACGAACTCGTTGGTGTCGATGTCCATCACCGCTCCGCCGAAGGCCTTGACGTCGCGCCACCCGTTGGGCCGGTCTGAGTCAGCGAACAAGCTCACGTATCTCGGGCGGCCGTCACGCATTGCCAAGCCATTGAGGTGACAACGATCGTCGGGTTGCATGCCCGTGACGAACGGCGGTTGCCAGCGCGGGACGAAGCTGTGCTCGTCGTCGAGTGTCGACAGACACGAGAAGCGGGTGTTCACCAACCACAGTTCGCCATCGCTGGCATACGCCATTTCGTGAATCGCAATATCCCCGGTGTGGTGGCGACCGCGAAGGACGAACGCGGCGGAGTAGGACCCCGGTGGCTCGATCTTGCTTGCAACCTGCGGTTGGTTCCGGTAGGTCCAGACCTCGTCGCGAGTGCCGACCGTGAGATGGCCATCTTGGCGCACTGCGACGCCCATTGGTTTGGGCATCGCTGTGAAGTGTGTGTTCAGCGATTCCGAACCGGTTGCAGCGTCGACCATCGTGCGCATGGTGATCAACTTGCCGCTCTGGTAGGTCGACAGCAAGATGCTGCTGCTCGCTTTGCGGAGGAGTTCGCGCACGCTGTCTGTGTGCACGCTCGCCAAGGCGTTGTCTCCTGGCGTTGGTACGGCAGGTGCACGGTTGTCGCCAAGCTGGCGCGGCGCAGCCCGTGTGGGTCCGACTTCGGCCACGCGCGCTGCTCGCCGAGCGGTCGCCGCAATCGACGGGAGAACCCCTTCGATTTCGACGCGGTTCTTCTGCCACTTGTCGGGAGACGGCGGCGTCAGGGTGTGTCGGGCGAGCGGCAACGCTCCCTCGATGCGCTGGTCCCAGCGGAGCCCGGCGAACTGGCACAGGCGTGTCATCTCCTGTTGTGGCTGGTCGACCAACGACCGATAATTGGCCACGGTCCAGCGTCCTGGAGCCAAACGGTCGAGATCGTCGAGAATGCGGTTGGTGGTGTATTCCCATTGACGCGCGCAGATCACCTCGAGATCGGCGCCGATGAGTTCGCGCCAGCCAGGAATGAGCAACATCGACCAGGGCAAGCCGGTCCACCCCGGCAGGTCGGGGTACGTGACGAACTTGCCCGACCGCCACGCATCGATCATGGATGAGATTTCGTCACGGGGCTCGCGTGACAGGTAGATGTAGCGGGCGTCGGGGAACACACGGTCGAGAAACTCGATGCGCAAGGCATTCTTCGGCACCTTCTCGACCACCCGCAACGAATGGGCATTCATGGGCGGTGGCGTGCCACGCCGGTCTCTTAGGTCATCGAAAAACGACTGGCGCAACCGCTCGACCACGGGCCCGGATGCGTCCGACGAGTCGAGTTCGTTGGAGTCCCAGCCACGGTTCGATGGCGTCAACGTTGGAATCGATTCGATGAGCATGTGGCTCTCGCGGCCGATCGTGAACACGTCCGGCGACTGCGACAACGTCTCGAACAACAACGTGCTGCCGGCGCGCGGCGGCGACACGACGATGACGGGTCGGTCGAACCGGCGGTCCCGTTCCGGTGCGGCCTGCGCTGCTGGAACCGAAACGTCGGCGGGAATGTTCGGCGCCGCTACCGACCTTCCGGCGGGCATGTCTGGTCCGAGTGCGCTGCCAGCCAGCAGCGTGTGGGTGGTGGAAGTGATGGATGCACCGTTGTACGTGAGCCGGTCGTCGGGCAGCGCTCGAAGCGCGGCGACGAACCGGTCGCGTTCAGTCGCGTATCCCACTGCGCCAGGATGGGGGCCGTGTAGCGCCCAGAGGGCGCGCCAACCCTCGACAAAGGACCGCGACTCGCTCCGTATCGCATGGGCCGCCGGAGTGTCGGGAAAGTGCTGAAAGAGCCGAGCCGCGATCGATTCGAGTTGCCACGGCTGCATGACAGGTGAGATGTTGACCTGCTCGGTCAGTATCAGCGGCACCCGGCCGGGCTCGTACTCCAGCGACATCACAGGGTCGGTGGCGCTGTCACCAGCAGCCGTAGGACCGGAACGAATCATGTCCCACAACGCCGGTGTACCAACCGTGTCGATGACGAGATGCACGCGCGACGTCGGGTTGGGGTTCAACACGTTGTGCATGCGGAACGTGTCGAACACCCAGCTCTGACCGGCGGACATGTGCACGCGCTCTTCGCCGCAGAGAAACTCCACCGACTCGGTCGTGACGATCGGCACGTGAATGCGAACCCGGTCGAACCAGTACAGATGCACATCGAAGTGAGCGATGGCCTCGGCTTGGGGGTCGATACGCATCAGACGTGTGCGCCCCACGGGAACTCCGAACGAGGCGATCACCTGTGCCAAGTACGAGTCGGGCGCCAGCCAGGTGGTGGTGGCCTGCGGACCGCCGATCGAGTCATCGGTGTGGTCGCCGTTGCGGGACACAAGGCTGACGGCGGTGTTGCCCACATGCCCGGTGGGATGCCGACGCCATGCGTCGACCGGTAACGCGTTCACCTCGGCGGCGAGTAGCTCGGCGTCGAACGCGCGTGGTAAGCGAACAAATGGTGCGTGCAGTTGCATGGGGTGGGTACTACCTACAGATCGAGAGCGCGGACGAGAGGGGTGAGATCGAGAGCGTCGAGCGCCGGCAAGTGAACGTCCACTGCGTCATGGAGCAGGTGTAGCCAGAAGTCATGACGGAAGAAGTGGCGACCTTGGCGCACGACGTAATTGAGCAGGAAGAATCGGTACGCCTCGGCGAGGAAGTGCACTTCGGCTGCCGACAACGGATACACGGCATGATAGGCCCTCAGAAACACGACGAACCTTGGTTCGAGCAACGTGTGGGCGCTGTAGGTGAACGTGGAGCGATCGCCAGTTCGAGACGACACACGCGACAGGAAGTAGAAGTCGAGCAGCCGCGATTCCACACGAAACCAGTCGTAATCCCAGCGGCTGAAGAGTTGAAACTGACGCGAGTGCTCGTCGCGAGCCACCTCATCGAACTCCACCGAGAAGTTACCGAGGTTCCAGTCGATCAGCACAGGGATCTTCGGCCAGTAGTCGTAGCCAGAGTGATGTACCGACATGAGGAAACGGTGCGTGTGACGCCGTACCAAATCGATCCGGCTGGAGTCGAGGCCGAACTGTTCGGGGGCGGTGCGAGACCCGAGGCTCTCGTACAGGTTCACCGCGTCGGACTTGGCGGTCTTCGACGGAGCGGGCACGAGCCGGGCGACAGCCGCGCACGCTTGGTGGAACAAGGCCAGCTCGGTGCCCAATCGAGCGATCTGGTTGTCGGTGAGAATGCGCGGCAGCCGGTCTTTCACGACGACCTGCTCGTAGAACACCACCCACATCTCGCCGTCGTACCAGGTGAACGGCTTGTCGTCGGCGGTCAGCACTTCGGCGAGGAACCCATCCCAACGGCCGCCGTGCAGCAGTTCGGTGACCCGGTGTAGGCGATCATGGTCCTCCGCAAACAGGAAGAACGAACCGTAGTTCGACGATTTCGCGATCACCTCGTGGCCGTCGTCCAGGCGCAGCCGATACACCCGGTTGGTCGACACCATCGCGCTGAGTTCTTCGACATCGAGGATGAGCCGCCCGTCGTCGAACTCACCCCACGCAGTGGCCACACCTTCCCGGTGGCGACGATCCGTCTGAGCTTCGTTCAACACCGTTGCAGACTAGAGGGCGAGCCACGCCGGAGCCGCTAGGCGGGTGAGCTAGGTGAAACGGCGTAGACGCAAGCTGTTACTCACCACGAACACGCTGGAGAACGCCATCGCTGCGCCAGCTATCGCGGGTGAGAGGCGACCGGACATGGCAAGGGGGATCGCCAGCACGTTGTACGCAAATGCCCAGAACAAGTTGCCCTTGATCGTGCCGAGCGTGCGTCGGGCGAGGCGGATCGCGTCGCCAGCGGCTACCAGATCGGCGCGGATGAGGGTGAGGTCACTCGCCTCGATCGCAACATCGGTGCCGGTGCCCATGGCGATGCCGAGGTCGGCTTGGGCCAGGGCAGCAGCGTCGTTGACACCGTCGCCGACCATGGCGACGATGGCGCCGCGCGCCTGGAGTTCCTTCACAGCATCGACCTTCTCGTGCGGGAGCACCTCTGCCAACACGTCGTCGATGCCCACCTGGACGGCAACCGATCGAGCCGCGGCCTCGTTGTCGCCGGTGAGCAGCACTGGCTTCAAGCCCAGCCGACGGAACTCGGCAATCGCTGCTGCGCTGTTGGCTTTGACCTCGTCGGCCACTGCGAGATGCCCGACGAGTTGGCCGTTTGCGGCTCGCAACTCGACAACAGTTTCCCCCGAAGTGATTGCAACATCACTGGTTGGTCGGCCGATCGTATACACCGCGCCGTCGACCACCCCACGAACTCCGACACCAGGCTCATTCGAAAACTCGCTGACGGCAGGGAGCATGCCGAACTGTGCTGCGGCGGCCCGGTGAATCGCCTGCGCGATCGGATGCTCGCTGCCAGCCTCCAATGCCCCTGCGACGCGAAGCACTTCATCGCGGTGATGTCCGGGCCCAGGTCGCACTGCAGCGAGCGTCATCACGCCGGTGGTGACGGTGCCCGTCTTGTCGAGCACGATCGTGTCGACGGAACGGGTGGACTCCAGCACTTCAGGACCTTTGATCAGCAGACCGAGCTGGGCACCACGGCCGGTACCTACCAGCAACGCCGTGGGCGTGGCCAGACCGAGGGCGCATGGGCAGGCGATGATCAGCACGGCGACCGCGGCCTCGAACGAACGGGTGCCGTCACCGGTGACGAGCAACCACACGATCAGCGTGGCGATGGCCAACAGAATGACGACCGGCACGAAGATGGCCGACACCCGGTCTGCGAGTCGCTGCACGGGTGCTTTGCCGGACTGAGCGCCGTCGACCAACCGAGCGATCTGGGCGAGCGCGGTGTCTGCGCCCACACCGGTTGCTTCCACCAACAGCCGACCGTTCGTGTTCACGGTCGCACCCAGTATCTGACTACCCACACCCACGTCGACCGGGAGGCTCTCGCCGGTGACCAGGGATCGGTCGATCGCCGAGGTTCCCTCACGGACGACACCGTCGGTTGCCACTTTTTCACCGGGCCGCACGACGAACGTGTCACCGACTCGCAGATCTGCGATCGGGATCCGGCGCTCGACACCGTTCTCGTCGACGACGGCTACGTCGCGTGCGCCCAGATCGAGCAGTGCCCGCAACGCCGCCCCTGCGCGTCGCTTGGATCGCGCTTCGAAGTACCGACCGGCGAGGATCAACGCCACCACCGTCGATGCAACCTCGAGATAGATGTGGGCTCCTCCTGTGTCGGTGGCATGGGCGCTCATGTCCACCGTCATCGACATGTCCATTTCGGCACCGATGTCGCCGGCAGAGGTGAACAACAATGCCCACAGCGACCACAAGTACGCCGCCCAGACACCCACCGACACGAGCGTGTCCATCGTGGCCTGCCGGTGCCGGAGGTTGAGCACCATAGCCCGGTGGAACGGCCACGCCGCCCAGGTCGTGACCGGCGTGGTGAGCGCCAACGCGACCCATTGCCACCCATCGAACTGCAGGACCGGAATCATCGAGAGCAGCAGCACCGGCACCCCGAGCACCGTTGCGACGACGAGGCGTCGGAACAGGTCACGGGCGCGCGCTTCTTCGTCGAGCGGAGATGACCCAGCGATCTGCGCTCCGTATCCGACCGATTCGACCGTTGCGATGAGTTCCGCGGCTTCCAAACCGCTTGCCCCCACGTTGATGCGGGCGCGTTCGGTGGCGTAGTTCACGGTCGCCTCGACGCCGTCGAGCTTGTTGAGCTTTCGCTCGATACGCGAGGCACAGGCAGCGCAGGTCATCCCGGTGACATCGAGATCGACGAAATCCGGTGCCACTGCAACGTTGGGAACCGGTGCGTCGCGAGTGGTGTTACTGGGAGACGTCGAATCCGGCTTCATCGATGGCCCCCACCAACGCAGTGCGGTCAAGGTCGGACCCGGCGACGGTGACGAGTTTGGTGGTGAGATCCACCTCGACCGAGGTGACGCCGGCCACCTTCGACACTTCTGCGGTCACCGATGCTTCGCAATGACCGCAGGTCATGCCAGGGACGGTGAGGGTGATGAGGTCAGACATTTTTGGGACTCCTTCGACTCCGTGATGAATTGTTACGACTTGACGAGACGTTCGATCGCTCGGCTGGCTTCAACCAATTTCAGTTCGGCCTGGGCAGCATCGCCGGACTCGATCGCGTGAGCGACGCAGTGGTGCAGGTGTTCATCGACCAGTTGCACTGCTACCGATTGCAACGCCTTCGTCGAGGCAGACACCTGCGTGAGTACGTCGATGCAATACGTGTCGTCTGCGACCATTCGCTGCAGGCCGCGCACCTGACCTTCGATTCGTTTCAGGCGGGCGAGGATCGCGGCCTTGTTGTCGTGGTAGCCCGGGGATTCTGCGTCCATACACATACCCTACCGGGGTATGGGTATGCGTGCAACTACACCAACAGCCCGTGCGATCAGCCTGGTCGACCGACGTAGGTGACCTTGTTCCAACTCACCGAGGAGATCTTGACAACGTCGCCGGTGGCGGGAGCGTGGAGGATCGATCCGTTGCCGAGGTAGATGCCCACGTGGCTGATCGGCGAATAGTAGAAGAGGAGGTCGCCGGGTTGTGCCTCAGAGACGGGAACGCTGGGCAACATGGACGCCTGCGCACGCGAGTTGCGAGGCAAGCTCACGCCGGCCTGGGCCCACGCATAGTGGGTGAGGCCCGAGCAGTCGAACGAATCACCGGGGTTCGAGGTGGCGTATCGGTAGGGCACGCCGAGCTGACCTTGAGCTGCGGAAATCGCCACCCCAACACGCCCCGACGGCGACGGAACATTGGAGGAAGGCTGATTGACAACGGGAGTGCTGCCTGAGTCGGGTTCGGCTCCACCCGAGTCGGAAGTGTCGCCACCCGAGTTCGAAGAGCCGCCACCCGAATTCGAAGAGCCGCCACCTGAATTCGATGCTCCGCGGCTGCTGGACGACGAGTCGGAGCCGCCGCCGCTGGACGATTGGGCTGCGGCGTACTGCGCCTGCAAAGCGGCATACGCCGCGGCCGCGCGGCGCTCTTCCTCCTGTTGGATGAGCTCGCCCAGGCGGGCCTCTTCGGCAGTGCGACGTTCGGTGTACTGAGCGGTGAGATCTTCGGTCTGCTGCAGTTTGTCGGCGATGGTGACGGTGAGCGCTTCGACCTGGTCGCGCTTGTCTTGTAAGTCTTGCTTGGCCTCGTCGAGCTCGGAGATGAGCTCGTCGAGATCATCGGTGGTTCCCGAACCCACATCCATGGCGACACGGCTGTACTGCTGGCCGCGCAGGTCTTCGCTGTACGCCTCGGCGTTCGAGAACAGCGGCCCGAGAACGTCGCTGCCGGCCCCGGTGAACGCTTGCACGGCAACGGCGGCCAGATCGCCCCGAAGCGCAGTGAGTTCTGCTTCTTTTTCGGCGACCCTGGCTTCGGCCTCGACGATCTCCACGCCGAGCTGGTTCTTCTGATCCATGGCCTCGGCGTAATCCTCGGCAAGGATGTCTGCCTGCTCGTGCAAACGGTCGAGTTCGTCGACAATTCGCGCCACCTCGCGGCGCTGATCGTCCACTGTCGCGAGCACGACGTTGGGCGAGACGAACGGCAACACGAACAACAACGTTGCCACCACGACGGCGACTCGACTGAGTCTGCTCGTGGGGCGGTTGGTGGCGCGAGTGAACAATTCAGAGGACGACATAGGACTTCCGGGAGTGTACCGACTATTACGAACAGGTTGCGATTCCGACGAAACGACGTCGGTCACATGTCGAGCGATGCAACAATTGCGTCACTCCCAGTCGCTGTTCCCATTCGCCTATTCCCATTCGCCTATTCCCATTCAATGGTGCCGGGGGGCTTGGACGTGATGTCGTAGGCCACTCGGTTGATGCCAGGCACCTCATTGATGATGCGCTGGGACATCTTCTCCAACAAGTCATAGGGCAACCGAGCCCAGTCGGCGGTCATGGCGTCGTCGCTCGTGACGGCCCGGATGATGATGGGGTGTCCATAGGTGCGCTCGTCCCCCATCACGCCGACCGAACGGATGTCTGGCAGTACCGCGAATGCCTGCCAGATCTCCCTACCGAGACCAGCGTTGCTGATTTCCTCGCGGACGATCGCGTCAGCCTCTTGCAGCGTCGCCACCTTGTCGGGCGTGACCTCACCGATGATTCGAACGCCGAGGCCCGGCCCGGGGAAGGGTTGGCGCCACACCAGCTCGTCGGGCAGGCCGAGTTCGGTACCGAGGGTACGCACTTCGTCTTTGAACAGGTCGCGCAGCGGCTCGATGAGTTCCAGCGTCATGTCTTCAGGGAGGCCCCCCACGTTGTGATGGCTCTTGATCACGTCGGCCGTGCCATCTGCGCCTCCAGATTCGATGAGGTCGGGATACAGCGTTCCTTGCACCAAGAACGCCGCCTCGGTGAGCCCGCCCGTGTTCTCTTCGAAGATCCGAATGAACAACTCACCGATCGCCTTGCGCTTCGCTTCCGGCTCGGTGATGCCTGCCAGCGCTGCGAAGAAGCGATCGCCGGCGTCGACGTGAATGAGTTCCAGGTTCATGTGACGCCGGTAGGTCTCGACGATCTGTGCGCTCTCGTTCTTACGCATGAGACCGGTGTCGACGTATACGCACGTGAGCTGTGGCCCGATCGCCTCATGCACCAAGGCCGCGGCGACCGATGAGTCGACTCCCCCCGACAAAGCACAGATCGCACGGTGCTTCCCGACCTTTTCACGGATGAGGGCCACTTGCTCCTCGATGACCGAAGCCATCTTCCAAGTGGGGCTGCAGCCGGCCAGATCGTGGAGAAACGCCTGCAGTACTTGCATGCCGTACGGCGAATGAACGACCTCGGGATGGAATTGCACCCCCCAGATGCGCCGTTCATCGTTTTCGAGCACGGCCACCGGAGCGTCAGGTGTGCTGGCGGTGGCGACGAAGCCGGGGGGCGGTTCGGTGACGGCGTCGAAGTGGCTCATCCACACGTCGTGTACGGCGGGGATGGCCGGGGACAACAGCGACGACGGCACGTCGTTGCGAGAGAGCGTTGCCCGGCCATACTCACCACGCGACCCACGCCCGACGGTGCCGCCGAGCTGCTGCGCGATGAGCTGTGCGCCGTAGCAGATTCCGAAGATCGGCACATCGAGGTCGTAGATGGCCGGGTCGAGTTGCGGTGCGCCGTCGACGTGGACACTCTTCGGACCACCAGACAAAATGATCGCGGCGGGGTTCTTGGCAGCAATCTGGTCGGCGGAGAGTCGATGCGAGACGATCTCCGAGAACACGCTCAGCTCGCGCACCCGGCGCGCGATGAGCTGGGCGTACTGAGCACCGAAATCCACGACGAGCACCGGTTGGCGCTCCACGTGGCCATCGGTGTGTGCATCAGTGTGTATGTCGGTGGCGTTGTCTACTGTCAAGGCTCCGATGGTAGACAACGAAGGTGCTGATCCGCGCCGTCACTTGGCTGCTTCTCGTCCTTGCGGTATGCGTGCCGTCGACCGGGGATGTGAGTGCGACGGCCACCGCACCGACCCCCTCACCGACCCCGGCACCACTGCCGCCGCCAGACACGGTGAACGACTTCTTGCCAGTGGACCGAGGCATCGGTGATTGCATCAGCGCACTCCCCAAGCCGGGATGTGGGAGCGAGTCGCGCGGGGGTTGGGCCCAGACCGCCGTGTTCGGCTCGATCGTGCTCGGCATCTCATTCATCGTGTGGCGCATCGTGCTCAGTGCTCGGCGCGCCAGGCGGCACCAGCAAGGAGCGTCGTCGTGACCCCAGAAGAGTTCCGTCGCAACGGATACGCCCTCATCGATCTCATCGCCGACTATCAGGAGAACATCGAGTCGCAACGAGTGCTGCCCGACATCGCTCCAGGCGATGTGCGTGCGATGTTGCCCGAACACCCGCCGACCGAAGCCGAATCGTGGGACGCGCTCGTCGCCGACATCCACCGTGTCGTCATCCCGAACATCGCTAGTTGGCAGCATCCCAAATGGTTTGCCTACTTCCCAGCCAACACGTCGTACTCGTCGATACTTGGCGAACTGCTGTCGGCTGGCCTTGCTCAACAGGGCATGAGCTGGATCACGTCGCCGGCGTGTACCGAGGTGGAAACGCTCATGCTCGACTGGATGCACGAACTGCTCGCACTGCCCGAGCGGTTTCGATCCACCAGTCAGCTCGGGGGCGGAGTCATCCAAGGGTCTGCCAGCGAGGCCACTCTCGTAGCGATCCTGGCAGCCAGATGGCAGGCGACGAACGGAAAGGTGAACGCCGATGGCGACACCAGCCGACTCGTGGCTTACAGCTCGTCGCAAGCGCATTCGTCGATCGAGAAAGGGTTGCGCATCGCCGGCATCGGCACGTCGAATATTCGTCAGGTCGCGCATGATGCGACGTTTGCACTGGACCCAGCGGCGTTTGCTGAGCAGGTCGAGGCAGATGTTGCTGTTGGCCTGGTTCCCTTCTTCGTCTGTACGACGCATGGCACCACGTCATCGATGGCATTCGATCCCACGGCTGCGATTGCCGACGTCTGCGACCGTCACGACATCTGGGTCCATGTCGACGCGGCGATGAGCGGCATCGCTGCGCTGGCACCAGAACTCCGTTGGGTGAACGACGGTCTGGACCGAGCCGACAGCTACGTGACCGACCCACACAAGTGGATGGGCATCAACTTCGACTGCAGCTTGTTCTGGACCGCAGACCGCGCTGCACTGTTGGGCGCGCTGAGCATCCTTCCCGAATACCTCCGGTCGCAAGCGGCGGCTTCCGGCCAGGCAATCGACTACCGAGACTGGCAGATTCCGCTTGGTCGGCGGTTCCGGGCCCTCAAGCTCTGGTTCGCCCTTCGGCTCGACGGAGTGCAGGAGATCCAGGGGTTCATCCGCCGCAACGTGGCCGACACGCAGGAGCTGGCTGGCCTAGTGGAGGTGGATCATCGATTCCGCATCATGGCTCCGCACGACCTGAATCTCGTGTGCGTGCAATACCGCGACTCGGCCTCGACTGATGCGCTGATCGAGGCCATCAACGCATCGGGCACCGCCAACGTCACCCGAACAGTACTCGACGGCGAAGTGGTCATGCGCGTGTCTGTCGGCGCCAGAGCAACGACCAGAGCTCACATGCTCGAGTTCTGGCAACAGGTACAAATGCACGCAATCGACATCTAAGAGTAGTCAGGGCCTGAGGTGCTGTAGGCGGCGGCGCTCATCAGCGCGCAACGGGGCCTCTCGATGGCACCTCACTCACATCGAGCACTCGAAAGATGTCGACCTTGCTAGCCACCCAGGCGGGCGGTCCAGGCCCGATCGAAAAGGTCCACCAAGATCCGTGCTGTGGCACCCCACACCACGTCGGTCGGGGTGTCGAAGAAATGCAGCGTCGCTTCTGGAATGTCGGGCACCTGTTCCGGGCGCATCCACCACTCGGTGTGATGCGTCAGGGGCGCTACCAGGTCGGCGACGGGGGTCCACAACACGCGGTCGACCTCCATCGTCATTGGAACGATGCGGGTGCGAGCGAGCGTTTCCGGATCGATCGTTGCCACCACCGGAACGATGTAGCTCCTGCTGACGAACGTATTGAGATGCCGGAGTTCGCCGACCACCTCCACGTCGGTGGGCACGAGCCCGACTTCCTCGTGCGCCTCGCGCAGCGCCGCCTCGTGAGCCGACTCGTCGGGGTCCACGCGCCCACCCGGGAAGCTCACCTCGCCAGCATGGCTGTTCATGGCGAGCGATCGGCGCGTCAGCAGCACTTCGACTCCCCGTTCTCGCTCGGCAAGCAACACCAACACCGCAGAAAGCCGAGCCTGTGGCTGCATCACGATCTCCTGACGCTCCACGATTGCGGTGCTTGCCAACTCGCGCAAGGTGGGTCGCCAAGGCGGAGCTGAGAACTCCCACGGAACGTCAGGCCCACGTTGCCAGGAGCTCGGCCGCGGTATGAGTTGTGGGATGACACGTACCGCATCACGCTGAACGACGGGCGGCTCGCCAGGTACGGTCATCGCCGTGATGTTCAGTCGACAGGTCGGGCAGACGGTGTCCAGCCCGAAGCTGCAAGCTCTGCGAACACTTCCGTCAGCCCTGCCGTCTTCAAGTTGGCGAGCACTTTGCCTGGCAGTTGCTCGCCGCGTTCGAACTCTTCCCACGCAGCGATGAGCTTGGTCAAATCAGGTGCGGGTCGTTCAAACGCCATGTCCACAGCCTAGGGACCTCACGCCAGATGATGTGAACCTGCTGTATCGCTATCTCTAGCGATCCCTGCTCAACACGCGACGCGCCCGGTTGGGGCGTTGGTTGACTAATGAGTGGGAGATTCGCTATGTTCGGGAAATGTCGGACATTGACTACGAGCTCGACGACGAACTGGCTGCCGACACTGCCGAGCGGCGCAAGGCCCTTGCCGAACCGGTGCGATTGGCCATCTGCGACCTCGTGCTCCAGGGCTCGATGTCGGTGTCGGAACTGGCGACTGCGCTCGCTCGCCCGCGAGGAAGCGTCGCCCACCACGTCCAGGTACTCGTCGACGCCGGTTTGATTCGGGTCGTCAGGTCGCGCAAGGTTCGCGCGATGACCGAGAGGTTCTACGGACGAACCGCGCGCACCTATCTGCTGTCGAGCGTCGATGGTGAGCTGCCGTTCATTCGGTCCGTGCAGGGCGAATACCCGGCGCAACAGCCACCGAAGCCAGGTGGCAACCGCGAAGGCTTCGCCACCTTTCGCCACGCTCGGATCTCCGAGGATCGCTTCGAGGAGTACGTCGAACGGCTGAGCGCCCTTGCGATCGAGTTCAGCGCCGAACCGCGGTCCGGCACTCGCGAACATGCCATCTATCTTCTCGCGTTCGCTACCACGAGGTTCGCCACGTGACCGCCACTACCACACCCCAGGCCAGCGTCGAACGTCCGCTCGGCCGGTCGTTCCACAAGCTCTTCGGCGCGACCATCGTGTCGAATCTCGGCGATGGCATCGGCATCGTCGCCTACCCGTGGTTGGCGTCTGCGGTCACCCGTAACCCCATACTCATCGCTCTGGTCGCGGTCGCTCAACGCATGCCGTGGCTCGTGTTCACCCTGCCCGCCGGCGTGATCACCGATCGCGTCGATCGCCGCCGGGCGATGGTGGCGATGGACGTGTTGCGTGGGGTACTCACCGTCGGCGTGGCCGTTGCAGTGCTGGGCGCTCAGTCAGAACTCCCCAGCCCGCAATCGCTCGACCTCGTGCGGGGTACCAACCTGCCGCTCTACCTGGTCGTCGTGGTCGCCACGCTGCTGCTGGGCATGTGCGAGGTCTTGCGCGACAACTCGGCCCAGACCATCCTGCCTGACATCGTGGCCGCAAGTCAGCTGCAGAAGGCCAACGGGCGCATGTGGAGCGTCGAGGGAGTCATGAACACCTTCGCAGGCCCACCCCTCGGTTCGCTGTTACTGATCAGTGCATTCTCGCTGCCGTTCTTCGTCGACGCGGCAACCTTCTTCGTTGCCGCCGCTCTGGTGTTTGCGATTCCGGGCACCTATCGAGTGGCACGCGCTCCCGGAGTGGCAGTTGGTTCATTCCGGGCAGAGCTGGGTGAGGGTGTGCGATGGCTGTGGGCACATCCGTTGCTTCGGCCGATGGCGATCATCCTCGGGCTGATGAACGCTGCTGCCCTGATCTCCATGGCCACATTCGTGCTGTTCGCACAGGAAGTGATGAACGTCGGCCCGTTCACCTTCACGATCATCTTCTTCGGCGCCGCTATCGGCGGGCTCGTCGGCGGGAACATCGCACCATTTGTCACCAGGCGGTTGGGTAGCGGCATGACGCTTGCGATCACCCTGGGTGGCAGCGCGCTCATCCCGCTCCTGATCGGGCTGTTCCCCTACTGGCCGCTGGTATTGGTACTGCTGGGCGTGAACGCTCTGCTCGGCATCCTGTGGAACGTGATCACCGTCAGCCTCCGTCAGACGATCATTCCTTCGGGCTTGCTGGGGCGGGTCAACAGTGTGTATCGATTCTTCGCGTGGGGAATGATGCCATTCGGTGCCGCCCTCGGCGGTGTCATCGTGTTCGTGATGGAACCGCTCACCAGCCGCGAGACTGCCCTACGGTCGACGTGGTTCGCTGTTGCGATCGTCCATGTCGGGCTCTTCGGGTTCGGTCGAAAGCGACTCACCACCGACAAGATCGAGACTGCACGCAACGCCGGGGCCAACCAGGTGGCGGGCTAGCTATCGGTCTGCTTCTTGATCACGTTGCGTGCGGCGACGTACGTCTTGCCGGCGAGCCGACCAGCGGTGCGTCCGGCAGTTTCGCCTTGAGGGCCGGCTTTGGCTTTCTGACGTTCGACCCGGGCCGGCTTCTCGGCCCAGTCGGTGTAGAACCACAGAAACCCGTACGGCAACAGGATGGCAACGACGATGATTCGGCCTGACGACGACACCTCGACCCACGGCTGCACGATCGCCCCGACAGCAATGGCGGCCACGCCCAGGTCGCACCAGCGATGCACTCTGCGACCGATGAACTTGAAGGCGCCCAACGGGCCGTGCACCATCGCAGCGTTGACGACGATGAGGGCACCGATGACGGTCGGCACGATCGGATACGGATCCTGCATTCCCTGCGAGATCAGCGCAACACCGATGAGATACTCGGCCAACTGGTGAATCCAGAACGGACGCAACGCCTTTTCTGACGCCTGGTCAGGCACGACTGGCACTCACTGCAGCGGTCACCTGACCAACTTATCGAGAGCCGCCCTCATCGAGATCCGCCCTATTCGGAATCCGAACAGCTGTCCGCTGGATCCGACCGAGTTGTCATCACCGACTGCATTTCGTCATGCAACTCAGCGAGCTAGAGTCCGCACCATGCGCAAGACATCGTTCGCTGGCATGAACTGTTCGGTCGCCCAAACGCTCGAGATCATCGGCGAGTGGTGGACCCTGCTGATCATTCGCGACTGCTTTCTCGGAGTTCGGCGTTTCGACGAGTTCGTGGAACGACTCGGTATCGCCCGCAACGTGCTCACCAGCCGTCTCGAAACGCTGGTGGACGCAGGCATTCTCGAACGACGCGCCTACGACGAGGGCCGGGGTCGATACGACTATTTGCTCACCACCAAAGGTCGCGCCCTGTGGCCTGTGCTCACCGCACTTCGCCAGTGGGGCGACGAATGGGTACTCGGTGAGGGCAACGAGCCACTCGTCCTCGAACACAAGGCCTGTAGCCATCAGACCAGTGCTGTGATGGTGTGCCACCATTGCCACGAGCCGCTCGACGCACACGCTGTTCTAGCAGTCCCTGGCCCGGGCGCCTCGAGATCTGCACACTGACTGTTCCCTGAACGCGAAACGGCCCGGGGCTTGCGCCCCGGGCCGTTCAGATGTTCTTGGGTTTCAGCGGTGATCTATTGAAGGGTGCGAGCCGAGGCTCACATCATGCCGCCCATGCCGCCCATGCCGTCCATGCCGCCACCCATGCCGCCACCGGCGCCAGCCGGTTCGGGCTTGTCGGCGATAAGCGCCTCGGTGGTGATCACGAGGGCCGCGATCGACGCTGCGTTCTGCAGTGCCGCGCGGGTGACCTTCGCTGGGTCGAGGATGCCGGCCTTGAGCAGGTCGACGATCTCGCCCGTGGCAGCGTTGAGGCCGTTCGAACCGGTCTCAGACTCGATCGCACGCACCATGACCGAGCCTTCGAGGCCGGCGTTGTTGGCGATGTTCCATGCCGGTGCGGTGAGCGCTGCCCACACCAGACGGGCGCCGGTCTGCTCGTCGCCTTCGAGTGAGTCGGCAACGGCGGCAACAGCCGGACGTGCACGGATGAGGGCGGTGCCGCCACCGGCGACCACGCCTTCCTCGATGGCTGCGCGAACCGACGACACGGCGTCTTCGATGCGATGCTTCTTCTCTTTGAGCTCGACCTCGGTGGCCGCGCCGACCTTGATCACGGCAACGCCGCCAGCCAACTTGGCGAGACGCTCTTGGAGCTTCTCACGGTCCCAGTCGGAATCGGTGTTCTCGATCTCTGCCTTGATCTGGCTGATGCGACCCTTCACATCATCCTCGGTGCCGCCACCATCGACGATGGTGGTGTTGTCCTTGGTGATGATGATGCGCTTGGCGGTGCCGAGCAGGTCGAGCGTGGTGTTTTCGAGCTTGAGGCCGACATCTTCGCTGATGACCTGACCGCCGGTGAGGACGGCCATGTCTTGCAGCATCGCCTTGCGACGATCGCCGAAGCCCGGGGCCTTCACAGCGGCAGCGCTGAACGTGCCGCGGATCTTGTTGACCACGAGGGTGGCCAAGGCTTCGCCTTCGATGTCTTCAGCGACGATGAGCAGCGGCTTGCCGGTCTTGATGACGCCTTCGAGGACTGGAAGCATGGCCTGGACCGTGGAGATCTTGCCCTGGTTCAACAGCACGTAGCAGTCTTCGAGTACGACTTCCTGACGCTCTGCATCGGTGACGAAGTACGGCGACAAGTAGCCCTTGTCGAACTGCATGCCTTCGGTGAACTCGAGCTCGGTGCCGAACGTGTTCGACTCTTCCACCGTGACGACGCCGTCTTTGCCGACCTTGTCAATGGCTTCGGCGATGACGTCACCGATCGAGGTGTCGGCAGCCGAGATGGTGGCGACGTTGGCGATGTCGGTCTTGTCATCGACATCTTTGGCCTGACTCTGGATGGACTCGACAGCGGCCAGAACGGCCTTCTCGATGCCCTTCTTCACGGCCATCGGGTTGGCGCCGGCAGCGACGTTCCGCATGCCGATCTTCACCATTGCCTGTGCGAGCACGGTGGCGGTGGTGGTGCCGTCGCCGGCGATGTCGTCAGTCTTGGTGGCGACTTCCTTCACCAGCTGGGCGCCCATGTTCTCGAACGGGTCCTCGAGTTCGATTTCCTTAGCGATCGACACACCGTCGTTGGTGATGGTCGGCGCGCCGAACTTCTTGTCGAGGACGACGTTGCGCCCCTTCGGGCCAATGGTGACGCGGACCGCGTCGGCGAGCTTGTTGACGCCCGCTTCGAGTGCACGACGAGCTTCGTCGTCAAATTTCAATACTTTTGCCATGATGAATCAGTTCTTTCTTCGGCGATGGGGCGAGAGGGTTCAGGAACCAACGACGGCGAGCACGTCGCGGGCGTTGAGGACGAGGAGGTCGTCGCCGTCTACGGCGACTTCGGTGCCGCCGTACTTGGAGTACAGGACGGTGTCGCCGACGTTGATGCCGAGCGGGATGACGTCACCGGTGGTATCGGAACGGCGGCCGGGGCCGACAGCGAGGACCTTGCCCTGCTGTGGCTTCTCTTTCGCTGTGTCGGGGATGACGAGGCCAGACGCGGTCTGGGTCTCGGCCTCGTTGGGCTTCACGACGATGCGATCATCGAGCGGCTTCAGGTTCATGGATGCATGCCTCCGTGGCGTGTCACTGACAGGATCAGACTGACGGTTCAAATTGTGCGGATTTCAGAAACAACAGAGTCGTTAGCACTCCCCTGTCGCGAGTGCCAATGCTAGACGGACCGCGCACCGATTAGCAACCGCGCCCCGAGAGTGCTAACTCGATGGGACGCTGGGTTGCGACTTAGATACTGATGCCTGCGGCTCGCAACATGGCCACCGTTTCGCGCAGGGGTAGGCCGATCACGTTGGTCGGGCTGCCATCGATTCGTTCCACCAGCACCGCTCCGGCAGTCTGCATCCCGTACGCGCCGGCCTTGTCCAGCGACTCGCCTCGGCGTACATACCACTCGATCTCAGCGGTGCTCAGCGCTGCGAATACCACCGATGTGGTGACCCGCGTGATACCGATTTCTGTCGGGGTTGCCACGCACACCGAAGTGTGCACCTCGTGACTCCGACCGGACAGCCGACGAAGCATTCGTCGCGCTTCTTCGTCGTCGGCTGGCTTACCCAGAATGTCACCGTCGACCGCAACGATGGTGTCTGCGGCAAGAACTACCGAACGATCGCTGGTATCCAAGCGCGTTTTGGCGGCGAGGCATTTCTCGTTGGCCATTCGATTGACATACCTCGTTGCGGTCTCGACCGGCAGCGGGGTCTCGTCGATGTCAGCCGCGCGCACGACGAAGTCGACGCCGATCGATCGTAAGAGTTCCGCCCGACGAGGCGAACCAGAGGCCAATACCAGTTGCACAGCGAGAGCTCTACCCCCCGGAGAGGGCCATGACGTCGTTGTCGTCCGGCACGGCCAACGAGTTGCGATCATCGAGATACCCGTCGGGCAACGACACTTTGATGGGTCCGTTCGTATGGCCGCGTTTGAAGCGTTCGCCACCCTCGACGATGTGTTGGGTGCCGTCGAGACCACCCAAGATCTCGTCCAGTTCGGCCAGCGTGGCGACCATCGCCAGGTCGCGACGCACCTGTGAACCGACTGGATAACCCGACAGGTACCACGCCGTGTGCTTGCGGAAGTCGCGCATTGCTGACGACTCACCATCGACCTTGCGGCCCGAGCGCTTGAAGTGGCCCGACGCAATCGCCCGACGAACCACGTCACCGTGTTCTTCGTAGTGCTTCACGAGCAGTCGGGCGTGGCGCGACATGGCCGCGATCACTTCGTCGAGTCGACGGGGGGCCGGCGCAGTTCCACCGTTCAACACGGTCACGAGATCACCGAACAACCACGGTCGGCCCAGACAACCACGCCCGATGACGACCCCGTCGCAACCGGTCTGGCGCATCATCTCGACGGCGTCGCTTGCTTCCCAGATGTCTCCGTTGCCCAGCACCGGAATGCCGGGCACCGCTGCTTTCAGTTCGCCGATGGCGTCCCAGCGCGCCTCGCCGGAGTAGTGCTGCTCGACGGTGCGCGCATGCAGCGCAATCCACGCAACGCCCTCGTCGGCACACACCTGCCCGGTGGTGATATCGGTGCGAAGGTCGTCCCACAGACCCATTCGGAACTTCGCCGTGATCGGCACGCCATAGGGGGCACCAGCCTGTACCGCAGCATGCACGATCGCTCGGAGCAAGCGCGGTTTGGCGGGAACAGCGGCACCGCCGCCCTTCCTGGTGACCTTGGCGGCCGGGCATCCGAAGTTCAGATCGATGTGGTCGACTCGCCCTTCTTCACAAACCGAACGGACGGCGCGACCGAGCATGTCAGGGTCGGATCCGTAGAGCTGCAGACTGCGGGGCGATTCGTCGGGGCCGAACGCCATCATTTGCTCTGTCTTCGCGTTGCGATGTACCACCGCCGTGGCCATCACCATCTCGTTGACGTACACCAGGTCTGGGCCATACGACCGGCACATCGCTCGAAAGGCCGTGTTGGTGACGCCCGCCATCGGAGCCAACACGACCGGCGCGGCAGGTGTGAAGTTGCCGATGCAAAGAGGGCGAGCCGTCAGGCGAGCCCGACCATCAGGATTCACGGAAGACCCGGGCGGAATGAAAAGTGAATCAGATGGGAGCGAAGCGACCTGTCCGCTCGAGCCCGAAGGGGAATCATGGCCGAAACGGTAGCGGCGCGAGCTGCTGCTTCATCGGTACCCTGCCGTGCGTGAAGTGGGCCGTCACGCAGGTCGTACTCGCTACGGTCGTGCTCGGTATCGGCGTTGCGCTACTGCTCGATGCGGGGCTCGGAGCCGACGGCTACGCCATGCTGATCGACGGCGTCTCAACGCAACTCGGCTGGGAGTTCGTCGTCGTCAACACCTTGATCAGCGCAGTGTTCGTACTCGCCGCATGGGCTCGCGGCATCACACCAGGTATCGGCACCATCACGCTTCCCGTGGTCGTCGGCGGCGTCGTGTCGCTGCTCGGACCACGATTGCCCGGACCTGCTGCGATGCCGGCGCGAATCGTCGAGTTCGGGGCTGCATTCGTTCTCGTGTGCGTCGGCGTGGCCGCCTACCTCGCAGCAGATGCCGGAGCCGGGCCAACCGAAGCTGCAGCGTTGGCGTTCGAACCACCCATCCCGTTTCGGTGGAGCTACTCGGGCGTGCAGATCGTCAGCGGCTTGATCGGCTGGTGGTGCGGAGCCGACCTCGGGGTTGGCACCGTCGTCGTCGTGGTGCTGATCGGCCCATGCGTCGATCGGTTGATTCCGTTGTTCCCGAAGCCTCGGGCCCGCCTCGCTACTGGTCGAGCAGCGGCAGCTTGAGGTTTGGGAACGCCCCGGTGTCGAGGGAAGTAGGGCCGTCGCTCGCCAAGCGGTACCAGCCAGTGGCTGCGATCATCGCCGCGTTGTCCGTGCACATCGCTCGACTCGGCAGGAATCCTCGAACGCCATCGGCCGCGCACGCCCCGAGCAGTTCTTCGCGCAACAACGAATTGGCGGCAACTCCGCCGCCCAACACGATGCCCTTCGCCCCAACCAACTGCGCGGCGCGGCGCGTCTTGGCGACGAGCACATCGACCACGGCGGTTTGAAAGGATGCAGCCACGTCGGCGGATCCCACATCGGGGTGCTTGCGGACGTAGTTCACCACCGATGTCTTCAACCCGCTGAAGCTGAAGTTCAGATTGTCGAGGTCTTCGCTGAGTGCGCGCGGAAAGCGAATCGCCGACGCGTCGCCGTTCAGCGCCGCAGCGTCAATGGCAGGCCCACCGGGATATCCGAGATCGAGGTACCGAGCCACCTTGTCGAACGCCTCCCCTGCTGCATCGTCGATGGTCTGGCCCAACAACCGGTACTGGCCGTGGCCCTGCATCTCGATCAGCATCGTGTGGCCACCGGACACCAACAGCACGACCAGCGGAAACTCGAGTGTCGGGTCTTCGAGGAACGCCGAATACAGATGCGCTTCGAGATGGTTGACACCGACGTACGGCACGCTCCATGCCAACGAATAAGCCTTTGCTGCGGACACTCCGACGAGCAGTGCTCCGACGAGACCGGGCCCGTGTGTACATGCCACTGCGTCGATTCGCGACTCGTCGATACCAGCCTCGACGATGGCCCGAGCCACCACCGGGTTGAGGGCGGCGAGGTGAGCACGACTGGCGATCTCGGGCACCACACCGCCGAAGTCGGCGTGAATCTCTATCTGGCTCGCTACCACGCTCGACACCACATCGTTGCCACCCAGCACCAACGCTGCAGCCGTTTCGTCGCAACTGGTCTCGATGCCCAGAACGAGCGTGGTCTTGTCGATCATGCCAGACGCCCTCATGCCAGACGCCTCATGCCAGCAGTGTTCATGACAGACCCTCCAGACGCGCCGCATACTCGGGGGTTGCCAACTCATGGCACCACATCACGATGGCGTCTTCGACATTGTCGTAATAGCGCTTCCGGATTCCGGCCGGCACGAATCCGAACTTTCGATAGAGCTCGCGTGCCCCTTCGCTCGATGCCCGCACTTCGAGGGTCCACGCAACGCAACCGCGACGAATGGCCTCAGCCGCGAGCACGAGCATCAACCGACGGCCGACACCCACACGACGACTCGATTCGCGAACGACGATGTTGGTGATGTGAGCTTGATTGCCGTCAGGGTCAGGAACGAACCACAACCCGGCATACCCGACGACCTCGCGCCCCAGCCGGGCAACGACATAGAACCGCGTGCCGGCTCGAACCTGCTCGATCTCGCTCTCGAACACCGAGCGAGACCATGACGTGGGGTACGCCGCCGATTCGATGGGCAGCACCGCCTTGAGATCGCCACGACGAAGCGGTTCGATCACCAGATCTCTGCGATCGTCCTGGGGCCGACCGAGCAGCCGGGGAATGACACTCATGAGGTTGGGGGCCAGATGTTGATCATGCTCGCGCCTCACGTGTGGCCCAATTGATGAGGGCGTCGGGAGCCCGCAGGTACACGGCTTCGATCTCGCCAGGGCGAACCCACTCCTCGCGAAGGGCCCGGGCATGTGCGAGTTGTACCAGGGCACCAGCATCGGGGTGCTCCGGGCCAGAAATCTCGCAGTGATATCCCTCGAGGATCTCCTCGCGATACCGAACCGCACCATCTCCGACCACGAGCGTTTCTTGGCTGCGCGCAAGCAGCTCTGCGACCAGTTCGTCCACCGGGCCAACGGTCGGCATACTCACCTGCTGAACCCCGCCCGGCACCTGGCGATAGATGGCCCAGAACACTTCGGCTTTCCGGGCATCGATGACCGGAACGACCAGTCGGTCGCTGTGGCGGACAGGAAACGCCAGCAGGTCGAGCGAGGTGATTCCGATCATCGGCAGCCGAAGGGCTTGAGCCAATGCCTTGGCGGCGGCCAGCCCCACCCGCATGCCGGTGAACAAACCTGGGCCAACGTCGACCGCGATGCAGCCGAGGTCGTCGAGTTCGATATCGGCCTGTCGGCAGAGAAACTCCACGGCGGGAGTGAGAATCTCGGCGTGCCGCTTGCCGCGGGTGACATGAAACGACGCGATCACACCTTCATGCCCGCCGATCGCAACGCCGATCTGTTCGGTTGCCGATTCGATGCCCAAGATCAACATGTGATGCTCAACATCGGTACTCCGCCAGCAACTCGGTGAGTTCATGCCAACGGCCGGCCCAGCGGGTGCCCGATGGCGTGATGTCGATGAGTCGGCCTTCCGTGGCAACCACTTCGGACGTGTCGCCCGAGGCCACGTCTGAAGCATCGGGCTCGTCGTCGTCGAGGTCGTCGTGTTCGAGCCGAACCTCGAGATGACCGCCCAGACCCGCCGCCGCGACGTCACCCCATTCCACGAGGACGATGCCGCCGAACTCGGCCAGTTCGTGGAGCGCGAGTTCTTCCACATCGGCCATGGTGTCGAGCCGATACAGATCAGCGTGATGCAAGGTTCGGCGGTCGCCGAACGGATAGCTGTGCACCAACGTGAACGTGGGTGATGTGATGTGGTCCGCCACTCCGAGCGCAGTTCCGAAACCCTGAGCAAACGCAGTCTTGCCAGCTCCCATTTCGCCAGCCAACACGATGATGTCGCCCGTGCGTGCCACGGAGGCAAGGCGCGCGGCGACCTCGTGAGTGGCAGCCAGAGAGTCGACGCGTAGCAGCATGGGCGGTCCGATGTTAATCAGCCCACGGTGACACGCGGGATTCGACGGCTGACGCCGCACACGATTTCGTATCCGATGGTGCCCAAACGATCCGCCCAGTCGGTCGCCAGGATGCGCTCGTCGCCTTGGGAGCCGATGAGCACCACTTCGTCCCCCACCGCCACATCGTCGCCACCGACATCGACCATGAACTGGTCCATCGTGACGACGCCAACGATGGGGCGGCGCTGTCCGCCCACGAGCACCATCGCTCCTGGACCATCGGGAAGGGTGCCCAGTCGGCGGGGTACACCGTCGGCATACCCGCACGGCACCGTGATGACGTTGGTGCGTTGGCTGAACTGGTGACGCCACCCGTATGAGATGAACGACCCGGCCTCGACGGTCTTCACGTGCGACACACGCGCCTTCAGGCTCATCGCCGGGCGCAGCCCCCGGACCAGGTGGTCGATCCCGGCACCGGGCGAGATGCCGTAGATCGCGATCCCTGCGCGGACGAACGACAACCTGGAGGTTGGCGCGCTGACCGCAGCTGCGGAGTTGGCTGCGTGCACCACGCGGGGGCGCAACGACAGACGGTCGAGGTCAGACAACATGGTGTCGAATCTGGCGAGCTGTGCCGCCGTGGCCGGTGACGTGGGGTCATCGGCACACGCGAAGTGGGTGTACACGCCGGCAAGATCGAGGTGAGGTGCCGATGCCACCGCAGCAATCGGCGCCACCGGATGACGCCACGACACCCCGACGCGCTGCATCCCAGTGTCGACGTTGACGTGGACCGGCCACGGCTCGCCGCCGTCGCTCGCCGCTACGTCGTCGAGCGCCGCAATGTAGTCAGCGGTGAACGCAGTAGCGATGAGACCGTGAGCTCGCATCTGGGCAAGATGTTCGGGAGGCTGTTGACCGAACACTAAAATCGGCGCATCGATGCCGGCGGCACGAAGTTCGGCCCCTTCGGCCACCAGCGCCACACACAGACCGGCCGCACCGGCGGAGAGGGTGCGCAGGGCGACGTCTACCGCACCGTGGCCATAGGCATCAGCTTTCACGACCGCCCAGACGTCGGCGGGAGCGATCCACCGTTTGATCAAACGCACGTTGTGCTCGATGGCTCCGAGGTCGATTTCTGCCCACGCCCAGCGCAGCGGCCCGGCTGGGGCCTCGTCGATCATTGTCGGGTTCACCGACTCACCGCCGACAGTTCCTGGAACACCGCCGGCAGTGCTTCGACGAGATCACTGGCCACGGCTCCGACGCGCGGTGACCGGGCGCCGGCCGCTCCGTGTATCCATGCGCCGGCCGCAGCAGCTTCGAACGGAGGAACTGCAGCGGCGAGCAGTGCTGCGATGACACCGCTCAACACGTCGCCCGTGCCTGCGGTGGCCAGTCGCTCATCGCCGTTCGTCACCAGATATGTCTGGCCCGTCGGCGCGGCCACGATGGTGGTGGGACCTTTGAGCAAGACCACGGCACTGGTGAGCTCCGCGAGCCGATGAGCGGAGCCGATTCGGTCTACGGTTGGATTGACGCCCATGAGAAGCGAATACTCACCGTCGTGCGGTGTGAGCACGGCCGTTCCCTTGCGCTGCTGGAGTACAGCGGCGGTGCCGTGCTCATTCCACGACATCGCCACGAGCCCATCGCCGTCGATCACTACCGGCAGCGTGGACTCGAGAACGACTCGCTGCACCGAGGTGAGGGTGTGATCGGCTCGCCCGAGGCCGGGGCCCACAACCAGCGCATGAAACCGGTCGAGGTCCCGCAGCACTTCGTCTGCCCAACCAACGGCGGGCACGTGACGCTCGACCACCTCGACCGGTGGCCGTGCGGCAATGCCAGGAGACGACAGCATCACCATTCCCGCGCCGGCTCGTTGAGCTGCTGACGCGGCCAACGTGGCCGCGCCAGACATGCCATCGCTGCCAGCAACGATTCGCACGGCGTGGCTCCACTTGTGTGAGGTCCGGCTGCGCCGCGGCACCCAACTCGCAACGTCCCGCAGTTCCAGCACGAAGATGGCGTCGTTACGTCGATCCACGGCGGAGTCGTCATCGACACCCCCGACATCAATTCCCCCGACGTCAATTCCCCCGACGTCAATTCCGATGTCGACGACGGAAATCGCCCCGGCCAGATCCGGGCCACGACCGATGACAAGTCCTGGCTTCAGCGCAGCAAAGGTCACAGTGGCCACCGCGCTCCACACGTGCTCGGGGGCAGACCCAGTCAATGCGTCGAGCCCACTCGGTACGTCGACCGCAAGTACCGGCGCCCCTCCCACACTCGGAGGGCGCCACACCCCACGGAACCCGGTGCCGAACGCGGCGTCGACGACCAGGTCACTCGGGGGTAGTTCGGCTGGGCAGGCCAACGCCTCGAACGTGCGAACGCGGACGCCGCGGCCACTGAGACGCCGCGCCGCGACACGTCCGTCGGCTCCGTTGTTGCCAGGACCGCAGATCACGTTGACGGTGCGACCATAGGTGCCTCCCAGCACCGTGATTGCGGCACGGGCAACCGCTTCGCCAGCGCGCGCGATCAGCACATCTTCGGAATCCGGGCTCGACGCATCGAGGGCACGCATGCGCTCGGGCGTGACGACGGGAATCACCGTCACTCCGCTACGACGTAGGCGATGGCGACAGACTCGGAATGGGAAAGACTCAGATGCCAGCGGGTCACTCCTGCCGCATCCGCCAGTTCGAGCGCGCGACCGGTGACGCGGAGCGACGGCACGCCCGACGCCGCGCGTTCCACCCACACTTCTTGAAAGCCGAACGCCCCGAGACCGAGCCCCAACGTCTTCATCACCGCTTCGCGCGCCGCAAACCGCGCCGCGAGCGACGGCACCGGATCTGCCTGTGGAGCGACATATGCGAGTTCCGTGGCAGTGAACAAACGGTCGCGCATACTTGGGGTCCGTTCGAGCGAGCGCCGGAAACGTTCGATCTCGACGACATCGATGCCGATGCCGATCACGAGGTCAGCTCCTCCAGAGATCTGCGGTCTCAGAAATCGGAGCGATCAACAAGACGTCGACCGGCAGCTCGCCGAGCTGCGATTCGTCGAAGTCTCCCTCCGTCTCGGACACCCAGTCGACCAAACGGTCGTACCGATGGTCGTACCCTTGCAACACGCCGCGCATCACGTCGGTGGGCAGTTGTTCGACGAGGCGAACGTGCAGCAATGTGATACCCGTGCACACTCCGGACTTCACCTCCGGAACGAAGATGACGGTACGCCCATCGCGTCGCCCACGAGCCACCAGCAACTCCTGTGAAGCAGCGACTCGGTGCTTCGTTCCCAGTAGCCGCGAGTCGGTGTCGACGCGGCTGGGCAGATCACGCGAAATCCCGCCCCGGTCGACGATCGCGACCGTGTCGCCCTCGATGCGGTAACGAGTGAAGCCATGGACTTCGGCCACTGCAGGATCGAGAGCGGCGAGCACCTTGAGCGTGCGATAGCTCAGCACGTCCCGGCCAGCCCCAGCTGTCAGGGTCGCCTGCACCAACGCCCGGTCGAGCACACCCTCGTCGCTGCGGGAGATACCAACGGTGACGGTCTTGGCCTGGTGCTTGATCGCGTCGATGGGACGCGTGAGTTGTTCAATGGCTTCCGTGAGTGCTGCGACCAGCTCGTCCACCAGCGCGGCCGGCGTGCCGACCTTGCCTGACGACCAGGCGTACGACTCCACCGGGTTGGCGGACGCCGCATCACGCAGCGTGTTCACCAGCCGCACCGCTGCCGACGCCTCGAGGTGACCGTCGTAGTAATGGTCGCGGACGCCGTCGAGAAACTGGCGCGACAACGACGGTAAGCCCGCCAGCACTGCAGCCAGCACGTCGTCAGCAGAATCACCGGCCGACACCGAATGTTCGACGAGTTCCCGGATCTGCCGCAACGGACGGGCAGAACCATCGATGGCGAGTGCGGCCTCGTAGCCGAACAGATGACCGACCATGGCCGACAAGATGAACCCGAGCGCCGGATCGACGGGCGGCACGGAAATGGTCGCAACGCTCGCAAAGCGTGTCTCGCCCTCGTCGGCCACCACGATCGGCGTTGCCTTGTGGGCTCGGAAGATCGCAGTTTCCTTTGCGACGTCGTCCGCGATGGAACCCTGCAGCCCGGCCGCACATACGAACAACAACGGTTCGCACGACAAATCGATGTGCTTCTTGTCTTCGGTGACGTCGGCCGAAATCGACTTGTAGCAGAGTTCGCTGAGCTTGATGCGAACCTCTTCCGCCGCCACCTTGTTCGGCCCGTTGCCGAGCACCGACCAGTAGCGCTTCGACGGGGCAAACCGTCGAGCGACTTCGCCGATCTCGGCTCGTTTCGCCAAAACCGTTCGCATCGCCTCGGGAACCCTCTGCAGGCTGGAGAGCAGCTCGTGGCGCCGTGCATCCGATCCGACACCTGCGGCTTTACTGATGGCGCACGCCAGCAGCGCGCCCGCCGCGACCTGGGCGTAGAACGCCTTCGTCGACGCAACGCTCATCTCGACATCACGACCGTCGGACGTGTACAGCACACCATCCGCCTTGTCGGCAAGGTCGCTGCCGCGTCGGTTGACGATGCCGATCACCGACGCCCCGCGGGCTCGCAGCAGGTCGACCGTGGTGTTGGTGTCGGTGGTGGTTCCGCTCTGGCTGACCGCGATGGCAAGGGTGTTGGTCATGTCGAGTTGCAGGCGGAATCCCGACAGCTCGGTGGCCACGATTGCGTCCACATCGAGGTCGCCGCCACACATGGCGTCGATCAACGCCGCAGCACCCTGGCCGGCGACCGCGGCGGTGCCTTGCCCGATCACACGAACTCGGGTGATGGTGCCATCGGCGAGTTTCGAAGCGATGGCCGGCGGAAACGCAAGGTCGCCAACCGAGGCACTGAACTGGCCATCGCGCTCGACGATCTTGCCACGGAGTGTTTTGGTGAAGCTCTGCGGCGCTTCACCGATCTCCTTCAGCAGAAAGTGGGGCGCATCACCTCGATCGATGTCGCGGGTGGTGATCACGGCCACCGCGATTTCGTGCTCACCAACCGGCAAGGCGTGGCCGTCGTAACTCATGCGCTGAATGCCGCCCAACAGACCGGCCGACTCGCCGTCGAGCACCACGATTTCGCCACCGTGTTCGCCGTCGAGGCGCAGGTAACGCGCCGTTTCTTCTACCAGGCCGTACGGCTCGCTGGCAGCGATGAAACAGTCGTCGCCCAGCCCCACGTACAGGCCCTGGCCGCTGCCCTTGAGCGCCAACATCAGTCGGTCCGGGTGCGTCGCGCTGATCGCGGCGATGGCCACCGACCCCTCGAACTCCGCCACCGTGCGCCGGAACGCTTCGACCTCGGTGACACCGGTGGCGGCATGCCGAGCAGTGAGCGCAGGGATGACTTTGGCATCAGTGGTGATGTGCTGATGGATTCGCAGCTGGTGTTGCACCCGAAGATCGGCGTGGTTGTCGACGTCTCCGTTGAGTGCTGCGACCAGATATGGCACCGGACCGAGAGCGGGGGACGATTCAGCCTCGTCGCTGTTCAGAGGATGGGTGTTCGGTTCGCTGATGATCCCCACACTGGCCCAACGAGTGTGGCCCAGGACCGAAACGGTGGCGCCCGATGCACTCACGGCACGCCGAAGCAGATCATCGGCCGCAACAGCGGCTCGCAGCACCCGCGTGTTGTCGCCCAATTCCCCGATTTCCGCCGCCGCCTTGTAGACGAACGACAGCACCCCGTCGGCGATTCGTACTCCGCCCGATTGAAAGGTGGGGTCAGAGGCCCTTGCCTGCACGGCCGCTCGCACGACGGGATCGCCGAGTTCGAGTGCGTGGTCCTGCACGAACACGTGGATGCCTGCGGAGTCGCGCCCTCGCACTTCGAGCCGATCGATGGCAGACAACGACTGTTGGATCGCCAGATAGGCCGCGAGTGCAGCGTCGCCAGCCCCACGGCCAGCCAAGTTCGCTGTTTCACGTGCCGTACGAAGCCGGTCGTTTCGAAGCGCCCAGAGCACATCGCGTAGATCGACGACTTCTGCTCCGCCCAGTTCCAGATCGATCGGGTCGAGATCGGCCGATTCGAGCACCTTGTCGAATTCGGCGACTCGCACATCGAGTTGATCGAGTCGGGCGATGATCGCCACCACGAATTCGTGAGCGTCGGCTAGTACGACAACACCTGGTAAACCGCGGAGCAACGCGTCTGCGCGCCGCGCAGCAACGGTGACAAGTGGAGCAGTGGTGGCGCCGATTGCCTCATCGAGCAAGGCGAGCACGTCGGCGCGACTCGGCACCGGCCGGGTGGGCCGCCGGCTGACGACTCCGATGATTCCACACATAGCGCCCTAGGTTACCGACCTTGCCCTGTTGGCTAGCCGCGCAAGCGGTGGTGAGACCGCACGGCTTCGGCCAGAGCATCGGCAACCGTTTGTGCTTGTTCGGCGCTGATCGCTTCCACCATGACACGCACCAGCGGTTCGGTGCCGCTGCAACGCACCAACACTCTGCCAGCACCCCCGAGCTCTGCTTCTGCGGCGGCAATCTCGGTTGCCAACAGTTCGGCGACATCGGCTCGGCGAACGCCGACGGAAATGTTGACCAACACCTGCGGCAACTGGGTCATCGACGCTTCAGCGAGTTCAGACAGGGGGCGTCCCGACCGCGCCACGACGTCGAGGAGGAGCAGCGCCGTCAGCATGCCGTCGCCCGTCGTCGCGAGATCCGAAAAGATCACGTGTCCGGACTGCTCGCCGCCGAGCGAGTAACCGCCCGCAAGCGCTTCGAGCACGTAACGATCGCCAACCGCTGTCTCGACCACCCTGATTCCAGCAGCCTCCATGGCGATCTTGAACCCGAGGTTCGCCATGACCGTCGTCACGACAGTGCGTTGCTTCAACTCGCCACGCGCGTCGAGGTCTTTCGCCAGGATGGCAATGACGTGGTCCCCGTCGATCAGGTGTCCGAGTTCATCCACTGCAATCAGCCTGTCAGCGTCTCCGTCCAGAGCAATCCCCGCGTCTGCGCCGCTGGCGATCACCTTCTGCTGCAACGAAGCTGGTGATGTGGCACCACATCCCTCGTTGATGTTGCGCCCGTCAGGAGCAGCGTGGATGACTTCCACCTGTGCGCCCGTCGCAGTGAACACCTCGCCGACGATGTGGGATGCGGCGCCGTTGGCAGCATCCACCACGATCCGAAGCCGATCGAGGCGCCGTCCGGCGAGAGCGGCCAGGAGGTGGTTGACATACGACGATGCATCGCGGCGGCCGTGTACTTCGCCAGCCTCCGCAGACGGGTGCGGCAAGGCGCCCATCTCGGCCTCGATGCGAGCCTCGATGTCGTCGGCGAGCTTCGTACCACCCGAGGCGAACAGCTTGATGCCGTTGTCGTAGAACGGATTGTGCGAGGCCGAGATCACGGCCCCCATCGCGCCGGTACGCGCCGCTTCGAACGCCACAGCGGGTGTGGGGGTGACACCGAGCCGAACGACGTGGACACCTTCGGAGGCCAGGCCAGCTACGAACGCAGCCTCGAGCATTGGCGTTGACAAACGGCTGTCGCCGCCGACCACAGCCCGAGCGGGTTGAAGCACACGCGCCGCAGCGCGTCCGAGTTGGAGCGCTATGTCAGCAGTGAGTTCGGTGTTGGCGCGACCGCGCACACCGTCGGTGCCGAATTTCATCAGCGCACGCTCGCTGATGCGGCCAGTGCGATCAGCGCTTGGTGAACTGAGGCGCCTTGCGGGCCTTGCGGAGGCCGTACTTCTTGCTTTCCTTCTTACGAGGATCGCGGCGCAGCAGCCCGGCTGACTTCAACTCGGCTCGCTTCTCTCCGTCGAGTTCGACGATGGACCGGGCGATTGCCATACGAAGCGCACCGGCTTGCCCGGTGATGCCACCGCCATGAATCGACGCGTACACGTCGTAGGCGTCGTTGGCTTCTCCCACGCGCAGCGGCTCGGAGACGATCATGCGCTGGGCGTCGGTGGGGAAGTAATCCTCGAACGCACGGCCGTTGATGATGACCTTGCCGGTGCCAGGCACCAGGCGGGCGCGGGCGACGGCGCGCTTGCGGCGGCCTGTGGTCTGAGTGAGCGGTGTTGCCATGGGGTGGTTCTGCGTTCCTTGTTGCTTCTCGACGTAATCAGCGGTTGATCTGCAGTGGCTTGGGCGCCTGCGCTGCATGGGGGTGGGCGGTACCGGCGTAGACCTTGAGCTTCGTGAGCTGTTGACGACCGAGTGGGCCTTTGGGGAGCATGCCGCGCACCGAGCGGCGAACGGCGTCGGCCGGCTTGCGATCGAGCATTTCACCGAAGGTCTCGCTCTTGATACCACCGGGGTAACCCGAGTGGCGATAGATGCGCTTGGTGTCGGCCTTGTTGCGGCTGAGGATCACCTTGTCGGCATTGATGATGATGACGTGGTCACCGGTGTCGATGTGCGGTGCGAAGATCGGCTTGTGCTTGCCGCGCAGAACGCGGGCGACTTCAGTGGCCACGCGGCCGAGGATCATGCCCTCCGCGTCGACCACGAACCAGTCGCGCTGGATCTCGGAGGCTTTCGGTGTGTACGTCTTCATCGTCTCGAATTCTTTCGACTGTCGTCGGAGCGCAGTTGGAGCAACTGGCCTCGAAATGAACCGGGTAATCCTATGGGCGGCACTACACGCACAGCAACGTCACCCACGACGCAGTTCTGCCCGATCCTGAGCCGCTACTCGGCGTCCCAACGCTTACCGTCGTATCCGACTTCCCACAGCGTGAGGCCGTGCGGCGGAGCGACTTGGCCAGCCGCGGCGCGGTCACGGGCGGCCATGATCGCCGGCACAGAAGCCGCATCGATGCGGCCGAGCCCGACATCTGCAAGCGTGCCGACCATCGAGCGCACCTGTTGGTGGCAGAACGCACTCCCTCGAACCGAGAACCTCACCAACGACGCGTCCAGCAACCGCCACCCCATCTCGTACATCACCCGCGTCATACTCGGCTGCGGAGCGCCAAAAGCGACCTTCGGCGGGCGCCCGAACGAGGAAAAGTCGTGCTCTCCGAGGAGCGCTGCCGCCGCAGTATTCATCGCGTCGATGTCGAGCGGGTGGGGGACGTGCCAGGCACGATCGGTCAACATCGGGTGTGGAGTGTGGTGGTTCCACACGTCGTATCGATAGCTACGCGACGTGGCGTCGAGGCGGGCGTTGAACGTCGGCTCCGCCCATTCCACCGCACGGATCACGATGTCGGGGGCGCACAGCTTGTTGATTCGCCGCATGATGTCGGTGAGGTGAGCGTCGGCAGGCAGATCGCCCGAGAGCACCTGCCCCCATGCGTGAACTCCCGCGTCGGTCCGACCGGACATGACGAGCTCGACGGGCGAGCGCACCACTAGTTCGATCGCAGGGAGCAACGCCCCCATCACGGTCTGCACGCCCTCGTTCACCGCCAAACCACGAAACTGGCCCCCGTGGTAGGCAAGGGTGAGCCGGGCTCGCCGCACATCTGCCGCAACCAACCCGACGACGTTCACGCAGCGACGTTACCCGCCCGCTGCGAGCGACAGCCGCGGCCGATCGATTCGCCTTCGTGGCACATCCGTAAGATCGTCTGCCATGACCGATCTTGCCTTCTTCGGCCTGGGTGCCATGGGAACCGCCATGGCTGGGAGACTCGTGGGGGCGGGCCATGCGGTCACGGTCTGGAACCGAACAGCAACCGTCAGCCACGGGTTCGCACTGCGGCATCCAAGGGCCCGAGTCGCCGACACACCGGCAGCAGCTGCTTCCTGTTGCACCATTGCGCTGTCGATGGTTGCTGACGACGACGCGTCGGTGCAGGTCTGGGAGGGTGCAGACGGTGCGCTCGCCGGCTTGCCGGTAGGAGCGCTGATGATCGAGTGCTCCACGTTGTCCCGTGGGCGGGTGGCGCACCTCGAGGCACTGGCCGCACAGCACCGCGTTCGCTATCTCGACGCTCCCGTCACTGGTCTCCCCGACGCCGCTGCGCACGGCGGGTTGACAATTCTGGCTGGCGGAGACGCTGCTGACTTGGCAGCGGCCCGACCGGTGCTCGACGTACTCAGCGATCACACGTTGCACTTCGGCCCCGTCGGCTCAGGTACGGCTTACAAACTCATGATCAACCTGATGGGTGCCGTGCAGATCGCAGCAGCCGCCGAAGGGCTTCGAATAGCTGCTGCAGCGGGTCTCGACCTCGACCTCGTGGCGCGTGCCATAGCATCCAGCCAAGCTGCCGCTCCGCAGGTGGTCCGCAACGTGAACCGCATGGTCGCCGACGATCACGAGTTCGACATCGTGTTCACCGGGCGGCTGCGTCTCAAAGACGCCCGCTATGGCGTAGACGCTGCGAGGGCGCTCGGAGTCGATCCCCGGTTCGGCGACCTCGCCGTAGAATTGTTCAGCCACCTCGTCGACTCCGGAGCTGGCGAGTACAACGAATCGAAGATCTATGACGTGAGTGCGCACTGAAAACGTACGAAGGACCCGGCGTCGACCGGGTCCTTCGTCAGGAGTGCGTAAGCAGCAAAGGGAGTGGTTTGTGTCAGACACAAACCACTCCCTGTTGCGTTAGACGAGTTCGATGCGTGCCATTTGCGCCTTGTCGCCGGCGCGCGGGCCGAGCTTCAAGATGCGGGTGTAGCCGCCGTTGCGCTCGGTGTACCGAGGAGCGACGTCGTTGACGAGTTTGTGGGTCATCTCACGATCGCCGAGGTAACCCTGGATTTGCCGGATGCGGTGTACTCGCATAGGACCATCTTGGGCTTTCTTGGCCTTCGTGATGAGCTTCTCGGCGATCGGCCGAAGAGCCTTCGCCTTCGCCTCGGTGGTGGTGATGCCCTCGGCAGCGAACAATGATGCGGCCAAGTTGGCCATCATCAGACGCTGGTGAGCGGCGTCGCCACCGAAGCTACGGGAGCGGCGTGGGGTTCCAGGCATTGCAGTGTTCCTCGTTCGTTTCTCGTGAGTTCGATCAGCCGCGCAGCGACAGGCCGCGCTCGTCGAGCTTCTCTTTGACCTCGTCCAGGCTCTTCTGCCCGAAGTTGGTGATGTTCAACAGGTCGTCTTCGGTCTTGGTGAGCAACTCGCCCACCGTGTTGACTTGTGCCCGCTTGAGGCAGTTGCGCGGCCGCTCGGACAAATCGAGGTCTTCGATCGGAAGGTCGAGGTCGGGTGAAGACGTGGTCGTGTCGACGACTTCGCTGAGTTCGAGACCCTGGGGCTCATCGCTCATCGAGGCGACCAGATCAACGAGGGAGCGCAGCGTGGCGCCAGCGGAGGCGAGCGCATCGGACGGGGTGATGGAACCGTCGGTCTCGATCTCCATGATCAGGTTGTCGTAGTTGGTGGCTTGTTCGACACGGGTGGGCGTGACGTCGAAGCTCACCCGACGCACCGGGCTGAAGATGGCATCGATCGGTACCACGCCGATGACGCGGGTTTCGACTTCGCGTTGCGAGGACGCGTAGCCCCGACCCTGTTCGACGGTGAGGTCGAACGCAAGGCGGGCTTTGCTATTGAGCGTGGCGATGTGGAGGTCCTTGTTCAAGACCTCGACGTCGGAGGGGCACTCGATGTCGCCTGCGGTGAGGGCCATTGGCCCTCGAACGTCTACGCGCAAGCTGACGGTCTCGTTGGAGGTCGACGTGAGCACGATGTCTTTGAGGTTCAAGATGACGTCGGTGACGTCTTCTGCCACACCGTTGATGGTGTCGAACTCGTGGAGTGCATCATCGAAACGCACCGTTGTGACCGCTGCGCCGGGGATCGACGACAACAGGGTACGACGCAACGAGTTGCCGAGCGTGTGGCCGAAGCCAGGCTCGAGCGGACCAATCGAAAACCGTTGATGGTTGTTGTTCTCCTCGCCGATGGCTTCGACTGAGGGGCGCTGCATGACAAGCATGTGCTGCCTGGTCCTTTCTGAAAGACGAACGTTCGTATTCGAGTTGCGGTGTGATGCGGGGTGACGGTGGTCGTAGCGCGGTGACAGATGTACAGCGAGATTATTTGGAGTACAACTCGACGATGAGCGACTCGCGCACGGGAACATCGATGTGCTCACGCTGCGGGAGATCACGAACCGTGACCTGCTTGCCGCCATCACCGATCTCGAGCCAGCCGACGATGGAACGGTCGAGGGTGTCGATGTTGTGCTGGATGACGATCATCGCTGCAGCCTTCGGCGACAGCGACACGACGTCGCCCTTGCGAACGCGAGCCGACGGGATGTCGAGTCGCTTGCCGTTCACCAGGATGAGGCCGTGATTGACGAACTGACGTGCCTGCGGGCGGCTGGATGCCCATCCGGCACGGTAGGTCACGTTGTCGAGACGTGACTCGAGCATGATGAGCAAGTTCTCGCCGGTGGGGCCCTGATGCTTCAGGGCTTCTTCGTACGTCTTGCGGAACTGTTTTTCGAGCACGCCGTAGATGTACTTGGCCTTCTGCTTCTCTTGCAGCTGGGCGAGGTACTCGCTGCCAGCGTTGCGACGGCGTGTACGGCCGTGCGCGCCAGGCGGGAACGGGCGACGATCCAGGGCACGACGGCCCTTCTCGTTCTCGAAGATGTTGGTGGACAGGCGGCGCGAGAGGCGCACCTTGGGTCCGGTGTAACGAGCCATGATCGATTACCTCTCAGCCGCGCCGGCGCTTGGGCTGGCGGCAGCCGTTGTGGGGCACCGGCGTGACATCTTTGATGGACGTCACTTCGATGCCGGTGTTCTGGATGGAGCGAACTGCGGTGTCGCGACCCGAACCCGGGCCCTTCACTTGCACTTCGACACGGCGCACGCCGTGCTCCATGGCAGCAGTGGCCGCACGTTCGGCCGCGAGCTGAGCGGCGAACGGGGTGCTCTTGCGGCTGCCCTTGAAGCCAACCGCACCCGACGAGGCCCACGAGAGCACGTTGCCCTGGGTGTCGGTGACGGTGACGATCGTGTTGTTGAACGAGCTCTTGATGTGGACCACACCGGTGGAGACGTTCTTGCGGTCTTTCTTGCGGGGACGGCGAGCGGCCCCACCCTTTGCGCCTGGCTTAGCCATTACTTCCTCACAGCCTTCTTCTTGTTGGCCACCGTCTTCTTGCGACCCTTACGGGTGCGAGCGTTGGTGTGGGTGCGCTGCCCGCGCACTGGCAGGCCCTTGCGATGGCGGACGCCCTGCA
>JBBREA010000001.1:0-95188 GCA_038203385.1 Acidimicrobiales bacterium | reverse complement strand
GCTTGGGCCTTGGTCGTTGGGGTGACGATGGGTGCCGGTAGGGGGGTGTTCTTGTGGAGCCCGTCGGGAAAGTCGTACCCGTACATGGTGCGCGCGCCGTCTTGATACATGCCCCAGATCGACGTGTCGGTGACGCCGGTGATGTAACCGCGCACGACGACTTCCACGGTGAGCGGCACGGCCTCACGAGCAATCAACGCATTCGGGTCGGGCACCGAGAGCACGTGGTTGGGAACGATGTCGGCGGTGCGCGCGAACCACCAGGCGGCGAGTTCGTTGAGTACCTGACCCTTGTAGGGCACGCCAGCGAGCACACGATCGAACGCCGACAGTCGGTCGGTCGTGACGATGAGACGCTGCTGCTCGCCACATGACCATGAGACCCGCACCTTGCCGTCGCGACGGTCTGCGAGTGGCAGATCGATCTCGACGAACGGTGCGAACAGGCTGATTCTCACGGCTGGGTCCTCATGGTTCTGGTCTACATGCCCGCCGCAGCTGAGACGCCGTTGCGAAACAGGCGCAGGCCCAGATGGTCGTTGCCGAGACCGCGATGATCAGGGTGCTGATGATGGGGATGCTGGCGAGCAATCAAGAAATTTTCTGGGTGGGGCATCAGCCCGAGGACGTTGCCCGCCGGATTGCAGACTCCGGCGATGTCGGCGACGGAGCCGTTCGGGTTCGTGCTTCGATACGTCAGCGCCACCTGGCCGGCTTGCGCCAGCAGCGCTGGGTCAGGGTGGACATAGCGTCCTTCGCCGTGTGCGATCGGGCAATGAATCGTGTCGTTGATGCCCTTGGTCCAGAGGCTGCGGGACGTGGGCTGCGGTTCCAGAACCACCCACTTGCACTCGAACCGACCGTGGGCGTTGTGACCGAGCGCCCCGGGAAGCAACTTGGCGCGGGTGAGCACCTGGAACCCGTTGCAGATGCCGATCATGGGCCGCCCGGTTGCCACGTACTCGTTGAGCGAATCACCTAGACCGACCACCAGATCGAGGGCGAGCATTCGTCCTGCGCCGAGCGCATCACCATACGAGAACCCTCCGGCGACACCGACCAGCCGGGCATCTCGAAGCAACGTGGGACGGTGCGCGAGTTCGCTCGCCAGCACGATGGTCGGATCCGCACCCGCCATCTGGAACGCGAGTGCAAGATCTTTGTCGCGGTTGGTGCCGGGCCCGGAGATCACCAATGCGCGTGGGCGGCTCATGATCGGCCCGCGTCGAGCGATGCGGCTCGGCCTTCCGGCGCAGCGGGTATCACCACTCGTTGGAATGCGCTGACAAGGTCGTCGACACTGACCGGGCCCACCCCAGGGATGACCAGCGTTGTCTCGTCGGTGACTGTGCCGAGGTCGAGGACGGCTCCGCCCATCAGTTGCGTGAACCGCGCCACGTCGGCAGGAGCCACCTCGACCAGCAACCGGCCAGTTGATTCCGAAAAGAGTGCAGCAGTGAGGCTGCCGGAAGGCACATGATCGACCGCCACGCCGAGTCGACCGCCGATGCACATCTCTGCAAGCGACACTGCAAGACCCCCTTCACTCAGGTCGTGGCAACTCTGCACCAGACCCGCAAGTATCGCCTGGTGAAGACGTCGGTAGCGCTCGGGCGCCTTCGGATCCAACGCTGGCGTCGATCCTGGGCTGGGCGGTTCGCCGTACACCAGGTCGAGATGACTGCCGGCGAACTCGGGCGACGTGTTGCCCAACAGCAGAAGATGGTTGCCGGCCTCGGACAGTGCCGAGGTCACGCAAACGTCTGCGTTGGGAACGTGCGCCACAGCGGTGATCACCAGCGTTGGCGGCACCGCATGACGTTCGCCGTCACTTCCGGTGTACTCGTTGTTGAGCGAATCTTTCCCCGACACGAACGGCGCCCTGAACGCCATGGCAGCGGCAACACAGCCGTCGACGGCGGCGACGAGTTCCCCGAGGGTCTTGGTGCGGCGTGGGTCTCCCCACGAGAAGTTGTCGAGCAAGGCCACCCGGTCGGGGTCGCCGCCCACTGCAACCACATTGCGAAGTGCCTCGTCGACAACGGCGTGCGCCATCGCCTCTGGATCGTGAAGCCCATACCACGGGTTGACGCCCACGCCGATGGCGATGCCGGCGGTTTTCGTCGGTTCGACGATCACGACGCCGTCACCCGGTGCGTCGGCAAGTCGCCCGACGAGCGGTCTGGTGACCGTGGATCCGAGGATCTCATGGTCATACCGGTGAATCGTCGACGCCTTCGACGCGATGTTGCGGTGCGAGAGCAGCCGGAGCAGCGCAAGTCGATGGTCGTCGACCTCGCGATCTTCGTGTTGGCCCCGAACCGGGGTTGGCATCGTGGCTGACATCTGCCGCTTCGGGCGGCCGTCATGGAGGAACTCAGTCGAGAGCTTCAGCACGGGCAGCCCACCGCTCCGCACGGTGAGCACACCATCGCCGGTGAAGTGCCCGATGTCGGCGAGTTCGACGCCGAAGTGGTCACATCGTTCCTGCAGCGCACCCATGTGTGCCGGCGGCACAGCGATCACCATCCGCTCTTGCGCCTCCGACAGCCATACCTCCCAAGGTTCGAGGCCGGCGTACTTCAATGGCACCATGCTGAGCTCGACATCGGCACCGGAGTGTTCGGCCATTTCGCCAACCGCGCTCGACAGCCCGCCAGCGCCGCAGTCGGTGATCGCAGAATAGAGATGCTCTGCACCGATGAGAACGTCGATCAACAACTTCTCGACGATCGGGTCACCGATCTGCACGCTTGCGCCGGCGACCTCGCCGGTAGTGGCGTCCATGGTGAGCGAAGAGAACGTGGCGCCGCGAATACCGTCTCGTCCGGTTCGGCCACCCAACACGACCACTCGGTCGCCTGGAAATGGTCCGGCTGGCTCGGCCCAGCCGTCGGCCACGCCGATACAGCCGGCGAAGACCAGCGGGTTGGTGGTGTATCCGGCGTCGTACAGGATCGCCCCGGACACGGTGGGCAATCCGATCTTGTTGCCGTAGTCGGCGACCCCGTCGATCACTCCCTCACGGATGCGAATTGGGTGCAGGGCGCCGAGCGGCACGTCGTCGAGTGCGGTGTCGGGTGGCCCGAAACACAAGATGTCGGTGACGGCGATGGGTCGATGTGAGATACCGAGCACGTCTCGAATCACTCCGCCGACGCCGGTGTTGGCGCCACCGAACGGCTCGACGGCTGACGGGTGGTTGTGCGTTTCGGCCTTGACGGCGTAGGTGGTCGCCCCGCTGAATCCGATGATCCCGGCATTGCCGACGAATGCCGATTTCACGAACGGAGCGTCGATCACGTCGGTGCAGTGCCGAAGCATCTCGATCAGAGACGGACGGGTTTCACCGTCGTCGGTAGCGATGTGGGCTCGGAACGTCTTGTGCGAGCAGTGTTCACTCCACGTTTGGGCAAGCGTCTCCATTTCGACGTCGGTTGGCGCCCGCCCGATCGAGTCGAAGTGGCGCTGGATGACCACCAGTTCCTCGGGATCGAGCGCCAGCTTGCGGCTGGTACCGAGGGTGATCAGTTCGTCCAGACCGAGCCCTGCCAGCGGAATTGCCTCGGCCTCGCCCCGTGCAACCGATTCTGCATGGAACGTGGGCTCGACGGTGCCGGTGGACCAGCGCTCGATCACCGGGTTGGCAACGATTCGCGTGACCAGTGCTGTGGCCTGCTCGTCGGTGATTGCCGCACCGAACTCGATCCGTCGGGCGGTAGCCGCGCCGGATATCTCGACGCCGAGCCTGCGCGCCGCCTGGCGCACGGTTGCCGCGACGTTGTCGGTGACGCCTGCAAGAAAGGTCACTTCCACCCCCCGCTGCGCGGGTTCCAGCCATGAGCACCGCTGCAGCAGCGGATCGACGAGGAAGCGTTGCAAGGTCGTGAGCTGGTCGGTCGATAGATCCGCTTCCACGAAGATCACGTCTGCCACGGCGACATCGACAGGATGCGGCAACTCGATTCCGAGCTGTTGCGCCCCCTGCACGATGGCAGCTGCACGCGGATCAGATTCGATGGATCGGATGGTCAAACGGTGACGGGGGGTCACTGGCTCGAACCTATGCGTCGCGATGGCGTCGCATGGCCATCTGTACGAAATGTTCAGCGATCTGATCGGCCCGAGTACGTTCGACGCAATGCAACTTGGGTGCAAGACAGGGCGCTGGCGGGTAGTTGCCAGCGCGCTGCGAGAAGCGAACAGAAGAAGCGTGCAAGTACCCAACTATACGCAACTGGTCGTGCCGACTTCAGAGGGCCGATGCAGGAAGGCGACGGATGCTGCGCAATGGCGGGCAGAATCTCGTGCACAACTGCTTGCAACACAGTTCGTTGGTGCGCAGCGCACGCAGGGGAGGGGAGATCGAGATGGGTGACGCTTCAGAAGCTGTCGCCGATCAGGGATGGCCGCAGACGCGTGTGGTCCTGATTCGTCATGGGGAATCCAACGTCACCGTGTCGCGAGTGATCGGAGGGCCGCGAACGTGTTCAGGGCTGAGCGATCTCGGTCGACGGCAGGCGGGCCGACTCGCTGATCGATTGGCAGCTCCCGGCGAGTTCGCCGCCGACGCGTTGTACTCCAGCGGTTACCCGCGTGCCATCGAAACCGCAGAGATCATCGCTTCGGCTCTTGGCCAAGACGTCACGCTCGACACCGGATTCGGCGAACATGACCCAGGCCCCGACTGTGACGGCATGACGTTTCTCGAGTTCGTCGAAAAGTACGGTGCGCCGAACTGGGAGCATGACCCGTATGGCGTCACCTTTCCAGGTGGAGAATCCGTCGCAGAGTTCGATGTTCGCGTGGGGTCGACGTTGTCGAGAGTGATTCAGCGCCACCCTGGTCAGACCGTGGTAGTCGTGTGCCACGGAGGCGTGATCGACCGAGTCTTCCGAGCTCTGATGCGTCAGCCGCCCACCGGTTCATTCGAACTGCACGCCAGCAACACGTCCTTGACCGAGTTCATGCACGTCACACCAGGGCGGTGGCGGCTCATTCGCTACAACGACGCTGCTCATCTCGCAGGTCTGCCGATGGCGACGACTGGAGACTGAACCGGCATGCGTTGGATCGTCGTCGGTGGGGGAGCAGCTGGCTGTGCAGTCGCCTCCGGCCTCATCGGCCGAGCAGATGACCAGGTGCTGTTACTCGAAGCTGGTCCGGCCCAGTTTGGCGACGCCAACTCGGGCGCAGTCGATGAATCGTTTGATACCGGGCCGCTTCCCAGGCGCGGAGCCTTCGTGCGGCCAGACGTCACCGTAGTGCGACGCACTGGCGTCGACCCGGCCCACTACGCCCAGGGCCGTGGCCTGGGTGGTTCATCGCTCATCAACGGCGGGGTGGTCACCGGTGATGTTCCCGCCGACGTTGCAACGATGCTGCCGCTGGAACGACCTTGGGAGCACGGCATGGTTGCCGACACTCTGCTCGCGGCGGACGAGCACGCCGCCGAGGTGCTGCTCGTACGACGTGACGGCACCCGTGTCGCGGCCGCAGAAGTGTTCCTTCGATCCGCCGCCAACTTGACCATCCGCACCGACACGGAGATTCGCAAGCTCCTCGTTGACGGTCGCAAGGTCGTGGGAGTGATCACGGCCACCGGTGAGGAGATCCTCGGCGATGCGGTGGTGCTGTGTGCTGGGGCAATCGAGACGCCGGCGCTGATGCTACGAAGCGGCGTCGACACGCCGGGCGTCGGAGTCGGGGTGCAAGATCACCCGTCGATCAGGCTGGCGTTCGACCTAGATCCGGGAAGATTCGATCCGACCGTTCCAGCAATTTCGGTCACGGTCGAGCGCGGGTCGCATCAACTGGTCGCTCTCGACCATGTCAGTGCCGAGGTGCCGCTTGGGGTGCTGATGGCCGGACTGCTGCGCGTGAGCAGTCGGGGCTCGGTCACGCTCCCCGACCGTGATGGGCCGGCGCTGGTGCAACTGAACATGTTGTCTGCCGAGTCGGATGTGTTTGGCCTCGCTGCCGCAGCGATCGACTTGGTCCACGTCGTCGGCCGCCCCGCCTTCCGGCAAGCGTTCACCTCGGTGTACATCGACGACTACGGCACGCCGCTCTCAGCGCTGCACAGCGCCGACGATGTCGAGCGGTGGGCCGCCGCCGCCGACCTGAGCGGATATCACCACGTGTCAGCCTCGTGTCGTCGAGGGGTGGTGACGGATTCCGACGGATGGGTGCGAGGCTACGAGCGCCTCGCTATCGGCGACGCGTCGCTGTTCGATGGTGTGCCGGTCAGTGATCCGTATATCGCCGTGCTCGCACAGGCTCTTCGCCTGCCGACCCAGGCGTTCGTATCGCGCTATCGGCAGTAGTTTCTGTCGTCGCATCGAGTTGGTGCTGGCGGGTTCGCTGCGACCTACGCACTGCGAGGACCCACCCGATGGCAACAGCGAATGCGAACACGAACCACTGCACGGCGTACGACAGGTGGTTGCCCTCGCCGAGCTCCGGGGCGACCACAGGCTGCGGGCGTGGTTCGGCCTCGACCGGGTTCGACTCGTAGACGTCGAGGTACATCGGGACGACCTCTCCGTTGATCTGCTGCGCGAGGCGATCCACATCGACGCGCTGAGCGACGGTGAGCACACCCCCGGCAGGGTCACCGAGTTGGGCGAACGTGCGAACTTGGGTGAGCCGCAATCGACCTGTCACGGCAACAGTGCCGGTGGGTGGAAGCGGCGCACCGACGTCGAGCGGCAGGAATCCCCGGTTCACGAGAAGCACCTGGCCACTGTCGAGACGCATCGGGGTGACGGTGTTCCCGCCTGCCCGACCGAACTGCGAACGGTTGACGATCTGGACCGTGCCCGCGGGCTCGTACACGCCGGAGACCGAGACCGGACGCCACTCGAGATCGTCGTTATTCGCGCCAGGCAGCAGCAGTTCATCGAGCGGGACCACCTCAGCGTCGTAGCGCTGCTCGACTCGGGCGTTGAATGCTTGCTTGTCGTCGAGGCGCCGTAGCTGCCAGAAACCAAAGTTCACCATCGCGACGATGCCGACCACCACGAGGAGGTGGAAACCGATCCATCTCGGTGCCAACAAGAAGCGATACATCTCAGCCATGACGGTATCGGCACGGTGTGCCAGCACCAGCAGCCGATGCGACCGTGTCAGTCACCGAGGGAGCGCCCCAACGGTCTGTTCGGCCCGGGCGATCGACCCGATACGGTCGACGTGCACGGGATCGAAAAACCACTCGGGGTGCGCCTCGGCGAGCGAGTACCAGTCGATGATGTGCAACAAGGGGTCCGACGACGCTCGATCGGACAATGCTTGGTTGAAGGTCGCCGTGGCTGCAACGAAGTCGAACGACGTTCGGCTGTCACGGTGATAATCCACGTTCGTCCACCACACGCGAGCACCAGGGCTGACGGCGACCAGCATCTCTGCGATGAGCGAAGCCGCTGTGGTGCGGTCGTCAGCGCCATGGATGAGGTCGTTCGAACCGAGTGCGATCACCCAACAATCGGCGTCTCCCCATGCCGCCCGCAACGCGAGCGCCGCCCGCACGCCGCTGTACGGCGGCGATGCCGCGGCAGTGATTCGGCGGCTCGGTTGAGCGTCCACCAGCGCGGTCAAGCCGGCCGCCGCAAGCCCGCTGAGAAGCCACGGCTCGGAGTTGTCGGTGAGCGAGTCGCCCACCACGGCGACCCGATGACAGCTGGCAGGTGGTGGCAATGTGTCGGTGACCTGCAACGAAGCGCCCCGCACCGGCACGCCGGTCGGCGCCGAGCCAACCGGTTGCGGCCCGTCGTCAAGCACGACCGCCCAGACGGCGAGCGACGTGCCAGCGAGTGAGGTGACGAGCACGGTGACGATGAGCCAGGCGCGACGCCCCCGAGAGGTCCTGCCGGCGTTGTGATGGTCCACGGGGAGTGACCGTAATGTTCCGTAAGTAGATGCCGGCGAACGCTGTCCGAGGGGGGCGCCTCTATCGGTGCCCTGCGGCTCGTGGGCGGGCCACGACGACGTTGGTTCTGTCTTTACCGGTCGCCTTCGACCGGTACATCGCTTTGTCAGCTGCGAAGATGAGATCAACGGCGTTGACACCTCGCCCGCCGGCGAACCAGGCGACCCCGACGCTGGCGGTGACGAACAGATCGTCGCCGATGCCATCGAGTGGTTGGCGTATTGCCTCGCCGATCCGTCCGGCGAGTTCCTCGGCGGCGCTGCGGTCGCACTCGTCGCACACCACGACGAACTCGTCTCCGCCGAAGCGTGCGACGGCGTCGCCCGCTCGGACGACGGAGCGGAGCCGTTGGGCCACCTCGATGAGTACACGGTCGCCTGCCTCGTGGCCGAGCTGATCGTTGATCGGCTTGAAACCGTCGAGATCGAGGAAGGTGACCGCCATCGGACGTCCGGACAGTTGGGTCTTTTGCGTCGACTCCTCCAATCGGGTGTTCAACAGCTCGCGATTCGCAAGGCCAGTCAACGGGTCATGGAGCGCCATATGGCGGAGTTCGCGCTGGAGGCTGACGAGCCGGATCGCTTGTGCTCCCTGCCGCGCCAGCGCGGTATGTAGGTCGATCTGTTCGGCAGGGAACGTGCGGCGGCGCCCGTAATGCGACACGAGTACGCCAAGGCATGACCCGTCGTCGAGCAGCGGCGTGACCATCATTGCTTCTACCCGCCCGCGGTGAGCAGCCTCAGCCATTTCGGGGTACTGCCGCTCGATGGCGACCAAGCTCGACAGATTGATCGTCTCGGCCCGCCGGAATGCCTCTGCCTCCGGGCGGAGGGCATCGATCGGAACGACTCCGAGCGACGGCGGCGACCAAGGTGTCACGGTTTCGAGTTGACGAACTCGGTCGTCGGTCAGCATGACGGTGGCTGAAGCGGCGTCGGACGCCGAGCGCACGATTTCGCACAACGCCGACGCCACACCGGCGACGGTTTGCCCTGACGCCAGACTCGCCGTTGCTTGTTGGAGCACCCGCACCTGAGCCTCGGAGCGCTCGGCTGAGAGGCGGGCCCCGAGCAACTCACGCTCGTAGTCCTGCCGTGCCGAGGCGACGAACACAGCAATGCGCATCAAACGTGGACGAGCATGATCATCGGGAACCACATCCACGTTCACCAAGATCGGCAACGCGTCCTGGCCAGGGCGTTCCAACGCGAGAAGCGCCTCGCGTAGTTTGCCGGCCAACAGTGCCGTCGGCAGGCAGCGGGTTTCGAAGAAGAGTTGGCTTCCCACGGCGAGCAAGCTGACGAACCGGCGGCCAAGGAGATCTTTGAGCGCTCGTCCGCTCAAACTTTCGAAGGTGTGGTTGGCCCTGATGATCACCCCGTCGGTGGTCAACGACAGGTACCCGCACGGTGCGTTCTCGTACAGCTCGAGAAGATCGTTGTCGGCGATGTCAGCTTGCGCAGGTGACGACCCCGTATCCCCACCTCCGTGGTGTGTGCTCATGGGTCAACTCGCTCGAGACGAGCCCGGAGAACGGTGTTGAGCTCCGCAGGAGCGGACAGATTGGGGCAGTGGCCAGTCGCATTCAGCACCACCAACTCACTTCTGGTGATGTGCTGGTTCACGTACGTGCCCATGCACAAGGGTGCGATCGCATCGTCACTGCATGCACCACCAAGGTCGGTGTCGTGACGTGGGGCAGGTCACGTCGGTTGTCGGACAGAAAGGTGACGGCCGCGAAGTGACGAGCGATTGCAGGGTCGGTGCGGCAGAAGCTTTCGGTGAGCTCTGCGCCGAGATGTGGGCCGAGATGTGGACGGTTCGAGTTCCCCATGATCACGAACAGGACGATCCGGTGATCGACGAACTCGGGCGTCACGTGGCGCCACATACCCTGGCTGCAACTGAGCCCGTGAGCGAAGAGAATAGGGCGGCCGTCGGGCGTCCCGAGCTCGTTGACGTTGTTCCGGCGCTGGGCCGAACTGCGAACGTCCGAAAGCATGGTTCCCTTCTTGCGTGTGGAGTGAGAGGTCCTGTCGGAGCACTATCACCAGGATCGGCAGCTGACTTGCTGAGCTGCTCGCAGGGTGGCCCCTGGTCCCTCATCGGTATCGGTCATAGTTGTCCTACCCCACGTACATGGCGACCAAACCCGCCCCACGTACATGGCGACCAAACCCGCCATCCGTACATGGCGACCAAACCCGCCATCCGTGCATCGCCTCAACTGTCGACTCGAGCCCCACTCGCGGTCGTGGATGAGCACGGCGACGGTGAGCCGGGCGTGACGCCAACACAACGTCCTGCCAGGCGTTGTGTTGGTTCACCGGGTGTGACCGTAGTGTTCGCTGCATGGAGTTGCCCGACTTCCACATTCCGCACGCAGAGAAGATCGAGTGGATGATCGAGACCAATGGCTGGGCGCTGGAACCGGTGGCACCCGATGCCGAGTGCACGCCGCCCGTCCCCGCATACGCCTACACGATTGGTGTAACGGCGCTCACGGGTTGGGCCGAGGTCGCCGTGTTCGGGTTGACCCCAGTAGCAGCGAACGGCTTGATCGGCTTGGTCGTGGACGCATTGCTGGGCGGTACCGAGATTCCCACTGGCGTCGAGTTGGTCGGGTTGCTCGACAACGATCTGCGCTGCTACTTCGCACCGATCGACCCAGCCGTGACCGAGGTGTGGTTTCACACAGCGCACGCGTGGTATCGGGGTGGCTCGTTCCACATGGTGCAACTGCTGTTCCCAGATCGCAACGGCTTCATGCCGTACGAGACGGGTTTTGCTCAACGCATGCGGATGGCGCAGCCGGTCATCGGGTTGGTGTCGTGACGACCAACACGAACCAACGCCACGAGCCACAAGATCGAATCAACCGAGCTGTGGGCCTTCTGGTTGCGGTATGGTGACGATCGCATCAAGAGCGGCTCGGCATACCGAGCCCGGCAACCTGGGCAACGTCCCCAAGGTGCCTCCTACGCTTCGGCGTGGAATGTGGTCGGGCTTTCCGGCAAACCGGCGTCAGGCCGCTCACGATGCATGCGAAGGATGTGTCCGATTGTCGAGTGAGAGGAAACAGCGTGGTGAACGAACCCCTGCCGGCGACCGGCGCGTGGCGCGCGGGCGACCCCGTGGGTCAGCGGCAGTTCTTCACGTTCGCAACGGATCATCCGTTTGCGCTGGACAGCGGCAAAGTGCTGAGCAACGTCACACTCGCGTACGAGACGTGGGGGACGCTCAACGCTGACGCATCCAACGCGATCCTGATCTGTCATGCATGGACCGGCGACGCTCACGCATCCGGCCGGGCGGGGGAAGGTCATCCAGCCCCGGGCTGGTGGAGCGACATCATCGGGCCGGGCCTGGCGATCGACACCGAGCGATGGTTCGTCGTCTGTTCGAACGTGCTCGGCGGGTGCCAAGGTTCTACAGGGCCTTCGTCCCCTCATCCGGACGGCGACCGGCCGTACGGGTCGCGGTTCCCGGTGGTGACGATCCGCGACATGGTCCGTGCTCAGTCGCGACTCACGACCTGGTTGGGGGTCTCGTCGTGGGCTGCGGTGATCGGCGGCTCGATGGGCGGCATGCAGGTGTTGGAGTGGGCGACCACCTACCCCGAGCGAGTCCGATCCATCGTTCCGATCGCTTCGTGTATGCAGGCAACCGCCCAGCAGATCGCTTGGGGTGTGATCGGTCGTCGATCGATTCGTCTCGACCCCAAGTGGCGCGGTGGCGACTACTACGACGCTGAGCCGGGCGATGGGCCCTCGGAGGGGCTTGCCGTCGCGCGTCAGATCGCGCAAGTGACTTTTCGAAGCGACAACGTGTTCACCGCTCGATTCGGGCGCGCTCCGATCGGGCGCGACGCCGAACTCGACGAATTCGGGCAATGGCAAGAGTTCGAAGTAGAGCGGTACCTGCAGTATCACGGCGAGAAGTTGGTCCGCCGGTTCGACGCCAACACGTATCTCCTCATGGGCAAAGCCATGGATCTCCACGACATCGCACGGGCGCGCGGCACGTTGGAATCGGCCATGCGGCGGGCCGCGATGCCCAGCCTGACCATCGGTGTGAACAGCGACGTTCTGTACCCGGTGTACCAGCAGCGTGAAACCGCAGAACTTCTGAAACTCGGGGGAGGCGCGGTCGAGTTCGTCGAAGTCGATTCGCACCACGGTCACGACGCGTTTCTCATCAACTTCGACCAGGTGGGAGCGCCGATCGCGCGGTTCCTCGACCGGGTCGATGCCTGATCTCTCGCCCGCCCAACAGTAGAAAGCGTGCGGCATGCCTGAAGGACTGGAAGCCGAGATCTACCGGCAAGCAGCTGCAACGTGCGTTGGTCGCACGATCCACCGGGCCCAGGTCGATGACCTCCAACCCGAGGCTCGAGCACTCGAATTGTCGTTGCCGGGCGCGTCGATCACCGACGTTTGGCGGCACGGCAAACTCGTGCTCGTGGATCTCGTCGGTGCCAATCGCGAGGAGCTCGCCCTCGGGTTGCACTTCGGCATGACGGGTCGGCTGGTCGTCGACGGTGCGTCTGCCATCGAACGACTGGAGTACAGCTCACATCGCGACGACCCGGCCTGGGATCGTCTGCTCGTCGAGTTCGACGACGGTGGGGTGATGCGGGTGAACGATCCCCGCCGGTGGGCCAAGTTCACCCTGATGCCTGACAGCTCGCGGCTCGGGCCCGACGTCCTCGGTGTCACACGGGACGATCTCAGCATCGCCATACAGGGCCGAGCGCGAGCCCTCAAAGCGGTGCTGTTGGACCAAACGGTGATTGCAGGCTTCGGGAACCTCTGCGTCGACGAAGTTCTGTGGCACGCAGCTCTCGACCCGCATCGTCCCGGCGGGCTCGTGTCTCGTCGTGAGGTCGGTCGGCTTTGGAGAGCAACGGTGTCCGAGCTGCCGGCGATGTTGCAGCGCGGCGGCAGCCATACAGGCACGATCGATCCCCAGCTGCGAGCAGTGGGGGGCCGGTGTCCGAAACCGCGCTGTCGAGGCGTTCTGCAGCGTTCGATGGTGGGCGGTCGTGCCACCGTGTGGTGCCCGAACCATCAGCTATGAGCGCCTCCGGTCAACGATGAAAGATGTCGCGGCTGCAGCGGCAACGGGCTGCACGGTGTCGGTGACGTCGTGCCAGACTGAGCCCGTCATGGTTGGATCGGTCGTTCGTCATCGCTTGGTGTTGGTTGGTTCTGCCGTGGGCGCAGTCACTGCCACGGGCTCGGATGACACCCGGACCGTCATGGCGATCGTGGTGCTGCTCGCAGTGGTCGGCGTCGGACTCGCCATGCTCGCCATGTGGGTGTTTCGAGTCACTCGGCCCGACCGCGGGTTGCTTGCCCCCCTCGAAGTGATGGGAGACCGCACGTGGCGGCGCGGTGACCCTGTCTGGCAGCGACGTCGGCTGGACGAAGTGCGCCCGGCCGACGCTGCCCCGTTCAGACCGGCTGCGGCGCCGCCAGCGATCGACGAATCGTACGATGCAGGTCCGACTGCTCCGGGTTTCGAGGATCTGAACGACCCTGCTGATGACGGTGATGATTCTCATGCGGCTCCGGCCCTTCCCCTGGCTCCTGCGGAGGAGATCGACGACGAAGACATCACCGTTGCGACAGGCGTTCCGACCGAAGGCGACGCGGCCGCGGACGCCAACAGCGGATCAGGCGGCGGTGCGGAATCGGAAGTCTCCGCTGATGCAGATGCCGATGGAGATCGATCCCTCCGCAATGATGCAACGATCGGTGTCGATGAGGCTGAAGGTGCTGGGAATGCCGACGTCACGGGCGACAGCGGAGCCTCCGGCGCGGCCACCTCGCTCTCAGACGACGTGTCGTCCACACCGCGTGATGGCGTTACTCGCTTGGAATTCGTCGACGCCAGCCCAAGCGCTGATCCCGACGCAACCCTCGCCGACCTCGTTGCCACAGCGGAAGAACGACCCGCCAGCGATGACGGGTCCGATGATCCCATTCGGTCGGGGGAGTAAGATCAGCCCATGGCAACGCTCGACACTGACGCGATGATCCAGCGATTTCGCAACCGCGCCACCGCTGTGAAACAGCGCCCTCTGCCGCCCGTAGCAGGCGACGAGCGGCAGCAGTTCATCGCCCAGGCGAAGTTGGACTACCAAGATTTTGCGATCATCGCCGATGCCCACGCAACAATCGACGATGGTGTACTCACCCTGCGGGTCGACCTTCGCCCCCCCGATCAGCGCACCTAGTACCCAGGCCTCCCGTTGTCCGTTTCGGACAGTTCGTTGCTACTCTTTGTTGCCCATGCGGATGTGGCTCAGCTGGTAGAGCATCACCTTGCCAAGGTGAGGGTCGCGAGTTCGAATCTCGTCATCCGCTCCAAGAAACACCAAGTCAGCGGCCCTATAAGGGCCGCTGGCTTGCGTTTTCGGCTTGTCGGTATACCATCGCGCACACCCGATACCGCCGACGCCCGCGCCGTTCTTGTCTCGCTGACCGACGCCGGCCGCAATGTCGCCGACCGGCTGGCCCACGCCCGTGCGCGCCGCTTCGACGACCTGCTTGCGTCCATTCCCGACAATCGACACGCAGTGGTCATCGAATCGGTCCGTTGCCTCGCAGACGCAGCACGTTCAGCGACCCGGGGCATGCCTTCGTGAGCGCCCTACGGATCGGATTCGTTGCGATGGCGCTGGTAGCAGTCTCGGCATGCGCAGGGACTGACGCATCGGGTGGTGCCCAACTCGTCGACAAGCGGGCCGCTCAGGTGATGCCGTTCGATCTCGACAAGACGACGCACGCATTCGAGAAGGCACCGACTGGCGGCACTCAAACAGTAATTGCCATCAATCCCGGCGACGTTGACCAAGTCGCGCTGATCCAACAGCACCTACGCAACGAAGCAGAGATGCTGCGACGCGGCGACTACTCAGACCCGGCCGAGATCCACGGAATGGACATGCCAGGCCTTGAGGAACTGCGTGCTGGCTACCGCGAAATCTCGATCGAGTACAACGAGTTGGATGATGGAGCACGACTCGTCTACAACGCCAGCGACGAAACACTCGTTGACGCGCTGCACGCATGGTTCGATCGACAAACGATGGACCACTCCTGACGCCGGAGCCATCGCTGCATCAACCCCCGGATTCCGTAGCGGTCCAAGCTGGTTTTGTAGCACGCCAATGCGAATCACTCGGTCGGACAGTCTTCGCGCTCCCCGACATGGATGCCAGCCGACCCGTCATCGCCAACGGCGCGCTGCGCAATTCCGCGGCCTCGAGCCACAACCTTGTTTCTTTGCCAAGGTGAGGGTCGCGAGTTCGAATCTCGTCATCCGCTCCAAGAAACACCAGGTCAGCGGCCCTCCAAGGGCCGCTGACTAGTGTTTTCGGTGGTGTGTGCCCATGAGATGCCCATTGCGTGCCCATGGTCGCCCATGCCGGCCGGGACTTGACAGCGGGACTTGACAGCCGTGTGCGGTCCAGGTTCATAGTTGACACTGTGGCTCCGGTAGGCGACTCACAGTTTTGGGACTGGCTTCGGTAGCTGGCCGACTTCTTCAGCAGATACTTTCGGAACTGGGCGAGAAGGTGCAGAATGTAGATCGAAGGAGGAATCGATGGTGCTCTGGTGGATTCTCAATGCGGTGACACTGCTCGTCGTCGTCCCGCTCGTGATCTTTCTCGCCAATCGGGTCATACGCGCCGGGCGCGAGATCAACGCCTATGCCGACGACATCCTCGAGCATGGGGTCCTCCTCTCCAAGGCGCTCGACCCGGTTCCTGCGCTCGTCACAACGAGGGACGAAGTACGTGCGATCACCGGTCATGCCGTGCGCTACGTGACCGCCCTCCGGTCCTTGGTGTAGTTGGCGAACATGTCAATCGCAGCCATCGTCAGCCTCATACTCGTCGGTCTGCTGGTCGCCGCCCTCGCGTTCTATTTGATCTGGGTCGTGGTGATCCTCCATCGCGCAGTCGACACGCTCGGAAAGGTGACCTTCGGGGTGCGCGCCATCGCTCACCGAACCGAACCGCTCGATGAACTCCTCAGCGACGTGAACGCAAACCTCACAGCGGTCGCTGGGGCCCTCGAGCAACTCGTCACCGACGTCTCGACCCCGGCTGCAAAGGCATCGTGATGGCACTCGAGTTTCGTTGTGCCGACGTGGGGGTGGCGTGCAAAGCGGCGACGAGTGCACAGACCAAGGAAGAGCTGCTCGCCAAGGTGGCCGCTCATGCGCAGAAGGTGCATGGCGTCGCGCTCACCGAGACGCTCGTCGACTACGCGCTGACCAAGGTGCGCTCCACCTCGTAACGGGACGGGGCGTGGCCCAGCCGCGTTGTCAGCATGCCCTGCGCGTTGAATCGAATCGAATTCAAAGCACGCTGCGCGGCCGGTAGGTGTTTCACGCACTTACGTGTCGCCGAACGGTTCGTTAATCTGCGCTGACCAACCAGGCCGTTAAGGAGAGTTGTGTCGAAGCGAAGAGGTTTTTCCCTGCTCGTTGTCGTCAGTATCGTCATCGCTGCGTCGTGCAGTAGTGATGAATCTTCAACCGGCGACGCGGTTCAATCGACCAGTGTTGCCACGACGACGACGACGGCGCCTGTCACTGCGGTCACCGATGCACCGGCGACGACGGACACTCCCTCGACTACGGGCCCCCCGCCGACATCCGAAGCGCCAGCCGCCACTGATGCGCCGACAACGACCGAAGCGGTGCGCGAGCCAGGGGGCACACTTGTCGCCGCGATCTCGAGCGACCCGGGCGGTCTCAACCCAGCAATCACCACGAGTGGCGGAACGCACACGGCATCGGAGCTGATGTTCAACGGCCTCGTCGAACTCGATGCAAACGGGGAGCCACAGCCGGAGCTCGCAGAGTCGTGGGAGATCGGGGACGAAGGCGCTACCTACACGTTCACGCTGCGCGAGGGAGTCACCTGGCACGACGGCGAGCCGTTCACGTCGGCCGACGTGGTGTACACGTTCACCGAGGTGCTGACGAAGCTGCACTCCCGCACCGCTGCATCGGTCGGTAGCAACATCACCTCGATCGAAGCTGCCGACGCCAGGACGGTCGTGTTCCGCTTCAAGCAGCCGTACGCGCCGCTGCTCCAACAGCTCGACGTCACGGAGGCGCCCATTCTCCCGGCGCACATCTTCGAAGGATCCGATCCGCTGGAGAACCCTGCGAACAGCGCGCCGATCGGGACCGGGCCGTTCCAGTTCGTCTCGTACACGCCGGATTCCGAGGTCCGCTTGGAGCGAAATGCGAACTACTTCAAGGATGGACTCCCGCTGCTCGACGAAGTGGTCCTGCGGGTCATCAAGGACGCGTCGAGCAGAGTGGCAGCTCTCGAAAACGGCGAGGTCGACTGGTTGTTCGACGTGCCAGGCCCGGATCTCGAACGGCTCAGTAACGACGATGCCTACGACACGCTGCCGACGCTGATCAACCCCGGCGGTTCCAACTGCATAATGACGGTCAGCTTCAACCTCGAGCGCCCGATTTTCGCCGACCAGCGGGTACGTGAGGCGGTTGCGAGCGCTCTCGACCGAGACCAGTTTCTCGAGCGGGTGATCTTCGGCCAGGGGCGGGTCGCAGCGGCGCCAATCGCCAGCGGGATTGGTTTTGCCCACGCCGACGACATACAGCTCCCGCAGTTCGACCGTGCTGCTGCGGCAGCGCTGCTCGAGGATGCCGGCTGGGTGAGCGACGGCGATGGGACGAGGATCTCCCAGGGGGTCGAAGGACTCGAGGACGGCACGTCGCTCGCATTCGACTTCGTGCATTTCCCGACGTTCGCAGCTTACGGCGAGCTGTTCCGCGCTCAGCTCGCTGAGGTCGGCATGGAGGTCACTCTGACACCGCTCGAGCCTCCCGTCTTCGCCGAGAAGGTTTTCACAGAACGGGCGTTCGACACGAACATCATTTCGTACTGCAACGGGCAGGATCCCGAGATCGGTGTTCGCCGGATGTACGACTCGGCACGCATCGGCAGCGTTCCGTTCAGCAACGCCGCGGCGTACCGCAACGACGAGGTCGACGCACTCTTCGCCGAGGCGGCGGCCACGATCGACGCCGAACAGCGAACTGAGCTCTATCGGCAGATCCAGGAGCAGGTGGTCGCCGACCTTCCCTACTTCTGGATCGTCGAGACCGAGTCGACTCGGCTGTTCACCGCTGACTGCGAGGGTTTCGGGCCGTCTGGCCACTTCGCAGAGACCGCCTCCTGCAGCTGAGCGGTCGTCCCCTGTGACGACGCGCTACGCCGTGTGGCGCCTCCTCCAGGTCCTTCCGACGTGTGCCGGGATCCTTCTCGTCGGGTTCCTGCTCATTCATGCTGCGCCAGGGGACCCAGTTCTCGCCCTTGCCGGCGACGGTGGGGACGAGGCCTACTACGAGAGGGTGCGGAACAAGTTCGGGCTCGATCAGCCTCTGGTCGTCCAGCTCGGTACGTACGTCGCAAATGTCATCCGGGGGGATCTCGGCACCTCCTACACCAGCGGGCGACCCGCTCTCGATGTCGTGTTCGAGCGCGTTCCTGCCACTCTCCTGCTCACCGCGACCGCCCTGGCGCTGTCGACCTTCCTCGGCCTTGCCGCCGGCATCGCCGCCGCTGCCCGTCCCCACGGCGCGAGAGATGCGCTGATCAGTGCAACCTCGCTCGGGTTGTATGCCACGCCGGTGTTCCTCGTCGGCCAGTTGATGATGCTGCTGTTCGCGTTGCGAATGGGCTGGTTTCCGGTGCAGGGGATGACGACGGCCCGGGAGAACTACACCGGCTTGACTCATGTCGCGGACGTCGCTCACCATCTCGTCCTCCCGGTCATCGCGCTTGCGGCGCAGGAGATCGCAGCGGTCGCTCGACTCACGCGCTCCGGGTTGCTCGACGAGCTCGGTCGGGATCACGTGCGCACTGCACGCGCGAAGGGTGCCGGGGAGGTGCGAGTGATGGTCAAGCACGCTCTCCGCAGGGCGATGCTGCCCGTGGTCACGTTGGTCGGTGGACGAGTCGGGCAACTCGTTGCGGGCACGATCGTCGTCGAGGCGGTGTTCTCCTGGCCCGGCGTCGGTGGGCTCATGGTCAGCAGCGTTCAAGCGCGGGACACACCGATCGTGCTCGCGTTGTTCTTCGTGATCGCCATGACAGTCGTTCTGGCCAATCTCCTCACCGACCTCGCCTACAGATGGCTCGATCCGCGGGTTCGTTATGGCTGACGTTCCGGTTCCAGAGCTGACCGGCCGACCAGCGCACCACCAATCGTGGACCGCTGTACTGGCTCGACCGGCCGGGGCGATCGGAGCGTTCCTCGTGCTCGTCGTCGTGGTCGGCGGCATCATCGGTCCGTGGGTGGCGCCGAACGATCCGTTCTCCGTCGACGGTCCGTCACTCGCAAAGCCGTCCCTCTCGTTTCCGATGGGCACCGACGCATTGGGGCGGGACGCCTTCAGCGGTGTCCTTCATGGGTTGCGGACGACATTGTTCGTCGCAGGGGGAGTCGCTGCGATCGTCGTCGTCGTCGGCATGTCGGTGGGTCTGGCCGCCGGCTACCGGGCAGGCTGGCTCGACCAAGTCCTGATGCGATCTACGGAGTTCGTGCAGGTGCTCCCGCGATTCTTCCTCGCGATCGTGGTGATTGCGATGTTCGGACCTGGTCTCCGCCAACTCGTCTTGGTGCTGGGATTGTCGTCGTGGCCACTCCTTGCTCGCGTCGTGCGGGCCGAGACTCTCTCACTTCGCGAGCGCGAGTTCATCGAGGCGGCACGGGCCGATGGCTCGTCACCGCTGCGGATCATCCTGCGCGAACTGTTGCCGAATGTCGTCCCGTCGGCGGTCGTCGTGGTCGGGCTGCTCGTCGCCCAGGTCATGCTCATCGAGGCGAGTCTCGGCTTTCTCGGCCTCGGGGACCCCAACGTGGTGAGCCTTGGCTCGTTGGCGAGTGAGGGCCAGGACTTCATCAGGGTCGCGTGGTGGCTGGCCTTCTTCCCCGGTCTGGCGATCGTCGTCGCCGTGCTCGGTCTGAATCTGCTTGCCGACGCCGTGACCGGCTCGCTCGGCGGTGGGCGATGAGAACCACTGCGGTGCCAGAAGCCCGCCGTCGCGCGGTGCTCGAGGTCAGCGATCTCACCGTCGAGTTCGAGACGAGGGCCGGTCGGTTGCGGGTGGTCGACGGTGTCGACTTCGAGGTGGCGCAAGGGGAGACGCTCGGTGTCGTCGGGCAGTCCGGAGCCGGCAAGAGCGTCACTATGCTCGCTGCTCTCGGACTCCTGCCGTCGTCGGCGCGCCTGGTGCGCGGCGCAGCCCGCCTCGAGGGGGTCGACCTGCTTCAACTCCGCCCCAAGGAGCTGCGGAACGTGCGCGGGAAGGACATCGGCATGGTCTTCCAGGACCCGCTGACCTCGATGCATCCCTCGTTCCGGGTCGGCGACCAGATCGCGGAGGCGATCCGCTTGCACGATGCGGGCGTCTCTCGCGCTGGTGCAAGGATCCGCGCCATCGAGCTCTTGGAGCTGGTGGGGGTCCCGTTCGCGGCGCGTCGCTGGCGTGACCATCCGCATCAATGGTCGGGAGGTATGCGCCAGAGAGCGATGATTGCGATGGCCATCGCCAACGGACCGAAGCTGCTCGTCGCGGACGAGTCGACGACCGCGCTCGACGTCACTGTCCAGGCCCAAGTGCTCGGCGTGTTGCGCGACGTGCAGCGCGAGACCGGCACGGCGATCGTGTTGATCACGCACGACCTCGGCGTGATCGCCGAGATGGCCGACACCGTCGTGGTGCTGCACGAGGGTCGAGCGGTGGAGTCAGGCACAGTCGGGCACGTATTCGCGTCGCCACGACTGCCGTACACAGCCGGCCTCCTCGCGCGTGGTCCGAGCCGTTCGCGACTGCGACCGGCCGCGCCTCGAGTTGATTCGGGGCCGGTACTCGAGGTTCGTGATCTCGTCACGCACTTTCGAAGTCGCTCCGGTCGGCACAGCGACGTCGTCCACGCGGTCGACGGGGTCAGCTTCGATCTCCATCCTGGCGAGAGCCTGGGCGTGGTCGGCGAGTCCGGTTGCGGCAAGTCGACCTTGGTTCGTACGATCGTGCGGCTCCTACACCCGACATCGGGCACGATCCGATTCGAGGGGCGCGACATCACCGGCCTCGCCGGCCGGGATCTGCGCGAGGTCCGTGCGCGGCTCAGGATCGTGTTTCAGGACTCGTTCTCGGCGCTCAACCCGCGACGCTCGGTCGGCGATATAGTCGCCGAGCCGTTGCGGACGCATGGCCGTCATGGAGCAGGCGGCGGGGGTCGAGTGCGTGAGCTGTTCGAGATGGTCGGTCTCCAGCCTGATCTGAGCGGCCGCTACCCGCACCAGCTCAGCGGGGGCCAACGGCAGCGGGTGGGCATCGCCCGTGCCCTGGCGCTGGAGCCGAAGGTACTCGTCCTCGACGAGCCGGTTTCCTCGCTCGACGTCCCCATCCAGGCACAGATCCTCGAGCTGCTCGAGCGGCTCCAGCGCGACCTCGGCCTCGCCTACGTGTTCGTGTCGCACGACTTGACAGTTGTGCGCCGAATTTGTGACCGCGTCGCCGTGATGTACGTCGGCCGGTTCGTCGAGGTCGGTGACACGGCCACGGTCTACGCCGACCCTGCGCACCCGTATACGCGAGCGCTGCTGTCGGCGGTGCCGATCACCTCACCAGCGGAGCGAGGATCAGGGCGCAGGATCGTCCTCGTCGGGGATCTTCCGGACCCCGCCGCACCACCGAGTGGGTGCCGCTTCCACACGCGGTGCTGGTTGGCCTTCGATCGCTGCGTTGTCGATGAACCTACGTTGCAGCGCATCGACGCCCAGAGGGTCTGTTCCTGCCATCTCGTGTCGCCAATCGAGGCAGCGTCGATCGGCGAATCGGGGTTCCTGCCGTGAGGCGGTCGTCGGCGGTCACGCCATGCAACGTCATGCTGAGACTGAGCCACAACGCGGCGCTACGCGGCGATCTCGATGCGATCGAAGCCGACAACCGGGACGCACTCGACCAGACCTGTGGCGGACACCAGCTGGAGCCGCCCGAGTTCGTCGATGCCGCGCACTGCGCCGCGGGCCGCGCCACGCGGTAGCAGGCGCGCTGTGACCCGACGACCGATGAGGACGCACGATCGGGAGTAGGAAGCGCGAAGCTCGTCGAGGCCACCGTTCAGGTGGTCGATGCCGTTCCTCAGCGCGTCGATCATCTCCGCGGTGGCGACATCGCGGTCGACGCCGGGGAAAGCCTCGAGGTCGAGCCGTGCAGTGATCACAGCAGACGCGACGCGCCCAGGCCCGAGCTGCACCTCGGCGCGCAGTTCCCCGATCCGGCGCTCGTCGGCGTCGACCACCATCTCCGGCCACCATGTCCTTGCGGTGCCTCCTCCGAGAATGGCACGTGCGGCCTCCACCAGACCGAGGGACGAGGCGGCCCACACCAGGTCCGCCTCCTCGGCCCGCAACGTCGGGCGCCACACCATCGCGAGCACCGCCGTGCGCTCCTGGGCTTGGGGCCACAGACGGCCGAGTCTGCCGCGCGGGCTGATCTCGTGGTCGACGGTCACGACGGCGCCGGTCGGCGCACCTTCCTGGCGTGCCCACGCCAGGGCTAGAGCTTCCGCGTTGACCGCAACCTCGAAGTGTCGATGCGCATCGCTCATCAGACGCCGTCGAGTCGTATGACCGACCAGCGACCGTCACTGTCCGCCACGAGTTCGACCTGACCGACGGGCACGTCTCCACCGAGTTCGGCTGGTGCAGAGACGGAAAGGTGGACGAGCGTGGAACCAGCGACCGTCGTTCCTTCTCCTCCGGGCGCGCATCGCACGGTGTCGAGGTCGACTCCGGGTAGCTCCCTGGCCAGGCCTCGGAGCAAGTCGGCGAGGAACTGGTCGCGTTCCTCGGTCCCGGTCGTGCCCTCGCGAAGACGCGCTGCGAGCAACGGATCCATGCCGCGACGCGTCGCGAGGTCGAGTACCGCGGCCCGAGCAGTCGGGGCGAGGAGATCCCACACGGTCGTGTGCTCGTTCCAGGCGATGGCGCCGACGAAGGCTCGCGCAGCCGCGACAGGGTCGGCTGCGTTGTGCGAGTTCATGGTCGTTCGAAACCTCCGTTGGTCAGGTGATCCCGCACGAAAACACGCTGAGGGCCGTTCAACGCCTCGCCGATTGCACGATCGACCAGCCGATCGAGGACTTCGCGTCTTGTTGCGTCGGCGGAGCTCCGAACGGTGACCAGGGCGTCGAACACTGCCGTCTGCGCCTGGAGCGGCAGTTCCATCACGCTGGACAGGACCAGGAGCAGCGCCCCGCTTCCGATCTGCCATTCGGCCTGCGTGATGGCGCGAACGAGGTCGGCCAGGGCTGCGTCGCGTGCCGGCGGCGGCGACGCCAGCCAGCGGACGAGACGTCGACGGATCAACCGTTGGGCGCCATTGGGATCGGCGTGCAGCAACGCCACCAGATGGTCGGAGCGGTTCCAGCCAGGATGCTCGAGCGCGAGCAGTTGTTCGGCCTTTGCCAGAGCGTCGTAGGCCTCGCGCCACGGAGCTGCCTGTCGGCGCGGGTCGAAAGCCATGACGGCATCCTCGAAGCACACCACCGCCAGCCGGCGCTCGGCGAGCGACGCACCAGCGGCGCATATCCGGCCGAGGTTGTAGCTGACGATGCCGTGGTGGACTGGGTGATCCGGCCAGGTGAACACGTCGAGCGCCGACGTGAACGATGCGGTCGCAGCCGTGCGCCAGCTCGCAGCCGCATCGGGATCGGCGGCCGCCATGGCTGCGGCAGCCACGCCGCGACTCTGATGGACGAGCCCATGATGGAGCGGCGCCTCCTCGAAGTCGACTGACCCCAAGGCGAGATCGTGGTCGGCGATGGCGGCGACGAGATCCGCCGTCTGGCCGGACTCCGCCCGAGCGAGACCCCTGTTGTGCAGTGCGGCGGCCGTTCCGCGGCGCCCTTCGGCGCTGATGACGTCGAACATCGCGACCGCCTCACCGAACTGTTCGATCGCACGGAGGCGGTCGCCGACGTCGAGCAGCGCGAGGCCGATGTTGTTGTGCATCGCAGCCGCCTCGTTGGTGCTCAGCCGGCCGATGGTCAGTTGGGCGGCGCGAGTGAAGAGCTCGAGGGCACGGTGGGGCTCACCCAGACTGCGTCGGATGGAGCCAGCTGCCGTCAGCACCCGCCCGTGCTCGATGGGGTGATAGCGCGGGTCGAGCAGCGCAGCAGCCACGTCGAAGTTCTCGAGTGAACGGCGGAGGCCGTCCGCCGACGAGCCGGATGCTGCTTCGGCGCGAGCGAGTCCGAGCCGGTGGGCGACGAGGGCCTGTTCGTACGGTTTGGTCTCCTTCGGCGTCGCCAGCAGTTCCTCTTCGAGCCGCGCTATCGAGGAGGCCTCGTCAGTCATCGGCGTCAACCATCGAGTGGCAGCGCGATCAGCCGGGTGACCTCGTCGAGCACTTGCCGCACCGCCACGTCGACCGACGAGACCATCATCGGGTCGAGTCCGATCCCGACTCGTTCGGCGTCGACCGGCTGGCATCCCACCAGCCGCACGACCGGGGGCAGTACGCCGAGGGCGCGCGCGAGCATCAGCGCACGTGCGGGGGTGGCGAGGTGCATGTCGGCGAGCAGGTCGTGACGCTCGCTCCAGCTGAGCGCTTCGACGTCGACGATGTCAGGCTCGATCACCATCACTGTCCCGGGCGCACGCGAGCGGTCGACCGTGTCGATGACGATCAACGCATCCCATCCATCCTGCAACTCCTGAACGAGTGCGATGCCGCCGATGCCCGTCTCCACCACTCGGATACCGGCTGGCAGCGCCATTTCCTCGAGGCGGTGTGCGACCTCCACTCCGAAACCGTCGTCACCGCGCAGCACGTTGCCCACCCCCGCGATCAGCACCCGCGTCACGGCGCCGGGCCCGATGTCTCGGCGACCCGAACGCCGTACCCCTTGACCACCCACCACGTGAGGTACTGCTCGAGTTCGAGCCGCGTCGCGTCGTCGATCTCGTCGCGCCATGGTTCGACGCGCTGCTCGACCTGCGACCCGACGATCAGGTCGAGCGCCGCAACGGTCACGACGTCGGCGGAGTTCGTGCGCAGTTCGGCGGCTCGTTCGGTTCCTGCCCGATCGAGCGCGTCGTCGTCCGGCGCGAAGTCCTCGAAGACGGTGCCATCCTCCTGGACCCGTCGGAGGCAGTAGCCCTGGGTGAAGGCGGCACCGGCCCAGGCGCCGAGTTCGGGACGCGGTTGCGTGCGCGCCTCATCGGCCACCGCCCGGTTCATCATCCGCTGTGCCGCACCGCTCAGGGCGTGCGCTTGCGCGAGGGCTCGCGCCCGGAAGGCGAGCGATGTCGGATCGACGTCCATCACGGGCCCCAGTCAGGCGAGCTCATGGCCGCGGATCTGCACCCGCTGCGGTCGAACGGCATCGGACATGGCGATTTGCGGCGGTTCGGGCACCGGGCAGATCAGGTCGGCCTTGGCCGAGTCCACCGTGGCGGCCTCAGCAAGGTCGAGCCGGCGGAAATTCACCCACTGCCGGCGCAGGGCCTCCTCCACCCCATGCGTCAGCGTCGCTGCCGAGCTCGGGCATCCGTCGCAGGTGCCGCGCAGACGGACCTCGACCACGCCGTCGTAGATGCCGATGACCTCGATGTCACCGCCGTGAGAAGCCGCGAACGGGCGGATCTCGGCCATTGCGCGTTCGACGGCCGCCTCCGCCGATTCCCGTGCACCCTCGCCGAGATCGTAAGCGGCGAGGAGTCCGCCGGCTACGACATCACCGGCGACCGACTCGAGAAAGATCTCGCCGCGCCACGCACGGATCATCTCGACGAGTCGACCGAGCCCCTCGCGATGAAACGCATCGACCCAGTCGAGAAGTTCCAGCACCTCCTGTCCCACGTCTGGGTGCTCGCTGAGCTTCTCGGCGAGTGCAGCGATCGCTGCCAGTACCTCGTCGTGCGGCAGTTCGTCGCTGAATGCGGTCATGTCCGCGGCTCTATCGCGCCGACCTTCTGGCGCACGAGCCGGAGGACTTCCTCCACTGCGGCTTCCACGGGCTCGCTGAACCCAAGGCCGAACGAACGGTCAGCCGGCTCGACCTCGATGACCGTGGTGTCCTCCGGGAGCGCGTGCCAATGGCGCACGACGGCAAGAGTGTGGTCCAGGTCGATGATCCCCCCGACTGCTTCGGTAAGGCGCTCATGGACCTCCTCGGGCGGGGGCGGGGTCAGGTCCAGCGTGTAGCAGCGGATGGTGCCTGGCGGGTCGACGTCTCGTGGCATCGCGCCGACGAGCACGACCTTGCGGGGAACGATTTCCTGGAGGCGATGTAGGACTCGGTGCGCCGCATACGAGAGGTCCTCGAGGATGACGTCATCCGGCCAGCTCTCGGACTCGACGCGCACGATGAACTGGGTCCCGAAGTCGAGGTCGCGGAGCCATGGCAGGCCGACGCCACCGACGAGAACGGGTCCCGTCATTCGAGCGTGCAGCCGCAGGAGTTCACCTCACGCACAATGACACCTCTGCCGGTATCCATGTGCGTGGTGCACGGCATGCAGGGGTCGAAGCTGCGGATGGCGCGCAGGATGTCGATCCCCTTCACGTTTTCGTCGCTCACGCTCTCCAAGATCGGGGTTCCGACGATCGCTTGCTCATACGGGCCTGGGTTGCCGAAGGGGTCGCGCGGCGAGGCGTTCCACGTGGATGGGGTGTTGATCTGGTAGTTCACGATCTTTCCACCGTCCATGTGTAGGTGATGGGTGAGGAACCCGCGGCCGGCCTCCCAGAATCCCACTGCCACTCGCTCGTCCTTGGGCACCTTGTACGGCACACTGACCGCCGTCTCGCCGTTGCGCCAGTATTCGAACGCCTTGAGGATGCAGTTCATGCCGATCGCAGCGGTGAAACCCATTGCGTACGCACGGCCACGGTTGCGCTCGAGGGCGTTGAGCGTCCGCGGGACCTTCCAATTGAGCTCCATCTCGGGCAGCCCATGGCGGGGGAGGACGATCCGCAGCCCGTCGCCGGTGGATTCGAGGAACGGGTTGTCGGGGGTGCGGCCGGCGAGCGCTGTCGTCCACATCCGCCCGTAGGTGCCGGTCTCCATCACCTGTCGGTCCCACCGCGGCGCGCAATCCCAGCTGTACTTCTCCTTGAAGTTCTTGCCCTGCGGGCGGGGGATCGTCTCCTTGTTCCAGGCGTGGTAGGGCGAGATCGGGTTGCCGAGCGGATCGGCGGCGAACCGGGGTGTGGTCCCGACCGTCCAGTCGTCGTAGTAGGAGTGCTCGACGAACTCCTCGACCCCCATGTTGATGTCTGTCAATCGGGTCGTACGCAGCTCGCCGTCGAGGATGATCCCCGGCAGCGCCCACCGTTTGTCGCCCCACTCGTTGCAGTTCGCGTAGGTCGCGTCGTACGCCTCCGGGTCGTCCCAGATGCCGGTCTGGATCAGGTTGGTGGGTCGGGCGCCGACCCGCTCGTACTCGGGGTTCGCCTCGAGAAAAAAGTCGGCGATGTCGTCCCACGTGGCCGCCATGACCTTGCAGTAGTCGAAGATCTTGCCGAGCTGGGTGTAGTACTCGTTGAACGACGACGTGCTGATCGTGGTCGACACGCCACCCGGGACCAGCGTCGAGGGATGCGGGTACTTTCCGTACATCTGCATGCACATGATCCGGCCGACGCGGGTGTACTCGAGCGACTCGAGGTAGATCTTGCCCGTCAACGGGTTGAGGGCATCCATGAGGTCCTTCATCGTCTTGAACCCGTGCACGTCGGCATGACGGGCGGGCGTGCGCTCGGCCAGCGTGACGAGTTCGGGGTTGGTGACGGCGACGATGGAGGTGGAGTAATCCGGCCCGGCGAGGAGACCTAGATGGAGCGGATGGTCGTAGAACATCTCCCCGACCTCGCCGAGGTTGCGAACGAGGACGCCGAGCGGAGGCGGACAGATCCCGAACGCCTGCTCGATCGCGAGCGCCGAGACCGTGGAGTGGACGCCACCGCACACGCCACACGCCCGCGAGCTGATGTCGATCGCGTCGCGCGGGTCTCGGCCCTTGAGGATCACCTCGTACCCACGGAAGAGCATCGCCTGGGAGTGGGCCTCGACCGCTTCGCGCTTGTCGAGATCGAGCACGGTGTGCACTGCCAGCGCGCCGGCGACACGCGTCACCGGGTCGATGCTCCAGTCGCGCAGACGTGGCGGCGCCGCCGACGTGGCCCCGGGGCCGTCGGGCAGCCGCACGTACTCCTTCGGTGCAGCCACCGTCACGGCGTACGGGTCGTCGATGCCGTCTCGCAGTCGGGCGTTGCCGTCGAGGTCGAACTCGATGGGCAGGTTCTTGAAGCACATTGTGAGCCCTCCGGCCGGGTTAGTTGTAGGACTCTTTCGAGTGCTGATGCTTGGAATAGAACCGGTGCAGCAGCTTGACGGCGCCCCGCGGCCCCGTGCGGTTGCGCGCCCATGCACTTGGCGCGTCGTCTTCCCAGCGCGCAGACATGTTCTTGTCGGCCTGGCTCACCTCGCGCATTCGCCGGATGAACCCGCCGGTGACCCTGCTCGTCGTACTCGACAACATGGCACCTGGGGGTGCCTCGTAAAACGGCGAGAACTTGTCGGGGAAACCCGGCATGGTGCACCCGATGCAAATCCCGCCCATCTGCATGCAGCCGCCGTGTCCGTCGAGCATGCCTCGCTCGGCGATGTTGCACTGAACCACGGGCCCCCAGCAGCCGAGCTCGACCAGGCACTCCTTGTCGCCATACGCCTCGGCGAACACGCCCTCCTCGTAGTAGCCGGCGCGGGGGCAGTGCCGATGGACCGTCTCGCCGAACAGCCACGCCGGTCGCCCGAGCTCGTCGAATTCCGGTAGCGGTGCGATCCCGTTCAAGAACAGCAGCACCGCCGCTGCCGTCTCCAGGTAGTTGTCGCCCACCGGGGCACAGCCGGGGACGTTGACCACCGGCACTCCCAGCGCGGAGACGTAGTCCTTGCCGAGGTGGTCCATCACCCCCATCGCGTTGGTCGGGTTGCCCTTCGCCGCCGGGATTCCGCCCCACGTCGCACAGGTGCCGATGGCGATCACCGCCGCAGCGCCCGGTGCCAGGCGATCGAGCCACTCGAGGCTGGTGATCTGGCGCCCCGTCTCGGGGTCCTCGCCGAGGCCCATCCAGTAGCCGTCGCCGGAGAGGGTCTCGTCCATCACCGATCCCTCCCATGTGATCACGTAGGGGGCGTCGAGCTCGCCGGCCTCTGCCATGAACAGATTTGCAACCCACTCCGCGCCAGACTCGACGGACAAGACGGTGTGGATGATCTCCACGCGCGGAAGCCCCGGGATGATCCCTGCGAGGAGGTGCTCGACGCGCGGGTGCGTCGCGCCCGACACGGCGACCGTGCAACCGTCACACGATGCGCCGACGAGCCAGATGAGATAGATCTTGCGCAGCGGGCCGATGCGCAACGTGTCATCTGGCTCGACCATCGACCGGCTGCGGATCGCGATCGGCGCCAGCGGATCGATGCTGGAGGACTCCCATTGGTCCATCTCCGCGCCGCCGGGCATCGCGCCGCCCTGGCCGAGTGAGACGGGCTCGCCCGCCGTTGCCGGCGAGTCGGTGGAAACACCGCCAGCGTGGTCGGGACCAGCGCCAGTTCCGTGTGGTTGCCCTGCGGTCGGTGCGTCGACCGGTTCGGGCTGGCCGTCGCCATCCTGGGACATCGGAAACCCCCTCCATCGTGCGTCTAGGTGCAAGATACACCTATTGGGTTCTCCGGTGCATCGTCGGCGGGCCGGTCGGTGTATATTGCATCTACTACGAGCATGCGAAACGGGGGTCGACCGTGAGCGGATGGGTTTTGGGTTGGTTGATCGGAGCAGCGGTCGTCGCGATCGTCGTCGTGCTCCTGCTACTGATGATCAGAGGTGCTGCGAGGGCGGCGGGCAAGGCGGAGGACATTTTTGCTGCGCTCGAGGCGGCGCAGGCGAACACGCTCGCGCTCTGGGCAGTAGACGACACCAACCAGGTGGCGACACGAATCGTCGCAGCCGCGACCAGCGCCCGTGAGCACCTGGCATCGAAGGCGGTGCCCTGATGTCGACGAACGGGTATTGGGCGATCACCCTCGGTCTCGGTCTCGTGGTAGCGGTCGTCGCGGTCGTCCTGCTCCAGATCTTCCTCAACCACGTACGTCGGATCGAACACGGGGCCGAGGCCATCTGGGGTGCTGGCAAGGCCGTCGCCCGCAACACAGCGACGACCTGGCTCTTGCACACCACATCCGACAAACTCGACTCGCTGACCGCCGAGGCACTCCGCCACGACGCGTTCCTCCGGGAGCAGAGCTGACGTGCGCACGCTGCTCATCATCGCCACCGTCATGGAGATCGCTCTCGTCATCGGCGCGCTCGCCGTGTACCTTGCGCGTATCGGCCGTTCGCTGCGGGCAACCAGCGATCTGCTCGGCAAGGTGACGTTCGGGGTCCGCGCCATCGAGACGCAGTGCGAGACGATCGGACCGTCGGTCACCCGCATCAACCAACAGCTGACCGTCATCGCGGCCGCCCTCGACGGCGTAGCGGGGCTTGCGGAGGGTGCCGCCGCCGCTGCGTCGACAGGACCCTCGACCGCCGCGCCTCATGTCTGAGCTTCAGCCGCCGAAGAGCGAGGCGCTGCGCGCCATGTACTGGCGTAGCGAGATCCTTCAGGTGATGTACTGGCTGCGCGGCGAGGGTTTCGGGGATCTCGTCGACCCGCCGCTGATCGAACGCTTCCTCGGCGTCGACGCAACGAACGGCATCTCCTATCTCGACCGACTCGTCGAGGAGGAGTACCTCCACCGCGATGGCACTTGGTACACGCTGTCCGAGCGCGGGCTGGAGGAGGGCGGAGTTGAGTTCGCCCTGTCCTTCGACGAACTGATGCGACCCACCCACGGCGAGTGCAGTGACGACTGTTGGTGTCACATGTCGGTCGACGAGTCAGACGCCTGTGTGGCCCAACGTCGCGGCCATGGCCATGAGCATGATGGGAACCGATGATGGAGGGCAGATTCACCGAACGCAAGCTTCCCAGGTCGTACCTGCGCACCACTCTTCTCGTGCTCGTCGCGCCAGGTCCATCTCACGGGTATGAGTTGCTCGAACAGCTGCCGGGTTTGGGTTTGATCGCGATCGACACCGGAGGGCTCTACCGCATGTTGCGGTCGATGGAGCAGCAGGGATCGCTCGAGTCGTGGTGGGAGATTTCATCGTCGGGGCCGCCGCGACGCACCTACGCGCTCACCCCCGAAGGACGTGCTGCGCTCGCGGTTGAGGTGGCGGAGATCGAGTCGACGGTCGGACTACTCGGCGAGCTCGTCGACAGGGCGACGCGCGTCCTCGGATCATCGTGAGGGTTGCGTTGGCGGGAAAGGGCGGTGCCGGCAAGACGACGATCGCGGCCACGCTGGCTCGCCTCGCCGCGCGTCGAGGCATGAACGTCGTCGCGATCGATGCCGACAGCAACCCGAACATCGCCGCCGCGCTCGGAGTGGCCCCCGCTCTTGCGGCTGGACTCGCGGGAATCCCGGCCTCGTCCGTTTCGCGCAAGCTCACCGGGCCCAGTCTCACCGTGTCGGTCGACGAGGTGTTTGCCGCGCACGGCACCGTCGCACCGGACGGCGTGCGTCTGCTCCTCATGGGTGCGCCAGCGCATGCCGGTGAGGGCTGTCTGTGCTCTGCACACGCTGCCGTCAGTGCGGTGCTCGCAGAACTCGGCGAGACACAACCAGAAACGCTCACGGTCGTCGACCTCGAGGCGTCTCCCGAGCATGTGAGCCGCGGCACTGCTCGATTCGCGGACGTGCTTGTGCTCGTCACCGAGCCGTACTACCGCTCTCTGGAAGCGACGCGTCGACTGGCCGACCTCGCCGCCGAGCTGCCATCCACGCGCACGGTCGTAGTCGCGAACAAGGTTCGCTCGGTGGCCGACAGTGAAGCCGTGGCAGAGTTCTGCGATCGCCATGGGCTGGCCCGCCTCGGTGAAGTCCCGTTTTCGGATGCCGTGATCGACGCCGACCGCACGGCTCGCCCCCTGCTCGACGCCGACCCCGCCGGGCCCGTGTCCGTCGCTGTGGGCCGAGTGCTCGATGCGGTTCTCGCCGCGAGAACAGGGGTTCGCTGATGTGCCTCGGGCTCCCCGGCCAGATAGTCGTCTACGATCCAGCGCGACCGCACCAGGCCGTGGCGGAAGTGGATGGCGTGCGGCGCGAGGTCAACGTCGAACTGGTTGCCGGTGACGAGGGTGGGATCGGTGTCGGAGACTGGGTGCTGATCCACGTCGGATTCGCAATGGCGAAGATCGACGAGGACGAGGCGAAGCGCACGCTGGACTTCATCAAGATGCTGGGTTCCGTCTACGACGAGGAGATCGCGCAGATGGAGCAAGGCTCATCGCCGTGACCGCTGCACCACATGATGCGCTCGCGTCTGCGTCGCTCGTCCTTGCGCGTCATTTCCATCGGGGGGCGACTCTGTGGTGCTGGTCGCCGGCGTGGCCCACCCACGCCGAGCACCTTGCGGTGGAGTTCGTGCACCCGGTGATCGTCGGCAAGCGCGCCCGACCCGCGATCGTGTTGGCACCCGACGGTGCAGCCGCTCGTCTACGGCACTCCGCACGGCCCGGTGACGTCCTCGTCGCAATCGGGTCCGGAGACGACGCCGGACTCCTCGACGTTGTCGGGCGCGCCCCAGCGTGGGGTATCGGCGCGATCCTGCTCGCTCACGGCGAGCGGCCGACCATCGATACAGGCGCGAACGTGGTGTGGCTCGGCGCGGCGGCCGACCATGCTGACATCGTCTGCGCCTACCACCTGCTGTGGGAGCTCACCCACGTGTGCTCCGAGCAACCCGACCTACTCGACGGTGCCGCCGAGGCTTCGACGTGTCCCGCCTGCATGGATGCAGGCGAGCTCGGCGAGGTCGACGTCGCGACCGCGGGATTCGACTCCACGGTCATCGTGGCCGGCCTCCGCCGTCACATCGACCTGACCCTCGTGGAGCCGTGTCAGTCGGGCGATCTGGTCATTGTGCACGCAGGTGTCGCGATCAAACGGTTGGAAGCGCCCGTGATCCTCGGAGCCACTCGTGGTTGAGGACACAGGTTTCCTCTATCCGTTCCTCGGCGAGACCGCTCGCGATCCTGCGGAGGTGCTGGCCGACCTCGGACGTTCGGCGGCGGCGAAGTGGGACGAAAGCCGAACTCTCAGGCAGCGAACTCTCGTCGAGCTCGAGGCGGAGCTCACGCAAGCCGCCATCCCTGCCGCAGGCCGTGTGCGCGCAGGCGGTCGGATTCTCGCGTTGGGCAACGGGGGGAGCGCTACCGACGCCTCCGCGTTCGTGCGGATGTGCGATGCCGCCGCACCCCGTTCGCTGCCGGCTATCTCGCTTGCCGCAGAGCCGGCTGTGCTGACTGCGCTCGCCAACGACATAGGAATTGACGTGATCTTCGCTCGCCAACTCGCAGCCCACGGGCGCCCGGGCGACGTCGTCATCGCGTTCTCGACGAGCGGGGGCTCGGCGAACGTCCTTGCCGCGGTGGACCACGCGCGCCGCGGAGGGATCCTCACGATCGCCATCGCCGGCTACGGAGGCGGTGCGTTGCGGACGCGCGTGGATCATTGTCTGTGCATCGACTCCGACTCCGTGCACCGAATCCAGGAGGCGCAGACCGCCGTCGCAGCAAAGCTCGTGGCGCTGATCAGCACTCACCTCGAACGACCTGGGCCGTCGTGAGGTTCGTCGACGAGTTTCGCGATCCGGTGGCGGCGCAAGCGGTGCTCACCGAGATTTACCTCCTTGCGGGTAGCACCCCGCTCGCTTTCATGGAGGTGTGCGGCGGGCACACTCACACCATTTACCGGCACGGGATCGAGGGTCTCTTGCCCGAGAACGTCGAGCTCGTCCACGGGCCCGGATGCCCGGTGTGCGTCATCCCGATGGGACGGGTGGACGACGCGATCGCCGTCGCCCAGCAGCCTGGGGTGATATTCACGAGTTTCGGCGACATGATGCGCGTGCCGGGCGGTTCGGGCACGCTGCTCGAGGCGAAGGCGCACGGGGCCGACGTGCGGATGGTGTACTCGCCGATGGACGCGCTGCAACTGGCCGAGCGCAACCCTGACCGCGAGGTCGTGTTCTTCGCCGTCGGATTCGAGACCACTGCGCCGTCCACCGCCTTGACGCTCCTCCGAGCTCGCGAGGCGAGGGTCGCAAATTTTTCGGTCTTCTCCAACCATGTGACGATCGTTCCCCCGCTGCGGGCGATACTCGGATCTCCCGACCTCCGCTTGGACGGCTTCCTCGGTCCGGGACACGTGGCCACAGTTGTCGGCAACGCGCCGTTCCGCTTCGTGCCCGCGCAGTACGGCAAGCCGCTCGTCACGGCTGGCTTCGAGCCACTCGACATCCTCCAGGCGATCGTCATGCTGCTGCGCCAGATCGCGGAGGGCCGTTGCGAGGTGGAGAACCAATACATCCGGTGCGTGCGTGAGCAGGGCAACTCGCGAGCGATTGCAGTGCTGCGTGAGGTGTTCGAGCTGCGGCCGCACTTCGAGTGGCGAGGCCTTGGATTCATCTCGCAGAGTGCGCTGAAACTTCGTCCCGAGTTCGCTGCATGGGACGCCGAGGATCGATTCGAGATCCCGGGAGTGCGCGTCGCGGATCCAAAGGCTTGCCAGTGCGGGGAAGTCCTGAAGGGCGTCATCAAACCGTGGGAGTGCAAGGTGTTCGGCACGGGATGCACCCCGGAGACGCCCATCGGCACCTGCATGGTTTCGTCCGAGGGCGCGTGCGCCGCCTACTACAACTTCGGCCGCTTCGCTGGCCGGGGTCGGATTCCGGTCACCGCCGGATGACCGCCGGGGACGGCACTGCAGATCGCGAGGCTGCAGTTCAGGCCAGAATCGAGAAGTTCCGCCGCCGACGACCGCGACTCACCGACTCCCACGTCACCACGGCCCACGGCGCCGGTGGCAAAGCATCGGCTGCGCTGATCGACGCGGTGTTCCTCGACGCGTTCGCGAATCCTGTGCTGAGGCGGATGGACGACGCCGCGGTGGTCGAGATCGGCGGTGAGCGCGTCGCGATCACCACCGACTCGTACGTCGTGACACCGCAGCGCTTTCCTGGCGGCTCGATCGGCGATCTCGCCATCAACGGGACGGTGAACGACCTGGCGATGGTCGGCGCGCAGCCGTCGTGGATCAGCGCAGCCTTTGTCCTCGAGGAGGGCCTCGCCGTCGACGAACTGCGCGGTTTCGTGGCCGACATGGCGGCGGCCGCCTCCATCGCCGGGGTGGAGATCGTCGCCGGTGACACCAAGGTCGTGCCGCGGGGCGCCGCGGATCGGCTGTTCATCACCACCACCGGAGTCGGCGTCGTCCCGCAAGGGCGCCGCCTGTCCCATGAGCTCGTCCGCCCAGGAGATTGCGTGATCGTCTCCGGATCGATCGGTGACCACGGGATCGCGATCATGCTCGCCAGAGGGGATCTTGCGATCGAGGCCGACGTTCGGTCCGACACCGCCGCCCTCAACGGACTCGTGGAGGTGTTGATGACTGCTGCACCCCAGACCCGTTGGCTGCGTGATCCGACGCGGGGCGGCGTGGCCAGCGCTGTGAACGAGCTCGCAGTGGCGGCTGCCTGCGGCGTCGTGCTGGACGAGGCCGCTCTCCCGGTGCGACCAGAGGTCAGGGCGGCGTGCGAGCTGCTCGGCATCGATCCGCTGTACGTCGCCAACGAAGGGCGCCTCGTGGCGATCGTCCCGCCGAATCAGACCGGCGCTGCGCTTGCCGCCATGAGCGCTCACCCCCTCGGGCGCGGTGCCGCCGTGATCGGCGAGGTGACCTCGGAGCCTCCTGGCATGGTCACGATGACGACCGCCTTCGGTGGGGCACGGATCGTCGATCTCCTCGTCGGCGACCCCCTGCCGCGCATCTGCTGATGGGCCCGCGGCTCCGCCGAAGGGTCGTCGTCGACGGCGCGGTGCAGGGCGTCGGGTTCCGACCGTGGGCGGTACGTCAGGCTCGTGAGCTCGGCCTCGACGGTTGGGCAGGTAACGAACGGGATCGGCTGATCATCGAGATCGAAGGAGAATCCGCGCCGCTGGACGCCTTCGTCGAGCGTCTCCACCGAATGCCGCCCGCTCTGGCGCGAATCAATCTCATCGAGATCGCCGAGATCGCAGCCGACGGGTTGCGCGGCTTCGATGTGGTACCGAGTACGGCGGGCACCGGCCCGGCGCTGGCAGTGCCCGTTGACGTGGCGACCTGTGAAGCGTGCCTTCAGGAGATGCGTGATCCGTTGGCGCGCCGCTTTCGTTACCCGTTCACCAACTGTGCTGACTGCGGGCCGCGATACACGATCATCCGCTCGCTCCCGTACGACCGCGCCAGCACCACGATGGCCGGATTTCCCCTGTGTGTTTCCTGTCGCGCGGAGTACGACGACCCCGCCGACCGGCGGTTCCACGCCGAGCCGATCGCTTGCCCCGCCTGCGGACCGACGCTGATGTGGGAACGCGCCGGTGAGATTCGCACCTCGTTGAGCGGAGAACACGCGCTCGCTGCTGCAATCTCGTCCCTGCTCGAGGGAGAAATCGTCGCCGTGAAAGGACTCGGCGGCTATCACTTGGCGGTCATTGCGGACGACGCCGCCGCCGTTGACCGCCTGCGCAAACGAAAGGCACGAGACGACAAGCCCTTCGCTGTGATGGTCGCATCTGCGGAGGAGGCCTCGGCACTCGTCACGCTCGACCACTCTGGTCGCGCAGAGCTGACCTCTCAGCGGCGGCCGATCGTGATTGCGCGCCGCCGCAGGCACACGACCATCGCAACCGGCGTCGCGCCGGGGTTGCCCGATGTCGGCGTGATGATGGCGTACAGCCCGCTTCATCACCTCCTCCTCGAGGGAGTCGGCCGCCCGCTCGTGATGACCAGCGGCAACCGCACCCACGAGCCGATCGCCGCCGGCATCGACATGGCCCGAGCGCACCTCACACACCTCTGTGACGGCTTCTTGCACCACGACCGGCCGATCGAGATCCGCTGCGATGACTCGGTGGTGCGCGCCGTCGGTGGGCGGGCGCAGCTCGTGCGCCGCTCGCGTGGGTATGCGCCGGAGTCGTTGCGACTGCCGAGCCCGGCTGTGCTCAGGATCCTCGCTGTCGGTGCCGAGCTGAAGAACACCGTCGCCGTCGCTGCCGGTGATCAGATCGTCGCCAGCCACCATCTCGGCGACCTGGAGCACCCCGCCGCGTACGCGGCGTTCGAGCAGGCGATCGCTCATCTCGTCGAGCTCACGGGCATCGACCCTGAGGTGGTTGTCCACGATCTCCATCCCGAGTACTTGTCGACGAAGTGGGCTGTTGATTCCGATAGGCACGTTCTCGGCGTTCAACACCATCACGCGCACGTGGCGTCATGCCTCGTCGATCACGGCCGGACGGGACCCGTGCTCGGCGTCGCGTTCGACGGGCTCGGGATGGGATCGGACGGCAGCCTGTGGGGAGGCGAGCTCTTGGTGGCGGACCTTCGCGAATCCAGGCGGGTCGGTCACTTGCGTCCCGTTCCGCTGCCGGGCGGATCGGTCGCGATTCGCGAGCCGTGGCGGATGGCCCTTGCGTGGGTCGCCGTCGCCTCCGGTCCGGATGCCGCAGCCCACCTCGGCCCGACTCTCGACCCTCGGTGGCGAGCGGTGCTCTCCCTGTCCGACCACCGTGCTACCGCGATGACCTCGAGCGGCGGCCGATTGTTCGACGCGATCGCCGCGCTCGCCGGCTTCCGCCCAACGGTGAGCTACGAGGGACAGGCTGCGGTCGAACTCGAGGCGGCCGCCAGCGCTTACGTCGAAGAGCGTTCTGCTCCGTCGGTGGACGGGACCTGGATCGGGGAGCCGGATGCGGACCGCCCATGGGTGCTTGACCCATCGGCGCTCGTCGCCGATGCCTTGGCGGGCCGGATCGCAGGGCGATCGGCGCCCGAGATCGCCATCGACTTCCACAGGCGCCTGGCCAGCGGGCTCGCCCGAGCGGCGATCGTCATCGCCCGCCGGGAGCGGTTGCAGACCGTGGCGCTCACCGGAGGCGTGTTCCAGAACGCGATGCTGACATCGCTCGTCGAGAGCGCCGTCGTCGATGCGGGCTTGGAGGTCCTCGTCCACCGCCGGGTCCCGCCGAACGACGGAGGCATCAGCATCGGTCAGGCCGCGATCGCGGCTGCGACGTGCTGACGCGCTGTGGGAGGCTGGTCACCATGCGAATCGCGTTTGTCGGCAAGGGAGGTGCAGGCAAGTCGGTGATCGCCGGCTCGTTCTGTCGTCTACTCGCACGAACCGACGATCGTGGAGTCGTCGCGATCGACAGCGACCCACTGCCTGGCCTCGCGATCTCCCTCGGCGTCCCGAGCACCGACACTGCCCTCCCGGCGGATCTCGCCGAGAAGATCGGAAACGGTCCTGACAGCGAGTGGCAACTCCGGGGCGGGATGATGGGGATCGAGGCGATCGATGCGTACGCGGCCGAGGGACCTGACGGTGTTCGACTCTTGCAATTCGGCAAGCCGCGCGGTCATGTTCGCTCCGTCGGTCCGGCGCAGCAGGGTTTCCGGCTCATCGTGCGCGCACTTGCCGAGACGACCGACCTGCACCTCGTGGGGGACCTCCCGGGCGGCACCCGGCAGGCGTTCTTCGGATGGGCCGGCTTCGCTGACATGTTGGTGGTGGTGGCCGAGGCCACTCCCTCGTCGATGCTGTCGGCGCGCCGACTCGCGCGGCTTGCGGCCCCCGGCGGCAGCGGTCAACGGGTTGTGGCGATCGCGAACAAAGCGATCGGTACGCCAGACGCGACGCGTCTGGCGGAATTCAGCGGCCTGCGCGTCGTCGGCGTCGTGCCCCGTGACCGTGAGGTCGCGGCTGCCGAGCGAGCCGGGGTGCCATTGCTCGACTACGCCCCGGGTTCGCCGGCGGTCGATGCGATACGATCCCTGGTCGACACTTTGAGAAGGGAGTCGCCGTGAAGATCGCCGTAGTCGGCAAGGGCGGTGCAGGCAAGACGACGACATCTGCCATCCTCGCCCGCACCCTCGCGAGGACCGGTCACAGGGTGGTCGCCCTCGACTGTGACACCAATCCAAACCTCGGATTGTCGCTCGGAGTGGGCCTGGCAGCGACCGAGGCTCTGCTCTCGCTGCGCGACGGGGTCGGCGACGACGTCGAGCACGCTCGGTCCTGGCAAGAGATCATCGACCGCTTCGGCGCCGACGCTCCAGACGGAGTCCGCCTGGCGATGGTCTCCAAAATCGAGGACCCCGACCACGGTTGCCCTTGATGCGGGGTCTCCCCCGAGCAGTTGCTCGGACTCGACATCGATGAGGACACGATCGTCGTAGCCGACTTCGAAGCCGGAACGGGAACGCTCACCCGACTCGGCGAGACTCGCGTCGACGCAATCGTCGTCGTGACGGATCCGACCGTGAAGTCGCTCGAGGTCGCGTCGAGGGCGGCTGTGCTCGCTGCGGAGCACACGTCGGGCCCGATCGTCATCGTCGCCAACCGGATGGTCGACGACGTCGACCGCATCGCAGTGGAGAAAGCACTTGATGGGCGCGTGGTGCTTTTCGTGCCGGAGGACGACGCGATCCCCACAGCCGACCGTGCAGATCGTGCGCCGCTCGACGCAGATCCCGAGGCGCCTGCCGTGTGCGCACTCGGCGGCCTCGCCGCCCTCCTCTTGGCCGGCTAGGAGACCGTCGCCTCCAGTGATTCAAGGTGGTTGACGAGCCGGATCACCGCCTGGCGAGCCGCGTCCGCCCCCACTTGCGTAACGCTGATTCCGTTGCGATCGGCGGTCGTGACCGCATCGTCGAGGGGGACGATCGCCGCGAGCTCGACCCCGTGCTCGGCGCACGCGTCGGCGAAGAACTGCTCGTCATCCGGGCGAGCCTTGTTCCCGACAGCGAGCGTTCGCGGAATCCCGAGCTCGTCCGCCAGTGCAGCGGTTCGCGCGGCGGTGAGCACGGACTTGCGGCTTGGTTCCATCACCATGACCAGCACGTCTGCATAGGCGAGCGTTCCGCCGGAGCGGCTGAGGTGTTCCAAGCCGGCTTCCATGTCCACGAGCGTGATGTCGGTGTCGTCAGTCATCAGGTTGTCGAGCATGCTGCGCACGGCAGCATGGTTGCCACACGTTCAACCGCCGCCCGCTTGGTCGACCCGCATTGCCGACACGAGCGTGACTCCCGCCGGCGTGGGCCGGCCGTATTCGGCGAGGAATTCTGCTCCGCTCATCCCGCCGTCTGCGCCCAGCGCAAGGCGGCGCGGTACGACCGGCATCGCATCGACCTCTCCTGCTTCGAGACCGAGTGACATGCCGAGGTTCGGATTGGAATCGGTGTCGATCGCCACGACTCGCTTTCCCCGACGCACGAATTCCTCCGCGATCAACGCCGACAGCGTCGTCTTGCCGACTCCGCCCTTGCCCACGATCCCAAGCTTCATGGTTCCATTCTCGCAGCCACCGCCATCACCTGTCGACCCCCGGGGCAATGTCAGCTGATCCGCCCAGCGTGGCAGCCTCAGCCCGTAGCGACACGACGGTCATTTGTTGTTGGGGAACACTTGCGGGTCCGACCACGATGGTCTAGGGCTCGGCACGATGCCGAGCTGATCGACGGGGCCGTCGGGGCCGTGGTCGCTGGGAGTTCTTGTCGACACGTGGTCGACGAGTGAGCGCCGCAACTTCGACGCCGACCGGACCGACAGCACCGCCGGCCGAGTGTCGCTCAGCATGATCGACGCGGAAATGCTCCTCGACGGAGCAGAGCGGCTTGACCATGCAATGTCCTCGCTGATGCCCTGATGCCGGAGGGCACCCCAGACTCATAACTCGAAGGTCGCGGTTCAACACACCGCCCCGTCACTATGTGATGTCGCAAGACGTCCAGGACGAACCGGGCCGGCGTCAGGATCCGGACGCCTGTGCGGGGGGTGATGGTAGACCGGTATACGAACTGGACGGAACAGACGGATTTCCCGGACGGTTTTCCGGACTGTGGAGTACTGCAGCGCCGTAGTCGGACTGTACGGACGGTGACCACAACCTTGCCAAGGTGAGGGTCGCGAGTTCGAATCTCGTCATCCGCTCCAAGAAACACCAAGTCAGCGGCCCTATAAGGGCCGCTGGCTTGCGTTTTCGGTGGTTCGTGCCCATGAGATGCCCATTGCGTGCCCATGGCCGATGTGCCGAGAGCCGTCGTTCAAGGTGTTCAGACCCCTGCCCGATGTTTTGATTGGGAAAACGTTGGCACGCGTCGCTCACCTGACGTCTTGACGATCACACCCAGTCACCACGACACGACTGCGTTCGTCAGGAGGAACTCAAGTGCGCCGAGGCGGACCCCGATTCGTATCGTGGCGCACGTTCGCTCACGATATTCGCCGTCACACGGCCAGGCGAGAGTGCAACCCATCGCCCCGCGTTCGTTCACGGCTTCATTGGCAAAGCGGGTGACGGGTTAACGTCCTGGGGATGCCGATGATCGAAGTGTTTGCCGACATCTCTTGCCCGTTCGCCTACGTCCAGCTCCACCAGCTGGCGAGCCGGCGAACCCTGCTCGGCAAAGACGTGCGCATCAGGACCCGAGCGTGGCCGTTGGAACTGGTCAACGATGGACCGACCGACCCAGGAAAGATCGCTGACGAAGTGGCCGCCTTGCAGGCCCAGGTTGACTCGTCACTGTTCGCCGGGTTCGATGCGCAGCGGCTCCCGTCAACAACACTGCCGGCGCTCGATCTGGCAGCACTGGCCTATCGCCACAGTGACGAGGTTGGCGAGCAAGTCAGCCTTGCGTTGCGCAAGGCGTTGTTCCTCGACGGCGGTGATGTGAGCGACGCTGCGGTACTCGGCGACATCGCAACGGAGTTCGGACTGGGCTCACCGGGTCCGTCCCAACGCGACGACGTTTTGCAGGATTGGACGGATGGCCAGACCCGCGATGTGGAAGGTTCGCCACATTTCTTCTGCGCTGACCGCAATGTGTTCAGCCCGGGTCTGTCCATCTCGAACAGCAACGGCGAGATCAGCGTCACCCCGACGATCGATGCCCTCGACGCCTTCATCGCAGCATGCACGCGCGAGCACTGACACGGATGACGTCACGTCCTGCGCGAACGTGACCGGGCCGCCGAGAATCCCGTGAGCGTTGCGGCACACGCCACGGTAAGCACTCTGGTGCCCACCTTTGTTGGTCACGATCGCGTCGCTGGGTCGACGACCCGTTGTGCGGCACCGCGCCGACGGCGTACGACCGCGCCAGGCCGGTGCCCAACGCGATTCAGTGACCGTTTCTGCGGAAGGTTTCGAGACGAGACGTTCCCGGACCCGGCGTTCGCTTGAGTTTCGAGGGCGCGTGCTTCACGGCTGTTGCGTGAGGCTGTCGAGCGCGGCGCGGATCAGTCGACCAGCTTCTTGGGCGACTGGTACGAGTTCGTCGCGGTCTGGGATTTCCGAGATGACCTTGGCGTCGAGGGCTTCGACGATCGTGCACCCGTCGCCGGTGCGCACGACGACGTTGCAGGGAAGTAGCAGGCCGATTTGGCGTTCGATTTCGAGGGCCTGCTGGGCGAGTTGGGGGTTGCAGGCGCCGAGGATCAGATACGGCTCGATATCGACACCGGTCTTGGTCTTGAGTGTGGCCTGTACGTCGATTTCGGTGAGTATGCCGAAACCCTGCGCCGCGAACGCTTCTTTGACCTTGACGACGGCTTCCCCGTGGGGAAGATCCAGGTCGATGCTCAATGCGTATTCCATGGTTGATACTCCTTGTTGATGTTACGGACTCGGCGGTTTCCCGGCCACCGCAAGGCCGGGTTGGTGTTGAACGGATGTCCAGTCGTCGTCGATCAGCACGACCCGGCGGCCGGCCCGGTCGAGGAGCGAGGCGGCGATCGAGGCCCGGTAACCGGATGCGCAATGCACCCAGACCTGCCCGTCAGGTATCTCGCTCAGTCGGTCCTCGAGCCGATCGAGTGGCACGTGAACGGCTCCGCTGAGATGGCCTGTGGACCACTCGTCGCCGCGGCGGACGTCAAGGACCACGACCTCCTTGCGGTCGATCTCTTGGGCCAGCTCGACGAATGTCGCCCTCCGATATGAACGCAACTCCCCGCCCGCTGCCCACTCGTGGACGCCGCCGGTCGCCGCTCCGGTGGGTCGGTCGATTCCGATCCGGGCCAGGTCGCGCTGCGCAACTGCGACCTCGTCGGCTGTGTCGCCGACCAGCGTGACCGGTGTGCCCCAGGGGATCGTCCAGCCGAGGTAGGTGATGAACTTGTCGTCCAGGGCGACATTGATGGTACCGGCCAGGTGGGAGTGGGCGAATGCCTGTCGAGTGCGGAGGTCGATTACCCAGTCGCCGGCGTGGATGCGGCGGCGCAACTCGACCGGATCGACCGGCGTCGGTGGTGACAGGTCGGACGCCGTTGGGCCTTGCCGGTTGCGGGGCCCCATGTGGGTGTAGTAGCGCGGGTAGGCGGTGAGGCCCGACATCAGCGTGTCGACGAAGCGGTCTTCGTCGTCGACGGTGAGCGCGACGTTGGTCGTTCGCTCGACGGCAATAGTGCTCTCGTCGGTACCACTTGACTCGGTCGACGAGCAGAAGCTGCCGAATCCGTGGGTCGGTTGAACCGCGACATCGTCAGGCAACTCCGCTGCGAGTCGCCGCACCGAGCGGAACTGCGCCCTCGTCAGCTCCTCGGTCTGTTCATCGGCGATCAGATCAGTACGCCCGACGGTGCCATACAACATCGATCCGCCGGTGAACACCGCGCAGGGACGTCCGGCCTCGCTGATCACATAGGACATGTGATGCGGTGTGTGCCCCGGCGTGTGCACAGCGCGAACGACGAAACACCCGACGGGGATCTCGTCGTCGTCCTCGACGCCAACATGATCGAAGTCGACGTGCTCGGCAGCTGACAACACGTAGGCGGCCCCGACTGCTCGGGCCAGCGCGAGCCCGCCGGTCACGTAATCGTTGTGGACATGTGTCTCGAACACGTGAGTGATCCGAACACCGAGGCGCTCTACGACGGCCAGCACACGGTCGATGTCGCGCTGGGGATCAATGACGGCAGCCACCTCGCCGTCGCTCACCAGGTAGCTCCGGTCGCCCAGCGACTTGGTCTCGATCGTGACAATCTCAGGCATCACGAACGGCCGCCCACGATGCGAACTCGACCTTCGACGCGAGCGGCCGATGCCGCGAACATCCGGCGATCGAACTCCAAGCGACATCGTTTAGCCCTTGCTGGCATTTCGTCATGAACGCGTCTCCTCGCAGATGATGCTTCATCATACCCCGGGAGGTATAGACGTGAACACCGTCCCCGAGTGGAACGCGGCGAAGTCAGCCAGACACTGGGCACGTGTTGCTCAGCTTCGGACGTCCGCTTCATCATGGCCGACGTCGCGCGGAGCGTCGATGTGAGAGACGTTCGGGCATGAGTCCACGTCGCGAGGCAGCCGCTGTCGATGCCTCCCGCCGCGACCGAGTTCTTGTTCGCCACGTCACTGCGTACCAAACGATCCAAGGATGCCCGTCTTTCGATTCTTTGTGACAAGGAGTTCGTGAAGGTCATGAACATGAGGTGGCAAGTCGCCGCCAGAGTTTGTTCCAACAAGGAGTGTTCGACATGAACCGTAAAATCCGTTTGGCCGTCGCCGCCACCGCAGCGGTCGCAGGCCTAGCCTTCACCCAGGCAGGAACTGCGTCCGCAGCTCACTGCGTCGAGGGTGGTACACCTGGCTTCTCGTATTTCGGCAACGACCACGTCGCCGAGGAGAACGCTCATGGGGGTACTCCCGAGGGCGGCAACCCCGGTCCTCACGTCGCAGCAGACGGTACCCGCTCAAGTGGCGCATCGGCCTGCCGGGACGCCACCGGGAGCCCGTCCGAGCGGGCGCCCGGGCAGCAGAACAAGCCCTGACCACACGCATTGGATTTGCGCGGGCACGATATGCGCAAGTGAGTCCTTCAGCAGATTCAGATTCAACGCACGGGTGCCTCGGCGTCGGTGGCTCCACACGGATGAGCCGCCGGCGCTGCTGGCGCGCAGTGATGAGTTGACACGTCGCGCAATTGGTAGAGGGGGCAAGGAATCCGGGCCCGTCGTTAGGGTACGGCGTGCCTTCAGTACTTGCGAACGTTCAGGTTTTGGCGCTGCGTGCGTCGTCGGCGACACCGACGACTCTGCTGCGGCACGCCACACTGGAAACTGGAAGTCGCGATGGTTGAGCGTCGTGGTGGGTCGAATTCAACCGAAGCGCAAGTGCGGGCGTGCATCGGGTTGTCAGGGAGGTGCCCGCGAGTTGGGTCATTCGATGAGGTGTTGTGCGTTGGTCAGGGTGCGAACCGTCGCTCGCTACATTTATCGCCGCAGGCCTTCGATATCTGGAACATTGCTTTTCAGGTGCTCGCCGCCGGCAGCCGCGGCCAGTGTCCACGGCGGTCGTTTGAGATGCGTCGCAACCCGACATGGTTTCGGTGACGAACACTGGGTGATGGTGATGAAGAAGGTGAGTGTTGTTCGAGGACGATGATTTGCAGGAACTCGTCAAACGGGCGGCGGTGTGCGATCCGGACGCTTGGGAGACGATCTTCCGGCAGTCGCACGGTCGGCTGTTTGCGTTTGCGCGTCGGCGAACCTCGTCGGTGGACGCCGCGGAGGACGCAGTGAGTGAAACGATGGTGAGAGCGTTGGAGAAAATCGACCGGTACACGTGGGATGGCGCCGGATTCGACGCGTGGTTGTTTGGGATCCTGCGAAACGTGGTCCTCGAGGGGTATCGGACGGAACGGCGCACTCGACGTGACCGTTCGTTCGCCTTTGACTACACGATTCGTGCCGATGGTCCTCTCGAGCAGACGGTTGCTCGGGAGGAATCCGATCACGTCCGCTCCGCCTTCGCCCGCTTGTCGCCGGACGAGCAGGAGGTCCTCGAACTCCGAGTCGTTGCGGGGCTGTCGTCGGACGGCGCAGCGCACGTCCTCGGAAAGAAGCCTGGAGCGGTTCGCATGGCCCAAGCCCGCGCAATCGGCCGACTCAGAGTGATGATGGAGGTGGATCATGACAACTGACGACGAGATGCTCGATCTGCTCGGCGCAGCGCTGATGGATGGTGTGCCGACAGAGCCGCGCGAGCAGGATCTCCAGCGGCTTCGCGTGCTCGCAGCCCAACGCCAGGACCAAACACCGTCGGTGACAGCATTGCCATCGCCATTACCAAGACGTCATCTCCGCCATCTGGCGACTGCAGCGGCAGTCGCAGCAGCATTCGCCGGCGGGGTGTTGGTCGCCCGAGATCAAGGCCCTGCGAGTGACGAGTCTGCGGGTGTGGTTGAATTCGAGCAGGAGATCGTCACGACCGGGAACGGTCGGGTGGAGGTCGTCGGTCGGCGCGTGGACATCGGTCGCATCGTCGAGATCCGTTCAGAAGCTTTCCCGATCCTGCCGACCGGCGAGTTCTACGAGGTGTGGTTCCTCGCTCCAGGCGACACGCAATCGGCACCGAAACGGATTTCGGCAGGAACGTTCCACCCCGATCTCGCTGGGCGAACTTTCGTGGAAATGACCGCAGCAGTCGACCCCAACAAGTATCCGGTACTGGCCATCACCGCCGAAACCGCAGACGGAGATCCCGCGCCTTCTTCGAACGAAGTGATGCGTGGCACCCTCACCATCCTCGACTGAACGACCCCGCCTCTCGCCTGTTGGACCGCCACCTAGATGGGAGACCGCGGGAGCGTCACTGTGATGGGTCCTCTCCGGGTGTTGAGTGCGCAGCCACAACTTCGCCCTCGCCGGGGAGGGCAAACGGTGATACGTTCCTAGACGACGAGGGGGCTCGGAGATGACTGTGGATCGCGCCAACATTGCGGCCAGCGGTGCGCTGTGGGCAAAACGCGCGCGTTTCGCCGTCCCAGGGTGTTTGGTGGTGCTCGCTCTCGTCGGCTGGTGGTGGAGCGCGCGGATGGCGGGCGAGATGAGCGGGATGGCCCCAGGTGCCATGGACTCGATGGCTGATATGGGCGGGACTGCGATGGCTGGGCACTCGGTCACGTTCCTAGCCTTCCTAGTCGCCTGGGTGGCGATGATGGCAGCCATGATGTTCCCGGCGATCTCGCCAGTCGTTCGGTTGTATGCGCTGGCCGCAACACGTGGCCGGGTGGCCCCGCTGCCCTTCTTCGTCGCCGCATATCTGGTGATCTGGGGTCTCATGGGTGTTCCCTCCTACTTCGTTTGGCGAGTGCTCGACGAGCCGCTCGCCAACGGAACCAGCTGGGCGGGTCGACTGGCGGCGATCGTCCTGCTCGCAGCCGCCGGCTGGCAGCTCACATCACTGAAGTCGGTCTGTCTTCGGCATTGCCGGTCACCGTTGTCGTTTTTCATGGAACACGGCGGGAACGCCAGACGGCGGCTCGGTGCGTTCAGAATGGGGGCAGCCCACGGCTTGTTCTGCCTTGGGTGCTGCTGGGCTCTCATGGCCGTGCTGGTCGCGATGGGCACGATGAACCTGGCCTGGATGGCGGTGCTCGCCGGGCTCATCTTTTTCGAGAAGAACGCCGCCTGGGGGGAGCGACTCGCCACCGTGGGAGCGGGAGCCTTCGCTGTGCTCGGTATAGGGCTCCTCCTGCACCCGCAATCAATCAGTTACCTGACATGAAAGGAAACCCATGACAACCACCGAGACCAGAACCGAGTGGAGACTGAAGGGCAAGGGCTACGAATTCTGCAACTGCCAGCCAGGCTGCACGTGCAACTTTTCCGGCTTCCCCACGTCTGCCGACGGCAGCTGCAAGGCCGCCGTTGCCACCCGGATCAGCGAAGGACACTGTGGCGAGCTCGACCTGTCCGGGATCGACGCTGTCGCCATCATCGACTGGCCGAAGGCGATTCACGACGGCGGTGGCAAGGCGATCTTCGTCGTGCCACCGGAGGTCTCCGACGACCAGCTCGGGGCGATGGCCCAGATCTTCACCGGTGAGCTCGGTGGAATGCCATGGGAGATCCTCGGCACGACATACGAAGTGGCGGGCGTCGTGCGGGCTGCTGTCAACATCACCGACGATGGCATCAACAGCGGCTTCTCGATCCCTGGGGTGGGCGAAGCGCAGGGAACGACCTTGAAGAACCCCGTCACCGACGAGCCACACGGCGTCTCGATCGTGCTCGACCAGGGCTTCATCTGGAAGAAGGGCGACTGTGGACAGGGCAGCTTCAACGTCGAAGCCGAGGGCATCAGCATGACGTTCCAGAACAGCAACTGGATCTACTACGAATTCGACTGGACCAACCGGGGCTGAGCCGACCCCTGAGAAACCGCCCAAGACGTTCGGTGCGTGCGGACTCAACGTAGGCACCTCTGGTAGAGGGTGCTGCCATCAGTGACGGTGCCTGCGCGCCGGTCGCTTGCCGACCTAGCGTCTCCACGAGTAGGAGCGGGTCCAGCGTTGTCAATAGTGCGGGAAGAGATGCGTCGTGGATACCAAACCATCAGGAGCGCGCCGCAGTCCCCACCGCCAACGCCGGGACGGAGTACCACCGGCATGATGGCGGCTCGTGTTCGCCAGCGGCGTGGGCCAACGCGCTTCGTTGCCGATCTCACACCGGGGGTGCCTCGTGGGGAGGTGGTGTTGACGTTGTGTCGACGCGGTCAGGTTCGAACCAGCGAGCGATCACCACGTCTGTTGACGAGTGAGCGATGATCGAGGCGACGACCACGAGTGCGACGAGGTGGAACAGCTCGCTTCGCTGAGCGACGCCTGAGCGAAGGATCAAGAGCCCGTAGACCACGGAGGCGAAGCCCTTGGGACCGAACCATGCGGCGGCAATCCGTTCTCGGACGTGCAGGGTGCTGCCGATCAACGCGACCGCGAGGGATGCTGGGCGGGCGACGAACAGTGCAAGTGCGGCAAAGACGTAACCGGTCAGTGGGATCTCGGCGAGGAAGTACGGGGAGATCAGGGCACCGAACACCAGCAGTGCCGCGAGTTTCAACAGTTCTGCAATGAGCTCTCCGAATTGATGGAACGCGTTGCGGATGGCGGGACTCATCGTCGCCACGGTTACCCCGGCTGAGAATGCTGCGAGGAATGCGTTCGCATGAGAGAGCGATGACACACCGAGCACGAGCAGGCCGATGGCGAACGCGTTCAACGGTTCGTACGCTGCTGTCGCGGCGAAGTGTCGCGAACGCTCCAGACGGATCGCGACGAACGGAATCCCGATGCCGATACCGATCCCGGCGAGGACTTCGCCGCCCAAGCCGGCCGCATGAACTGACTCCGGTCCGACCACGGCGAGCAACACGACCACGATCGGCAGCGCCAGTCCGTCGTTCAACCCGCTCTCGACATTCAACAGGTTCCTCAGCCGATACGGGATCTCTTCGCGACCGACGATGGCGGCGGCAAACACGGGATCGGTTGGGGAAAGCACGGCACCGACCAGAAATGACTCCGCCCACGGCAAACCGCCGAAGTAGTGCGCGAACGCGGCCGTGGTTGCCAACGTCAGCGGAAGTCCGAACAGGAGCGCGCGTCCCGGCAACCTCCACGCAGACCGCAGTTGATCGAGAGCGACACGCATCCCGTCGGTGAACAGCACGCTGAACAACGCCAACTCGGCGAGCTGGCTGACCGTTCCGTCGTCGGCAGAAACGCGCACCACGCCGAGCACGCCGTCGCCCAGCAGGAACCCTGCGACCAAGAACAACACCGAGGTCGACAGGATCGTTCGATTTGCCAAGCCTGACACCAGGACCGCCGCAAGCAGCACGCAGGCGAACACCAACACGATCAGCACGGGCTCAACCTACGGCGATGCCCGTGAAGCGCCCCGGGGGTGGGGCGCTTCACGAGGACAGTTGCCGGCTCAACCCGACGACCAGACGCGGCGTACGGATCGTCGTCTCCGTCATCGCGTTGTCGACGCTGTCGCCGATCGAGCCGATTGGCCGACGCCGAATGTTTCAACCAGTTGTACAGCGTTACCGCCTTCACCTTCAGCTTCGGGCCGAGCCGTTCACACGCATGCTCACGCGACTCGTCGGGCTCCATCTCCCCGCGCGCGAACCTGACAGCCTGGCCCTTGAACTCAGGCTCGTAATCCTTCCGTACTGGCATCTCTTGATCCTTCCAGGGACTGGGTGAACCTGACGCAAAACCTCGGCCGGTTCAATCCGAGGGAACCCTGCCGTTAGATGGGTTTCCTGCGTTTTCGCTTGTTGCTGTTCGATCTGTCGTGCCGACGCCTCTCCCGGATCGGACGTGCAGTTGCCACCGAGCAGCAGACGTTCTAAAGTTCGCTCGGGGATGGCGACATCACGATGTTGCCGACCAAATTGGGAGCTACGGAAGGACGGATGCTCATGGGCAGAACCTCGCGATCGTTGGCCGGGTTTGCGTTGGGGGCAGTGGTGTTCGCCGTCCCGACGACCGCGGGCGCCAGCCAGCCGACCAAGGGAGGCTGCCCATCGCACACGTGGGTGGTGAGCGGCCCTACCGAGTGGCTGGCGGCCACCGCTGCGGGCGTTCTGGCTGAGGGCTCCACGATGGAGGAACAGGCGGGGTTGTTCAACTTCGCCACCGTCGCCGAGTTTGAGGCGTGGATTATCGAGGGTGTATTCGGCGAAGAGGTCGCCGTTGATGTCAACGGCGATGGGTTGGTATGTCGGGCCACGAATACGCCGAACGGCTATCCGCAGTTCTACTTCCAGGTCCACGACAACAAGCACAACGCCAAATTCGCGTGATCGGCGACGACGCGTCCAGCGCTACCTGAACGCCGGTGGGGGCGTGTCGCTGGGTCAAGTGTCGGCGCCAAGTCGCATGCGAGCCCCTACATCTGCTCAGTGAAGACCTCGGTCATCAGCATTGCAGGCGGGGTCTGAATCGGCCGGGGTTCTTTGCGTCAGGTCCTTTCAGATAGGGCTCTACGAAACTGTGCCGATCCGCAGGCGAGGCCCATGACGCAACGCCGAACACGTCGAGCTCGTGACCGTGTATCGGTGCTTGCTGTCGCGTTAGATAGTGCAAGCGCGCCATTTCCCCCGGCACTGCGATGAGGTGCCGGATCCTGCCGGACGGCTTCGGAGTTGTACCATCTGCTCCGATGACCCAGGACACGTCACCGAAACGGACCACTCCACCCAAAGGGCGCCCCACGCGGTCGAGGAACGGCCGGTATCGCGACCGGCGAGCGTTCGGGCCAACAGCCCAGTGGATCGCCGCGACGGTGGTGGTGTTGGTGGTGTTCATCATTGCGTTCTTGTTGCTCGACGGTGGCGACTTCAACCCGTTCAACGACGAGACGACTCACGGTGTCACCGGTGGCACCGTGACGAACGAGACTTCGATGGTGCCGATGTCGCAGCCGGTGAACGTCGCCACATTCTGAGCGTGTTGAGCGAACACCGAGGCGGAATCAGAGGCCGCTGAGCCGTCGACAGCAGCGATCCAACGATCGCGTTGAGCCCGCAGACCATCGCAACCCTCTGCGAGAGCAATGTCGACGGTGCGCTGAATCTCAGCAGGCACCTCATCGATGAAGGGCATCTCAGCGGTGGGCCGCATCTCGACGAGCCGCCCGTCGACGGTGGTGCCGACGAACACCAACTCCACGATCGTGGTGGACGGCGGGGTCGTCGGAGGGTTCGCCGTGAGGCAGGTGGGGGATCTGACAAGCTCAGCGAGAGTGGTCACCGTGCAGCGCCGCTCGATGAAGGCCTCCACGGAATAGCCAAGTGCCCCGGGATAACGCTCGAGTTCAGTCGCGAACGCCTCGTACGATTCGCACATCATGAGGCCCTCATCGAGGAGGCGCAGCTCCTCGGCTGGCTCGATGGCTCGAGCTGCGTCACTCACCAGTTCTCCGCACGAGGCCTCAGTCGATTCATCGGCGGGCGAGCAGGCAGCGCTCGCCGCGTTCAGGCAGACGGCGATCGCAGCAGCACTGAGCCAGGAGTGCCGGTGACGCCAAGATTGCCGGGCGCCCACAGATTGGTGGTCGCGGTCACGGGAGACAGCTGATGGTGATTTCACGTAGGGCTATGTTGGCCGACCGGTGGGCCTTCTGGCGTGCACCTGCAAGGACCGGCGAATCGGAAACGGCCTGCGGGTGAACTGCCGCTATGGTGTGGGGCGCCATGGCGACGTGGCCGAGTGGCTCAGGCAACGGCCTGCAAAGCCGTCCACGCGGGTTCGATTCCCGCCGTCGCCTCCGCAACGTTCGGGCCGCGGGATGTTTCATCCTGCGGCCCGATCTCGTTCTGCCGGTGGTGGCCCGGTCTGTCAGACGAATGGTCGGCCGAGTGGCCGCACGCCGTGGGACGACAGTTCGGTCATGGCGGGATAGGCCGCTTCGGTGGGGCGTGCCATCGGTCGGGTGATGTCGCCGCCCGATTGGAACATCGACAGCTCAGCCAGCTCGCCGATAGCCGCAATCGTGCCGCGCACTGCCTCGGCCGGAACAGGGCGGCTGATCAGGAATCCCTGGGCTTTGTCGCATCCCAGTTCTCTCAGCGACTGCAACTGATGCACCGTCTCGATGCCTTCTGCGACGAGATCGAGACCCATCGACTGGGCCATCGCAATGATCGTTCGTACGAGCGACCGGTCGTGGGAACGCTCTGCGATACCGCTGATGAATGCGCGGTCGATCTTGATCCGTTGAATCGGGAACTGCTGTAGGAGCGATAGCGACGAATACCCGGTGCCAAAGTCGTCGAGGGCGATGCGCACACCCATGGACCGAACCTCAGACAACGTGCGCTTCGCGAGTTCGGGTTCGTTGATCATCATCGACTCGGTCATTTCGATCCACAGGAGGTGTGGCGAGACGCCCGAGATGTCGAGTGCAGCTCGAACGATGGCTGGAAATCCGGGGTCGGCGAGCTGGCGCGGTGACACGTTGACCGACATGGTCGTGGTTGCGGCGGCGACTCCTTCATCGATCCACTTGCGCAGGTCGCAGAGTGCTTCGGTCAGTGCCCACGAACCTATTTCGTTGATGAGCCCGGTTTCTTCTGCGATCGAGATGAACTCGCTCGGTGGCATCATGACGTCGGGCGAGCGTTCCCAACGGATCAAAGCTTCGAATCCGCTGAGGCGACCGGTAGAGATATCGACGATCGGCTGCTGGTACAGGCGCATCTCACCCCGCCCGATCGCACCGTGAAGTGCGTGTTCGACGTCCATGCGGTTGGCGATGTCGGCTTGCATCGAGTCGTCGAACAACGCGACTCGGTCACGGCCCCGTCCCTTCGCCTGATGAACGGCAATGTCGGCTCGCCGCATGAGTTCGACTGCGTTGATCGAACGGCTCCGCGGCGCGACCGCGACACCGATACTGGCCGTGACGAACACCATCGAGTCGGCGACGACGATGGGCAGTCGGATCAGGCCGGCCAGTTCGTCGGCCCGGTGCAATGCCGCTTCGAACGAGGTGATCGACGGGTCCAACACCGCAAACTCGTCACCAGCGGTTCGTGAGGCCACGCCGCCGAACGACGCAACGGCGGTCGTGAGCCGTTCCGACACCGCCAGGAGGGCCTCGTTGGCCAGATCGTGGCCCATCGAATCGTTGATGTTCTTGAAACGATCGAGACTGAGATGAATCACGGCCGGCAGGTGCTCGGTCCTCCACGTGCGCTCGAGCGACTCGGTGACATCCACGATGAAACGCCTTCGCGTGGAAAGTCCAGTGAGTTCGTCATGACTGAGTCGATCAGCAAGCGCTTTTTCCGACCTGGCAATCGCGCGGGATGCGATCAAGAGTCGAACGACGAGAGCGAGGGCGACAGCGAACGCTCCAGCCATCCGAGCCGCACGGTCGAGGTTCGAGCTCGGACTGACCAGGGCTATCAAGCACACCGGCACGAACATCGAGGCGACGAGAGGAGCGAGCCGAAGGGCGTCACCCTCGGCGGTCGATCCGCTCGGCAGGTTGGTTTGACAGACGGCATCGAGGTCGGGGTGGGTCAGGGCGCGCCACACGAGGACAATCGATGCGAGAAACAGGGCCAGTGTGATCGGAAGCACTTCGTTCCCGATCTGTTCGACCTGCGTCAGCGCGTTCAGGCCAGACGCAATCAGATTGCAGCTCGTCGCTGCGACCAACAGGATGATCGCACGATTTCTCACGAGCCCGTCGAGCCACAAGTCGACGGTGAACGTGAACAGCAGCACGGCAAGTGGCAAGTGCAGCGTCGACAGGATCGCAAGGGCCGGATGAAGCGACTGCTCGAGGGCTGGCACGACCAGAATGACCCAGGTGACCAGCCCGGCCCCAGACCCAACGATCAAGCCGTCGAGCGCAGTGTGACGGTCGAGACGGCCGCGATGATGACGCGTGAGCCACAAGATGGCGGCCAGCGTGCCAAGCCCGAGGAAGAGATCGACGCTGGCGGACAACCAGTTCGAGGCTGCCAAAGTGCCGGCATCGGTACCGAAATCGACGGTGGTGACACGGAAACCCAACACGCCGACGCCGACCACGACGAGTGCGGGTACGCGTGGAGAGCGCCACGAGACGATGACAGCGCTCACGGTTGCCAGTGCCACGCCACTTCGCCACAACAGCTTGATCGAGGCGTCGTCGTTGGAGGCGGCCGCCGCTGAAATCGCCCCGAGAGCGAGCAAACCGAAGCAAACGGCGGCATATCGCCACCGCTTCTCACTACTCGATTGGAGGTCGGGTTCGTCCAAGGTCCTGGGCTTCCTGGTGGCGCTGGTCGGTGCCCGGCGGGACACGTGAGCTTTTCATCGGCCCAACATTCAAGATTCCGTAGAACTTTCTTCTGATTATTTTCGGTTCAGCTGTTCGCTTGTACCGAGCTGGACGGTGCGTTTGTGCCGTAGCTCTTTGCGAGCAGATGCATCCCGGGCCGATTGATGAAGACGAGTGTTGTTGCAAGGCGCTAGCGTGTGGCGATGAACGCCGCCGGCGTCCGATCTCCGCATGACCAGCACTGACACGTACTCCACCACCGTTGTTGTGCCTGGCCCGCACCTGATGGCTGCTCTCGTGGGTCAACGCGACCACAATCTTCGGCTGATCGAGCAGCAGTTTCCCACGACAGCAGTGTCGGTGCGAGGGAACGAAATCTCGGTCCGCGGCCCGGAGGCCGAACAGGTCGGTCGACTGTTCGAAGAACTGGTGGGCCTGCTCGAACGGGGTCACGACCTCGATGAACGTACGATCGAACGATCCATCGCGATGATTCGTTCCGACGAACGCCCCACCGAGGTACTCACACACCAGGTGTTGCGATCGTCGAAAGGTCGTCAAGTGCGACCGAAGACCGCCGGCCAAAAGCGGTATATCGATGCGATTCAGAACAACATCATCACGTTCGGCGTCGGCCCTGCCGGCACGGGCAAGTCGTGGTTGGCAGTGGCCATGGCCGTTCAAGCGCTGCAGGCCAAACAGGTGGAACGGATCATCCTCACCCGTCCGGCCGTCGAGGCCGGCGAACGACTCGGCTTCTTGCCCGGCGATCTGAGCGCGAAGATCGATCCCTACCTCCGCCCCCTGTACGACGCCCTCTATGACATGGTCGACATCGAAGGTGCGCAGAAGCTGTTGGAGCGGGGAACGATCGAAGTCGCGCCGCTGGCATTCATGCGTGGGCGAACGCTCAACAGTTCGTTCATCATTCTCGATGAGGCGCAGAACACCACCCCCGAGCAGATGAAGATGTTCCTCACTCGCATTGGTTTCGGTTCCAAAGTCGTGGTCACGGGCGACGCGACGCAGGTAGACGTGCCGAATGGCAGGTCAGGTCTGCTCGGATTGGAGAAGATCCTGGGTGGGGTCGATGGGCTCGAATTCGTCAAACTCACGGCGAGCGACGTCGTTCGTCACAAAATCGTCGCCGACATCGTCGCGGCCTACGAGCGAGAACACTGATGTCTTCGTCTGGCAGTCCCACCGGCGTCGAGCCGCCCGAGGTCACCATCGTCGTGAGCGACGAGCAGACCGACGTGGCGGTCGATGCCAATCGGTGGGCCCGGTTGGCCGAGGCCGTGCTCATCGCTGAAGGATGCTCCGGAGAACTTACCCTCACGTTCGTCGACGTTGGCGAGATGGCCGAACTCAACTCGGAACACATGGGAAAGTCGGGGCCAACAGATGTCTTGTCGTTTCCCCTGGACGCGCTCGATGACCGCGACAACTCGCGAGGCAGTTCGCCGGTTGGCGGTGCCATGGCCGCTCACAGCCACGTTGGTCCAGTGCTGTTGGGCGACGTCGTGATCTGCCCTGCGATCGCAGCCGAGGCAGCACCCGATCACGCGGGCACGATCGACGACGAGATCGCATTGCTGGTTGTCCATGGCATCTTGCACGTACTCGGCCACGATCACGCCGAACCGGAGGAGACGCTGCGGATGCGCTCACGTCAACTGGAACTCCTGATGCAGCTGCATTGGCATGGGCCGCCGCCAGAAGGGTTCGTTCAGGAGCAGGAGGAAGCTTCATGACCATCCTCGCAGCGTCACTTGGCGGCCCGGAGTTGCTGATGCTGGGTGTGATCTTCATCCTGTTGTTGGTTTTGATCTTCTGTGCAATCGCGGAGATGGGCCTGTCGCAGATGACCAAGCCGAAGGCGGCATCGATCGCTGAAGGCGGCAGTCGCGCTGGGCCGAGTCTGGTACGGCTCGTCGCCGAGCCCGAACGTTGGGTGAATCCGCTCCTGCTGACCGTGAATATCTGTCAGACGGTGCAGGCCACCTTGACGGGCATCGTCGCTGGTCGGTTGTTCGGTGGGCCCGGCGTGGCCATCGGCGTTGCACTCAACGTCGTCGTCTTCTTCGTGCTCGCCGAAGCAGTGCCCAAGACCTACGCGGTTCAGCATCCAGAGCGAGCCGCACTCATCACCGCTCGACCAATTCGCGCACTCGCCGGATTCGCTCCGCTGCAGTTCATGTCTCGCGGTTTGATCGGCCTGACGAACATCATCGTCCGAGGAAAAGGCCTCGCGAAGGGGCCTTTCGTCAGCGAGTCAGAGCTGCTCGGAATCGTCGGCGCTGCAGCCGACGACGAGGTCATCGAACACGAAGAGCGTGAACTCATCGAAAGCATCATCGAGTTCGGTGACACAGTGGCACGTGAGGTGATGGTGCCGCGTCCGGACATGGCGATCGTCCCCAACACCGCGTCGATCTCGACGGCACTCGATCTCGCCATTGCCAACGGATACAGCCGATTGCCCGTCTTTGGTCCTGATGAGTCCGATGTGATCGGTCTCGCGTATACGAAAGATCTCATCCGCGCCGAGCGGGAGGGTCAGGGAGCAGGCTCGGTACTCGAACTCACCAGACCAGTACGGTTCATTCCCGAGAACAAGCCCGTCAACCGGTTGATGCGCGAGATGCAGGCAGGAAAGTTCCACCTCGCGATCGTGGCCGACGAGTACGGCGACATCGCAGGGCTCATCACCCTGGAAGATTGCCTCGAAGAACTGGTGGGCGAGATCGTCGACGAGTACGACATCGAGGAGCATGCGGTGCAACGGTTGCCCAACGGCGACTACATCGTGGATGGTGGAATGTCGATCGACGAACTCAATGACATTCTGGCCGGCCACCTGCCGAACGACGACTGGGACACGCTGGGTGGTTTGGTCTTCAGCACGCTCGAGCACGTGCCCACCCCCGGCGAAGAGTTCGAGTTCGAAGGATGGCACTTCACGGCGATCGAGGTCGAGGGTCGCCGCGTCAGGCGGGTGCAGGTACGGAACGTTTCCGAGCTCGATCCCGACGAATCTGATGTCGCCGCGCCCCTGACCAAATCGGCTCGGTCGAACAAGGCGACCAAAGCCTCCTGACCCGGAAGCGCCGACTACGGTCGATACATGTACATCTCGATGGAAGGCAAAGTCGCGATCGTCACCGGCGCGTCGAAGGGAATCGGGAAGGCAATTGCGTCGCAGCTGGCTGCGGCCGGCGCCAACGTCATGCTCACGTCGCGCAAGATCGACCAACTCGAAGCTGCCGCGGCCGAAATCGAGGCGTCGGGTGCCGCCGGGCACGCTGCCGTCTTCGCTGGGAACGCCGGCAGCATCGAAGTCGCGGACGCCTGCGTTGCCGCCACGGTCGAACGATTCGGTCGCGTCGATGTGCTGGTGAACAATGCCGCGACCAACCCGCATTTCGGCCCGACGCTCGAAATCGAACCATCAAAGTTCGACAAGACGTTCGAGGTCAATTTGCGGGGCCCGCTCTATTGGGCGCGAGCGGCCAACCGGGCCTTTGGCACCACTCCGGGTGTGATCATCAACATCGCTTCGGTCGGCGGTCTGCGATCGGAGTTCGGGTTGGGTGTGTACAACCTCACCAAAGCTGCGCTGGTGCACTTCACGACCCAGCTCGCCTCCGAGATCGGGCCAACCAGAGTGGTCGGTATCGCCCCCGGGTTGGTGCAGACCGATTTCGCACAGGTGCTCGTGGACAACTTCGGTGAAACGCTCGCAACAGCGCTTCCGACGAAGCGCCTGGGCCTTCCGGCCGACATTGCCAATCTTGCGGTGTTTCTGGCTTCCGACGCCGCCTCTTGGATCACCGGGCAGACCATTGTGATCGACGGTGGGGGGATGGCGCGTACGGGCGGCTGATCACCGATCGGTCGAACGAACAGCGTGGGAGTGATCGTCAGCGGGGATCTGACCGAAGTCGGAGTCGGTCTCTTGACGTAGGCCACGTATCACCGGAGCACCGAAGAGAGCGGCTGCGAGCAAGGCGAGCGCTCCGCCGACCAGAAACGGCATCTTGAGATTCGTCCAGTACGCAAGAAACCCGCCACAGGCGACACCCGCTGCGCTCGCCGCCGCACCAAACCAGCGATAGACCGCGTTCACCCGCCCGAACATGTCGGAGGGGATGAGTTGCTGGCGAATGGTGACCGTGACGACGTTCCACACCGTGATCGCCGCTCCGAGGAAGAATCCGGCAGCTCCGACGAGCCACGCATCAGGGGCGATGCCGATGAGCACTTGAGCGATGCCGAACACGAGGTACGGGCCGATGACCGACCTGGCGAGACCAAATCGGTTGATGACTCGGTGTCCGAGCAACCCCCCGGTTGCAGCGCCCATTGCGGTGATTGCCAGCAGCAACCCGTACCCGAACGAACTGAGCCCGAGTTTTTCGATGGCGTACTTGACGAAGATGCCCTGGCCGAACATCAGACCAAAGTTCGTCACTGCGAACATGACCGCAAGGGTCCGCAAGGTGCGGTGCTGTCGAAGCCAACCGATCCCGACCGACAGCCGTAGATCGGTGTGCGCAGGGACCACGGAATCACGGCGAACTGCAATCGACACGATGAACACGGCTGCGATGAAGAAGCTGACAGCGTTGACCGTGAACGGCAAATTGGGCGAAGCGTCGAACAACAGCGCCCCTACGGAGAGCCCGGCGACGCTGCCCGCAATCACCTCGGCAGCGAACAGCAACCCATTGGCTCGAGCGAGTTGGTTGGTGGGCACCAGCATCGGCAGGAAGGCTTGAGCCGCGCTGTCGAACACCACTTCGCAGCAGCCGATGACCAGGAGCAGACCGATGAGGGCCGGGATCGAAATATTGTTGGATGCGACGAGCCAGGCAACGAGGGCGAACAGCCCGCAACGTACGAAGCTGGCGCCCGCCATGAGATGCTTGCGGTTGAGGCGATCCACGCCGACACCTACCGGCAGCCCGATGAGCAACCATGGTACGAACAGGGCGAAGGTAGTGAGTGCGAGCACTCGCTCGTCGCTGGTGAGCGAAAGCACCAGCAGCGGCATGGCGACAAAGTTGATGCCGTCACCGAGGTTGCTGATCGCGCTCGCGGACCATTGACGCCAATACCTGGCCGGAAGTTTGGTGTGGTCACCCGTCACGTTGTTGATGAGTCTGGCAGGTCTTTCAGGCACTCCCTCTGGATCTTTCCGATGGAGGTGCGAGGCAACTTGTCGTGTATGACCAGTTGGCGAGGCGCCGCGAAGGCCGGCAAAGTTACCTTCACGTGTTCCCGGAGTGACTGCAGAGACACCGGCGACGTGTGGGGCCCCTGGACGATGTGGGCAACCACGATCTCGCCCCATTCGGGATCAGGTCGACCGGCGATGGCGAGGTCAGCAAGGCCTGGGAAACCGACGAGCGCGTGTTCCACGGTCTCTGGCCACACGTTTTCACCGCCGGTGATGATGAGGTCGTCGGCGCGGCCAAAGGCTCGGACTCGACCGGAGCTGTCGATGTCGCCGAGATCCCCCGTTGGATACCACCCGTCAGGGGTGAACGGAATGCTGCCGTCCCGGTAGCAGCGCATCAACATCGGGCACCTCACCTGCAGTTCGCCGTCGCTCATCCTGACTTCGACGCCGTCGAGCGGGAGACCGTCATAGACCACGCCGCTGCCCGTTTCGGTCATGCCATACGTGACGACTGCGTTGGCTGGAATGTGGTCCGGAGGGCGCGATCCGCCCAACACGATGACCCGGAAGACACTCGGATCGATGCGTGCGAGAGTAGTGGCGACGAGCGAAACGTGGGTCGCTCCACTCGCCATGACATCGAGCGCGTTGAACTGGGAATGCACCGTGAGGCGGGTGCCGAAGTGGAGGGCACGGGTGACGACGGACAGTCCGCCGACGTGGTTCAAGGGCAGGCATGCCAGCCAGTGATCGTCGGAGGTCACGCCAAGCCGCCGCGACGTCGCTGTGGCCGAGGCGGCAACCGCACCATGAGTGAGCACCACCCCCTTCGGAACACCTGTGGAGCCACTGGTGGCCACCACGAGCGCATCGTCGACCTCGGTTGGTTGGCCATCGGGCAGTCGCTGCTCACCCGTGGCGTCGACAACTGCACTCACTGCAAACGACGATGCAAGCGCGCGTCGTTGGTCAATCTGCAGCCGTTGATCAAGGGGTAGCGCGGCGTCGCCAGCGTCCCAGACCCGCTGCAACGCGGCAACGAATCCTGGGCCACCTTCCAGATCGAGCGCGACGAGCCGAGGCATGGGTCTACCCTGCGACGGGATCGATGGGGGTGTGTACGCCTGCGGCGTGCTGAATCTGTTCGGCGATGCTGAGGCAACGCAGGTCGTTGAAGCGGTCGCCCATGACCTGTACCCCCACCGGCAAACCGGCCGCCATGCCGCACGGCACAACCGCCGCCGGGAGGCCGAGGAGATTCGCCGGCAGTACCGGCCGCAATGTGTCGCGGAGGAGCTCGTCTACCTCACTGCCTCGGAGATCGGCATCGTGATCGAACGCCGGAAGCGCCCACGTGGGCGACAGCAGCACAGGAAAGGCGACGAAGAATTCCGACCACAGCCGCGCAAGACGGAACCGCTCGGCCTGCAGCAGCGCCATGGATTCCGTGGTTGGAGCTGGGTACTGATCCGCAAGGGCGTCGACGACGGTGCGGGCATCTGGCGACATGACCGCGTTCAGCAGCTCGCGTGTGGCGTGCAGATCGCCGAGCAGCAGCATCGCCCAAGCCTCGGCAACGTGGTCATACTCGGGTGGGATCGCTTCCACCACGTGGTGCCCGGCATCGGCCAACAGGTCGGCCGCCTGGCGAACTGCGGACGCGATGCCTGGATGCGTCTGTCCGCCAGGTGGGTCGGCCATGACCGCAATCGTGACTTTCTCGTCGGGTGAGAGATCGGTCAACACTGCCGGCACCGAACGCGGATCGCGATGGCTCCACCCGGCGATTGCAATGAGTGCTGCTCGAACGTCGGCAACGTGGCGAGCCATCGGCCCCTCGGCGAGCATGACCTGTGCGGACAGCATCGCGTCTTCGGGGGGAATCGTCGTTGCCATCGGCACGACTCCGGTGGTGGGCTTGATCGAAGCGATTCCGCAGCAGTGCGCCGGATTGCGAAGCGAGCCACCAATGTCGTTGCCGAGGCCGAGCGGGCTCATTCCCGATGCGATCGCCGATGCCTCACCACCACTCGATCCGCCGGCGGTGACGTGCGGATTCCAAGGGTTGCGGGTGAGCCCGTGCAACGTGGAGCGGGTGTGCACCCGAAGGCCGAGGTCTGGCATGTTCGTGCGGGCGATGGGAATTGCGCCTGCCGCGCGAATGCGTTCGACAGTTGGAGCGTCGATGCTGGCAACAGCATCGGCGAGCAACGGCACGCCCTGGGTGGTGGGCGTGCCGGCAACGTCGATGTTCTCCTTCACAGTGATGGGAACGCCGTGCAGCGGCGGGAGCGGATCGCCATCGGCTACCGCTCGATCGGCGACATCTGCAGCGGCATACGCCGTGGCCTCGAGGCGCCTGACGACTGCGTTCAGCGACGGGTTCACCGCATCCATACGGGCATAGTGGGCAGCAACCACCTCGCGAGATGAGGTCTCCCCTCTGCGGATGGCAGCGGCGATTTCGAGGGCCGAGAGTTGCCAGAGTTCGCTCACCGGCCCATCATGGCCGACACATGTCACATCCCACCCAACCGACACCCGATCCGCAGGCGCCAAACCCACCAACACGCCCCCTGACGCCCACTTGGTCCGACTGGTTGGCAGGGGCGCGACCGCGCACGTTGCCAGCGGCGTTGGTACCTGTTGTGGTTGGCGCCGGATGCGCAGTGGGTGTGACAGCTGATCTCGCGGATGGGATCGATCTCGTCGTGTGGTGGCGCGTGGTCGGTGCACTTGCGGTGTCCCTGTTGCTGCAGGTGGGTGTGAACTACGCGAACGACTACTCAGACGGGGTGCGCGGCACCGACGACGTGCGCGTCGGCCCAATGCGTCTCGTGGCCAGCGGCACAGCCTCGCCAGTCTCGGTGAAACGTGCGGCGTTTGCGACGTTCGGGTTGGCCGGCGTGATCGGCCTCGGGTTGGCAGCGGCCACGTCGTGGTGGTTGTTGGCGGTCGGTGCTGTTGCCATCGCTGCCGCATGGGGATACACCGGCGGTCCAAAGCCGTACGGGTACCTCGGTCTGGGTGAACTGTTCGTGTTCGTCTTTTTCGGGCTCGTCGCCACCGTAGGCACCGCCTACTTGGCCTTGGAATCGGTCCCCGCGGTGACGTGGGTCGCAGCGTCGGGAGTGGGGTTCCTCGCGTGCTCATTGTTGGTGGTGAACAACCTGCGAGACATCCCCACCGATCGAAGTGTCGGCAAGCACACCCTGGCGGTTCGGTTGGGTGATGCTGCGACACGCACGTTCTACGTCGGCCTGATCTGTGCCGCCTTCGGCTGCGTGGCGTTGTCAGCGATCTGGCGTCCATGGGCGCTCGTCGCCGCGATTGCCGCAGTTGCAGCGGTCGAACCAGCCCGCCTCGTGATGAGCGGGGCGAAGGGCCCGGCGCTGATCCCGGTGCTCGGCGGCACCGGTCGCGTGCAGATGGTGTACGGCCTGGCCTTTGGAATCGGGCTCGCAGTCGGCTGACGGCACACCGTCCGGCCGCCTCGTGGCCGCCGGCGTGGCTGGGCGTCACGGTCAGTGCTGAAGTAGGTTCGCCTCTCGTGAGCCTGCCGATTCAGATCGTGCCATCCGTGTTGCCGGCCGACTTTGCGCGGCTGGGCGAGGAGGTCGCCGAGCTCGAAGCCGCCGGGGTTGATCACATCCAATGGGATGTGATGGACGGCCAGTTCGTGCCCAATCTCACATTCGGTCCTGACGTCATCGCTGCCGCTCGTCAGCACACGTCGCTGCCGTTCGAGGCGCACCTCATGGTGTACACGCCCGACGTGATGGCGCAGCAATACGTCGACGCCGGCTGCTCGCGGTTGATCGTCCACGCCGAGGCGTGCACTCACCTGCATCGAACACTCGCGAACATCGCGTCGATGGGTGCTACTGCGGCCGTTGCGTTGAACCCTGCCACCCCGGCGTCTGCGGTCGAGCATGTGCTGGACCTGGTCGACATGGTGCTCGTGATGACCGTCAACCCGGGTTTCGGCGGGCAGGGATACATCGCCACCATGGAACCCAAGGTCACAGAAGTGCGGGCCATGCTCGATCGCCGTGGCCTCCAAGGCGTCCACGTGGAGGTCGACGGGGGGATCAGTTCGGTGACAGTAGGCAGCGTTTCCGCGGCTGGTGCAAACGTGCTGATTTCTGGCAGCTGGTTGTACAAACACCCAGGCGGAAAGGCAGCGGCTGTCACCGAACTGCGAGAGCTAGCCGAAGCCGCACGCCTACCCTGACGAAAGCCGACCTGACGATAGGGGTCAGACCCCTATCGTCAGACTGACGACAGGGGTCAGACCCCTATCGTCAGGTGTCAGGTTCGGGTTGGCCGTCGGGCCAGTCATTCCATGCATCGTCGGCGCTGTCCCACGTTTCGTTGCGCTGCTCGGAGGTCGATTTCCAGTTCTCAGCGGCCTCCTTGCTGGGATAGGGACCCATTGTGTTGTCGCCTGGGCCGCGATCCTGCGATTGCACTGCTTGTTTGCGATCGAGGTCCCAAAACCATTCTTCGGTGTCGCTCATCATCCCAGCCTGGCACGCCCAACCTCGGTATGTGTCGCGATACTGCTCGCCATGCTGCGAGCGGCGCAGGAACGCAACGCGGCTGGACGTCTTATGATCGGCGAGATGCCCTTGATCCAGGTTCGCCCGGAGCGGTTCGTCGCCGGCGGTGAGACCCTTGCTCGTGACCTCGACGGGCGAGTGGTGTTCGTGCGTGGCGGCTTGCCCGGAGAGCTGGTCGATCTGCACATCACCGAGCAGAAGCAAGACTGGTCGCGCGGCGTGGCCCTTCGCGTGTACGAGCCGTCCGAACATCGTGTCGAGCCACCGTGCCCACACCGGGTCGCGGGCTGCGGTGGGTGCGATTGGCAACACCTGTCGGTGCTAGCGCAGGGTGACGCGAAGACTGACATCGTTCTGGATGCGCTGCGGCGGACGGCCAAGCTGCCAGACGCGACTGTGGTGACAGGGCCGTCGGTGTCCAGCGAGGGATATCGCACCACCATTCGTGTGATCGGCGACCGCCATGGTCGGGCTGCGTATCGCCGCGAAGGTTCACACGATGCGGTCGAGGCCGACGGTTGCATGGTCGCTCATCCACGGCTGCGCCACGTGCTCGAATCGATGCTGATCACTCCCGACCTCGAAGTGGCGTTGCGAACGTCGGTCGCCACCGGGGAAGTCACCGCTCGGTGGGACGTGCAGTTGGGGGAGGTCGGAGGTCTTGGGGACGACGTGATGGTCGGACCCAACGCACACCTCACCGAGGTCGTTTCGGGTGCGAGGCTCCGTGTGTCGACGGGATCGTTCTTTCAGAGTGGTCCGGCTGCTGCCGACTTGCTGGTGGAAGCGGTGCAACGGGCTGCTCCCGAACTGGCCCGCGCCGGCACCGTCGTGGACGCGTACGCCGGAGTCGGTCTGTTCGCTGCCGCTGCGGTTCGGCCCGAGGCATTCGTCATCACGGTCGAGAACTCGAAATCTGCTGTGGCGGACTGCAAGGTCAATCTGCGGGGCCGCACGGCCTCGATCGTGTTGAGCGAGTTCGGTCGTTGGCGGCCGCCGGCGGACGTGTCGGTCGACGTGGTCATAGCCGATCCAGCTCGCACCGGCCTCAGCAAGCCAGGGGTGGCCACCACGATCGCCATCGGCGCCCCTGTCGTGGTGCTGGTGAGCTGCGATCCCGTGGCGCTCGCCCGTGATGCACAGTTGCTGCAACGTGCCGGCTATCGCCACGACGGCACGCAAGTGCTCGATCTGTTTCCCCACACGCACCACGTCGAGGCCGTCACACGTTTCGTGCGAGCCGATTGACCACGCTGGCTCCCGGTTGACTCGCTGGCACACTGTTCGGGTGATCAGCCCTCAACTCTCCACTGAAGCAGCCCAAGCCATCGGTGACGGCCAGGCAGTGGTGGCGCTGGAATCCACGATCTTCTCGAACCTCGGTCTGCCCTCACCATCGAACGCCGAGGCGTTGGAACGCTGCATCGCCGCAGTTCGCGATGGGGGAGCGGTGCCCGCCGTCACCGCAGTGCTCGATGGGGTTGCGCGGGTGGGATTGGAACCCCACGAGTACGACAGGATCCTGGGTGCTGCCCGCAAGGCTGCCGAACGCGACCTGCCCGTTGCGATCGCTCAACGTTGGGAGTTCGGCGCCACCACGGTCTCGGCCTCGGTCGCCTTGGCTGCAGCAGCAGGAGTGAACGTGTTCGCGACCGGCGGTATCGGCGGTGTGCATCGCGGCGCAGAACTGACCGGCGACATCAGTGCCGATCTCGATGCCCTCGCGCACCATGCAGTAGTGACGGTGTGTGCCGGCGCAAAGGCGTTCCTGGATCTCGCACGGACGCTCGAGTATCTCGAAACGGTTGGCGTGCCAGTACTCGGTTGGCAACACGATTTCTTCCCTGCGTTCTACACGCGCACGTCGGGACTTCCCGTGCCGCATCGTGTCGAGACTGCGGCCGAAGTGGCCGCCGTTCTCGCGAACCGCACGCGCGATCGTTCCGGTGTGTTGGTGGGCGTGCCGATTCCGAGCGATGCCGAACTCGACGTCGCTGCGCTCGATGTTGTGCTCACCGGTGCGCTGGCCGATGCTGACGCAGCTGGGATCGTCGGGGCCGCCGTTACGCCGTTCGTGCTCGGACGCATCGCCGACGCCACTGCCGGTCGAAGCGTTCCCGCCAACCTGGCGCTCGCCGAGAACAACGCGCGCGTCGCGGCAGGCATCGCCGTCGCCATTGCCGCTGCGTAGCATCGAGCCTTGTCAGAGCTTGGCCATCGTTCGTTCGACTCGGTCGAGAAACTTGGCCCGGCGCTGGGGAGTGGAGTCGTCTACTCCGTAGAGCGCGCACCATGTGGTTCGGGTTCGTTTCGAGCACATCGTGCGGATCGAACGGGTCATTGTTCGCTTGCCCGCTTCGCCTTCTACTGCGTTGACGAACTTGGACGAGCCGTGTGTTGTGACGACGACGATGCGGCGCACATTGGTGAGGAGCGGGCGCAACACCTGCTTGCCTTCGGGCAGCTCCCATGCGACTCCGGCGACCCACACACGGTCGATCCACCCTTTCAATACTGCGGGCTGTGCACTCCACCACGTGGGGTAGATCAGCACAAGGGCTTCAGCCCATTGCAGGTCATCTGCGTAGGGCTGTAAGTCGCTGGCGAGGCCCGGCACGGCGTGAGTGCGACGTTCGGTAGCGGTCATTTCGGGTTGAAACCCGTCGCTGTACAGATCCGTGCATCGAACATCGTGCGCTGCAGCCGCGAGCCCGGCCAACGCTCGGTCGCGAGCCGCAGCGACGAAGGATCCTGGATCGGGGTGGCAGTAGATGACGAGCACTCGCATCAGATCGAGCTCATCTTCAGTTCGATTCGATCGAGGAAGGCTGTGCGCTCTGCATCGGTGCGCGTGTCGATCGCGTACAGACCCATCCACGTGGTGCGTGTACGCAGCCCGCACGACACACGGAACGCTCGCGTGATGGTGCGCCGCCCGTTGTCGTTGATCGCCGCCACATAGATTCGCGGTGAGCCGTAGGTGCTGATGCCTACGATGTGTTTGACCTGAGTGAGACCCGGTCGAAGCTTCCCGCGAGCATCGAACGTGAAAGCCACTCCAGGCACCAGCACCCTGTCGATCCAACCCTTCAACATGGCGGGAAGCCCGCTCCACCAGGTCGGGTACACAAACACCACGATCTCAGCAGCGCTGAGCAGCTCGCCGTGCCGGATTGCTTGATCGTCGAGTGTTGGCGCGTCCGTGTCGAGTGTCGGCGCGTCCCTGAGGTATGCGTGGTGTTCTTCCCGCGACATCGCAGCGACGAACTTCTCCGCGTACAGGTCGACCAGGGTCGTCGAGTGACCGGCTGCCTCCAACCCAGCCACGGCGCGCACCGTTGCGGCGTGGGCGAACGAGTCGTCGCACGGGTGAGCAACAACGACGAGTGCTTCCACTCAGGCTCCAAGCCGCGCAGTGAGTCCGTCGCGGACGCGCGGCCACTCTCTCTCGATGATCGAGTACACCGCAGTGTTCCGGGCGATGACTTCCCCGGTGGGGTTTCCGAACTCACCGGCGCGAACACGGTGATTGCGTTGCACACCCTCGAACGTGGCGCCGATGCGCTCGATCGCTGTTCGACTGCGTGTGTTGTTCTCGTCGGTGCAGATCGACACACGCCAGACGCCGTACGTTTCGAACGCGTGACCAAGCAAGAGCAGCTTGGCTTCTGAGTTGATCGGCGTGCGTTGCGCTGCTGCACCCAACCAGGTGCCACCGATCTCGATCTCATCGGGCTCCGCACGACCCCTCCACCAATATGGGTAGAGGAATCGGGTGCACCCCACCACCGTGCGGCTGGTGAGGTCGTGTTGCGCAAACGGCAGCACCCTGAGTGCCGCGTGGTCGTCGAGGAGCCCGGCAACGTACTTCCGCATTGCGTCGGTGCCGTCGGGAACCACGGTCCACCCGAAGCTCGACCGGTCGACCGCAGCTGCCGCCGCCAACGCGTCGACGTGGGCCATCGACAGCGGTTCGAGTTGCACGAACCGGCCGGTCAAGGTGACGGGAGCGAGTGTCGGTGGCACGCCCGTCGACGGTACACGTGGCGGGCTTGCAGTGCCTCACGAGAATCAGTCGCTGCCGATCGACTGACAGCCCGGGTTCCTGATGCATCGTGCTGGCGCCCTGCCTCAACGCAGCTCCACCTTGGCTGTACGGTTGAGCTCGTGTTGAACGGACCGTTCGCCCTGGCTATCACGGCTGGCATGGCGGCGACCGTCAACCCGTGTGGGTTCGCATTGCTGCCGGCGTATTTGTCGGCCTTCATCAGTTTGGATGAGGCCGCAGGGGTTGGTCGGCTCGGTGCCGTCGGTCGGGCACTCAAGGTGTCTGCAGTGCTCACTGCAGGTTTCGTCACCGTGTTCGGTCTGTTCGGTGTGGTCATCACCAAACTGATTTCGAGCATCAACGATTACTTGCCGTGGGCCACCATCGTGATCGGTGTCGGCATCTTTTTCCTGGGTATCTCGTTGCTCGCCGGGCGCGAGTTCGTCGTGAGCCTTCCCAAACTGCAGCGGGGCGGCGCCGACGGCACCATGAGCTCCATGTATCTGTTTGGGGTGTCGTACGCCATCGCGTCGCTGTCGTGCACCTTTCCCACGTTCTTGGGTGTCACATCCGCCACGTTCAACTCGGAGAATTACCTATCGGGCGTGACGGTCTTCCTGCTCTACGGCGTGGGCATGGGCGTGGTGGTTGGTGTGTTGACGGTCGCCGTCGCACTCGCTCGCGACGGCCTCGTCACACGGGTCCGCCGGATCGCCCCGGTGATGAATCGCGTCGCTGGTGGCCTGCTCGTGATCTCGGGTGCTTACGTTGCCTACTACGGATGGTTCGAGATTCGTGTCCTCAAGCAGGGCTATACCGGCGCTGATCCCATCGTCGACACTGCGCTCGGCATGCAGAACTGGCTGGTCGGACGGCTGCCCAGTACGAGCGAAGCCCCGTGGTACCTGCTCGGCGCAGTGGTCCTCATCGCCGCCGTCGCATGGTGGAAGAGCGGCAGCAGCGCTCCGGCCGACCCCTCGTCACCGCAGTCGGATCAACTCGATACATCCGAGGTCGGTACATCCCCACTTGACCAAGTGCCGGTGGCACACAACGCAGAACATCCCAGCTAGTGCGCTCGGCGGCCAGGGTGCCGCTGGACGTGCTCGCCCTTCTACACACGTGCTACACACGTGGGACGATTACAGACGTGGTAGACGATTCGATGCCCCTGTGAGATCATCGTTACATGAACCGTGATGAACTGGTCTTGCCGATCGGCCATCCTGGTGTGAGCGACCTGGAGTACCTCGATCGGCGGGCGGAGATCGCTGCTGCGTCGATCGAGCGTCCATCCGGACCGCCCCCGACCATTACCTACACGCGAGGAGAGGACGAGGTGTGGCGTACCGTCTGCGACGCGCTGTCGCCGCTGCACGCCGAGTACGCGGTCCACGAGTACCGCGTTGGTGTGGCCACACTAGGTCTGCCGCCTGATCGTGTCCCGCAGTTGAGCTGGGTCTCAGAGCGGCTCGAATCGCTGACGGGCTGGCGGGTGCAGGCGGTGCCCGGCCTCGTACCGACCCGAGCCTTTTACGGTTCACTGAGCGAGCGCGTCTTTCTGTCGACGCAGTACGTGCGTCACCCTTCGGTGCCTTTTTACACGCCGGAGCCCGATGTCATTCACGAGATGATCGGCCATGCCAACGCGCTTGCCTCGCCGCGGCTCGCAGCCCTGTACGAGGCAGCCGGGCGCGCGAGCCTGCGGGCCACGACCGACGCCCAACTCGAAGAGTTCAGCCGCGTATTCTGGTTCACGTTGGAGTTCGGTGTGGCATGGGAGAGCGACGAACTTCGAACCTACGGTGCCGGGCTGCTGAGCTCGTACGGCGAGATCCAGACGTTCCGGGGCAGCTCGCTGAAAGCATTCGACCCGTCAGCGATGGCAACGAGTACCTACGACATCACCACGTTTCAAGAGGAGCTGTTTGCGGCACCCTCCTTCGCGGACGCCGAGCAGTCGTTACACGAGTACTTCGACGCGTTCGGGCGGTGATCGATGCCGCGAGGCGTCTTGCTCGCCGGGCGAAGTGGCTGGGCCGATGTCAGGCTTCGTCCGGTTGCGGCTCGTGCAACTGGACAAAGAGACTCTCGTACGAATGGGCCATCGTCTCACACGCTTCGCGCATCGCCGCATCGGCCATGGGGATGGCGCCGAGGGTGCGCCAGCGTTCGACGCCTGACAGGGCCCGCGCCCGCAAAATACCCTGGTCGGAGTCGCGGTCCCCGCCCAGACGTCGCTCAACCCCGGCGGCCGGCGTGGTGAGCACGTCGAGTTCGAGACGCTGATCCTCGTCGAACGCCACGAGGCCGGACAGCACGAGATGGATGAGACGAAGTTCGGCAAAGTCGGGCGATGATGCCTCGCATCGTTCGATGTCGGCGGCAAGCTTCCGGCCGTTCGCAGGGTGGACGCGTTCGAGTTCTAGGGCGATCGTTCGCAGGGCAGCGAGCGCGGTGCGGGCCTTGAGAATGTCGGCTCGCGGTAGGAAGTGGTCGGCGACGAGGCGATTGACGGCATCCAGTCCCGACTCCGCCGTGAGGGCCCGAGCCAGATCGCCGGCCGTCGTCGTGTCTCGCCGGTCGATCTCGGCGACGCAGAACCGCACTCCGAACATGCCGAGCCGATCGAGCAATTGACGGCGCAGTTCGACGGTGAGCTCGCTCGCGCTCGTCTCGCAGAACGCGTCCGCAGATCGCAGCATGCGCTGAAGCACCGGGGCGGGCGTGTCAGCCAATTGACGCAGCGCCCAGGCCTCGTGCTCGCGCAGCGTCAGTCCTGTTTCGGCAATCAGCCCAGCGACCGGCACGACCGCTGTGCACAGCGTGCGGATCGTTTCGTTCTGTTCGTACCGATCGGCAATCTGTCGAGCAGACGCCATCGCGTCCAGGCGCCCGGCCCCGATCTCGTCCGCCCTCGACAGCACGGCCACAGCGTTCACCGGGGAGGAGCCGGCCACGCTGCGGTCCATGAAGGATCCGAGGAACTCGGCGTCTCTTCGGTGGAGGTGACGCATCAGATAGATCATCGCGTCGGCATCACTCGGGCGGGAGTCGTCGAGTGCCAGGAACTCGCTCGTCCGGAGCGAATTCTCGCCGGCCAACGAGGCCAGGCCCGGTGTGTCGATCAGCGTGATGGTGCGCAGCGCCGACGACGGCCACGAGACGACGATGCGCTCGATCGTTTCGGCAGTCATCGAGCTGACGTCGAAGCTCAGTGCTCCGTCGATACGCCGGAACGGCAGGGCCGTCGAGCGACCGTCGTGACCCACGGCGGTCACCTCGTAGGACTGCCCGTACTGATACCAGGTCACCAGCGTGGTGCATTCACCCGCGTCGGTTGGTGCCAACCGCTCGCCGACGAGAGCGTTGAGCAACGTCGACTTGCCGGCCTTGACCCGGCCGGCGATAGCTACGCGCAGTGGTCCGGCGAGTCGCGCGATCACGGCGTCCAGGCCTGGAGCGAGAGCGGTACCGGCAACCATCACGCCGGCATCGGCGACGACAGCCCCCACCCGCTCTGCGACGGCGACGTGTTGCGCTGCGCTCACGATGCCGGCGCGCTCGACAGCGAGGAGCGCTCCTGTTCGACTCGTTCCAGTGTAGAGCGCAGTGAAGTGGCACGTTGCCCGGCAAGGCCGCTCTCCTGTTCGGTCGCTTGCTGCGCATGTTGTGCCGCCTCCGAATACGTGCGCGCCAATTCGGAAAAGCGCTCCGTGAACTCGTCGCGGATCCCCCGTTGGGCGTCGCGCATCACTTCGCCGATCTCGTGGCCGACTGCGAACTGCACATTGTCCATGAACTGGCGAACGTTCGCCCGCGCCTGCTGGCGACGCACGGTGATCTTGCGCCGGTTGGCCTCGACGAGCTGCATCCCGGCGAAGGCGGCACCGATGCCGACGGTGACAGGGTTAGACATCATCAAGGCAGCGGCTCCTGCCGGGAGGAAGCGGCCCATCATGCCGAACATGATGATGCCGCTCTGTGCGCCTTTCAGCCCGGTGAGTGCCGAACCCAGTTGAGCGCCGCCCTGACGCGACGTCGGGTCGAGGCTCTTGTCCGTCCACAACGAGGACAGTTCGGTGTGGTTCCGGTTCAATGGCAGGTCGGCGAGGTCAGCGATATCAGCGCCGATCAGTTCGACGACGGTCTCGCGTATTGCCTGCGCCCCGCGTTCGATGCCGACGAAGACGTCGGCGACGGCGTCGGCGACGTCGGTCTGCAACTGTTGAGCGAGCAGATCCCAGTCCTCGCCCGTCTTGAGAACCTCGATCGACTCCTCCATCTCCCGCAACACGGTTCGCATCGCCGTTCGGAACCGGTGCCCGGAGTCGTTGGACAGGTCCGCCAGACGGTCGGCCACCACGATGCTCCACCGCGAGCCGGGGCCTCGGAGCTGTTCGACGCGTGCCAGAGCGTCGGCCACCTGAGCAACGATCACCGCTTGCCGGGCCGGATTTTCCAACACGTCCAGTTCGGTGCGGAGGAGGCGTTCAAGCTGATCGAGCACCCCGCTCGTCTCGACGGCGGCGCGTTCGGCAGCGATTGACTTGGCTGGGCCGACGACCCATTCGTCGAGTGCGGCGAGCAATCCGGGGATCCCACTGGCTTCGGCCAACGTTGCGTCTCCAGGTTCGGTCTCGGTTCCGAAGAGGCTGGATGACACAGGCAGGATTGGGCGGGCGCTGTCGCGACGATGGCTCTCGTCGATCGACGCGATCTGCCGCCACGCCGGATAGAGGTCAGTCTTGGACAGGACGAAGACCACGTTGGGGCAGAGTTCCGTGGCGCGATCGAGGAACTCGGCTTCTGGTGCGGACATCTCGGCTGACGCGTCGGTGACGAATACAAGACCGTCGGCAAACGGCAAGAAGGCCAGCGTGGCGGCCCCGTGGTCGCCCAACCCACCCATCCCTGGTGTGTCGACAATGGCCAAGCCGTTGGCCAGCAACTGATGCGGCAAAGAGATGTCGACTCGCTCGACGCACTTGACATTGTCTGGGTTGCCGCGCTCGGACACCCAATCGTCGAGCGTAGACGGCTCGATCTCTTCGACGACGACGCCGTCGTCGGCCCGGCGGCGAACCGCGGCGCGCAGCTCGGGGCCGTAACGCAGCAGCGTCAATGCTGACGTGGCGATGTCGTCGTCAACCGGGCAGACCACTTGGTCGAGGAGCGCGTTGATGAGTGAGCTCTTGCCTTGTTTGAACTCACCGACGACACAGATGATCGTTGCCGGGCGGCGAACTCGCGCGGCTGCAACTGACAATCGGCGGCCGAGGTCGTCACGTCCGAGTTCCGCGGCGAGTGCCTGTACGGAGTCGACCGTCTGTGCGATGTTTTCAGATCGCGTTTCCACGACTTCGGCACTCACCGCCCGCCCGCCCGAGTCACAGGTCGTCGTCGTCGGGCACCTCGGAAATCGCCGGTTCAGGCTCGAGTGCGCTGGCAGCGAAGCTGTCCTCCGGCTCAGAAAACTGCATGGGAGGCGCGGCGATCAGTTCTGTCACCGGGTCGAGAGGTGCAGTGATCGGCTCGGCGATCTGTACCGCGACAACCGGCGCACTGACGGTGGCGACTGCAGTGAGCCCGCCGAATGCCGATCCCTCCCCGGCCGATCCGCCGCCGTCTGGATCCACCATGCCGACGTAGACCTCGTCCTCGGTCTGTGTGCCTGGCCCTTCTGATGCGACTTGATCGCCGCCGACCACATCAGGCTGCCCGCTGGGCTGAAGTATGGGTTGGGCGACTGTGACGTCACGCAGTCGGCCATCAACCAGTTCGACCTCGCCGTCCTCGGAATCAGGGTTGGTTTGTCGTTGGACACAAAGTTCTTCGAGGTCGTCGTCGTCGCCTCCCGTGGAAGCCACGGTCCGCGGCCCAGTGATGACTAGGTCGATCGGTTCTCCGGCACTCACTCCGGTGATGTCTTGCTCCGCATCACCGCCGCCGGTTGGTGGCAACGACAGATCGCGGACTCCCGAGGTCTCGCCGAAGGGGCGACCATCGGCGATGTTGCCCGTGATGCTGCCGCTGATGTCTGGCGTCAGAGCGTCGGGGCTGGCGAGGGAGTGAATGCCGTCGCCGGCACCGCTCTCGGCATCGCCGCTGCCGACGGCGGAGATCCCGGTTACCGTCGTCGAAGAATCCGCAGCGGTGGCAGCACTGGAGATTCCCTGCAACTGGTGGGGGTCGGATTCCCCTCCGAGGCCGCCGAGGGGCGCGCCTGCTGACGGATCTCGCACGGGGCCGATGCCGTCCAGCGGATTGACAGGCTTGCTGATCTCCCCTCCCGGTGGTGTGGTGGGCACGAACGAGGGGTCCACGACACCAGGATCTTCGTCGCCCGGATCAGTGACCAGATCACCCGGGCGGATCGGTGGCGTGTCGCCCTCGATCTGCGGTCCGCCGCCGTAGCCCTCGACGAAGTCGGTCACGCCATCGTTTCTCACGATCGCCGCCTCGATGTCCTCCGGCGTCAGCACGACCGTTCCTCCGGCGGCGTCCGGGTCCTCGTACTGCTTCGGCTTGTACTCCGGCAGCGTGGTGGTGCCGCCATCGGTGCCACCCTTGCCCGACTCCCTCATGTATTTCTCTTTCGGGTCCTCTTTCTTCGGCGTGGTTCCGCCGCCGAAGGGGTTCTGCACCAGGCCCTCCAGCTGAGCCGGTGTGCTGTTTTGACTGATGAGGTCGGGGTTGTTCCCGGGATCGGCGGAACCGGACTGACCAAGGTCCGGCGGAGGATCTCCGCGGACGCCACCGCTGTCGAATGTCGAGGCGCCGCCAGCACCGGGACCGGCCTGCCGCCCGAGCGTGTCGGTGGTCGCATCGCGGCCGGTATTCGCAGTCGGCGCGCTGGTGTTGATCGTCGGGTCGCGCTGCATGTCGAGCGGTGAGGGGCCACCGCCTTCACGGTCGGACAAGAACTGCTCGGCATCATCGTTCAGATGCCGAGCCGGCCCACCATCGAGAGTTTGTCCGTCGAGCCCGGACGGCAGCGCCTGATCGAGGGAGTAGCCGGCGGGCACTGCTCCTACAACATCAACCACAGACTCGCGCTCGATGTCGAGTTGGTCGAGGTCGCCGCGTGGATCGTCGGACGGCCGCCTGAGAGATTCGCGTTGATACATACGGTCCGTAGCATCGTTCGGGTCGGTGCCGTCGAGCCGTTCCTGGGCGTCGCTGACCCCATCCCCGTCGCTGTCGGTGGCGGTACCGCGCGCTTCGCCGAAAAGCAATTCGTCGTCGTTGGACACGTGCACCCCAATCGTGGCGCCCCTCATGGGCGACTCAGTGTGACGGTACGACGGCAGCGCCGATCTGTCACCTAGGGAAACCATGGGTTGTGCGCTGTATCGACCCCGGCACGACGGGAGCTCGGTTACGTTTGCACCGGGAGGTGCGGCGATGTCGGACGAGCCGAAGCATGTCGAGTATTCGGTCGGGATCGACCTCGGTCGTACTCAACCTTTGGCGGCTACGGCGCGCGGCGGCTCTGCGGAAATGTGGCGTCCGGCCGACCCGCACGCATCGGGTGACATCGCTGCAACATCGCAGTGGCAGCAGGTCAGCACGCTCGTCGAGCAGATCGTCATGCGGGAAGGGTCCAGTCCGTCGGCGATCGGGCTCGCCGTGGCGCCGCTGATCACCGGGGCAGACGATCTTGCTCGTCGGTTGGCCAGCCACCTCGGACTGTTACCCGATCGGATCCTGGTGATCGACGAAGCCGTCGCCGTGCGACTCGGCGCGCCCCATGTCGAGGCCTCGACAGTCGATGACCCGGCGGTATCCGCTGCGGCATTGGGCGCAGCGCTCGCCGGTGACTCGCCGGATCGCCATCGAGCCGCCGCCGCACTCCTTGCCGCTGGCGGTGGCGGTGCGCTTGCCGGGGCTGCGGGCGCAACCGCCATCGCCGGCAACCCGGCGACGACAGCAGTGGGGCTCGGCCCGACCGGTGTGCCGCTCTCGGGAAGCCTGGCTGGTCCAGCAGGAGTTCCGCTTGCTCACGGCGCTTCCGTCGGTCCCGCCGGTGTGCCGCTGGCGCCCGAGGCGGGCGTCGGTCCGGCGGGTGTGCCGCTGGCGCCCGGTGCAGGCGTCGGTCCGGGTGGAGTTCCGCTCCGAGTGGCCGGAACGGCATCCCGACCAACGCGTACCGGCTGGATCATCGGCGTCGCTGCGGTCGCCATCGTCGCAACTGTCGGCGTCATTGTCGTCGCCTCCGGTGACGACGACCCGCAGGCTCCCACCGCAGCTCCGGAGGTGTCGTCGGTGGTCACCACCACTCGCTTGCCGACGACGTCAGCAGATGTCGTCACCACCGCCGCCGTGGCCCCAACGGTGGAGTCCACGGTGGAAAGCACTGTGGAAACCACGGTGGTTGAATCGACGGTGGCGAGTTCCTTGCCAGCCACCTCGACCTCCATCTTGGCAACCACCGAGCTCGCCGGTGTCGCCTGCACTGTCGGTACATGGCTCGGTGACAACGACAGTTTCGCAACGGCCTTCGCCACAACCGCCGCCTCCGATGGCGCGGCAATCGAACTCGCCGACGTGACCGGTGCCGTGCGCTTGGACATCGACGACCTCGGTACTGTCGCGGTCACCTACGAGGATTGGGTGCTCGCCGCCAACCTCCCCGGCGGCACGCCGTCAGTCGTCGCCCAGGGCGGTGCCGAAACCACGGAGGTGGCGTTCGCCAGCGACGGCTCGTACGCCGTGGGAGCGTCGCAGATCAACTCGACCATGACGGTGTCCATGGACGGCGCCGTGTTCAGCGACGGGCCGTCACTGCGGCCGATGCTGTACGCGCCGGGCAGTTACAGCTGTGTTGGCGACCGGCTCGTGATGACCCCGGCAGACTTTCCGTACCCGATGATCTTCACCCGCGATGGCTGACCGTCAGGGTATCGACCACGGATTCGTACTTGGAGTAGATCTGGGAACCACGTACTCGGCGGCGGCGATCGCCCGAGGCCCGGCCCTCGAGCCGTGCGTGCTCGGAACAATCGCCGCCCAGATCCCAACGGTGGTCATGCACCGCGCCGACGCCGAAGTTCTCACCGGTGAAGCAGCCGAGCGGCGCGCAGGCAGCGAGCCGACTAGGACAGCGCGAGAGTTCAAGCGCCGGCTGGGCGATCCGATACCGATCATCGTCGGCGGCACGCCGTACGGCGCTGAGGCGCTGATGGCCGAGATGCTCGAGGCGATCGTCGGCCATGTGAGCGAACGTGAAGGCGAGGCGCCGACGACGATCGTGCTCACACATCCGGCGAACTACAGCGAGTACAAGCGCGGTCTGCTGCGCGAAGCGGCGAAGCTGGCTGGCCTCGACCTCGAGCGGGTGCGGTTGATCACCGAGCCGGAGGCGGCGGCGATCGCCTACGACCACCTGCAGCGCATCGGCGTCGGCGAGATCATCGCCGTCTACGACTTCGGCGGCGGCACGTTCGACGCCGCTGTCGTTCGCCACACCTCCAGCGGGTTCGAGCTACTCGGCACACCGGAGGGTATGGAGCGCCTGGGTGGTATCGACTTCGATCAGGCAGTACTGGCCCACGTCGATTCCGCGCTCGACGGACTGGTGTCGTCGGCCGACGCTGCGGATCCCCTGGTGCTCGCCGGCCAGGCACGACTACGTGACGAGTGCCGTCGGGCGAAGGAAGCGTTGTCCAACGACACCGACGCGGCCATTCCGGTGGCGATTCCGGGGGTGCAGACCGAGGTTCGGCTCACTCGCGACGAGCTGGAGCAAATGGTCCGGCCACGCATCGTCGAGACCGTCAAGGCGTTGCTGCGCACGATCGCTTCGGCGGGACTCACGACCGAGGACGTCAGCAGGGTGCTGTTGGTCGGTGGATCTTCGAGGATGCCGATCGTCGCCCAGGTGGTTCGCGAAATGATCGGTCGTCCGGTGAGCGTCGACGCCGACCCGAAGATGTCGATTGCAGCCGGTGCGGCACTCTCGGCGGCGCCGGCAAACGCCACAGCGTCGTCCACGCCGCCATCAACCGCAGCAATCGACGCCAACGTCGAGCACAGGCGACGCGCCTTTACCGTTGCCCAGCCGCCTGCGCGTGCATCGTCGTGGTCCGCTCGCCGACCGCTCGGCGGTGCGGTAGCCGTCATCGCTGTGGCCGCTGCTGGGACCGTGGCGGTCGTCATCGTCTCGCGAGACGACGAGCCGGCGGCTGTTTCACACCCGCCGGTTACCGCCGCCGACCTGCCGTCCACTCCACCCATCACGCGGGGAGCGGTCGACACCGCAGCCGAGACGGCGCCGGGAGCAATGGGAGAGATCACGCGACTCGCCTTCAACGGCGAAGTCGACGGGTCGGGGATCCCCGGGCCAGCGCTTCGAGCCGGCGCGCCGGCGCCCCTCGGCGCCGTGGCCGTGGGTCCGAACGGCGATGTCTATGTACTGTCCGGCAGTTCGGTCGTGCAGATCAGCGGAGGCGAGGCGACCATCGCGATCGAGTTGTCCCCGTCGGAAACTCCTGCTGGTGGCATCACCATAGGCTCGGATGGGGCCGTCTTCATCGCCACGACGGCCGGGATCGTCCGCCATGTCGACAATGTGAGCGAGATCATCCTCGACGGACCCTCTGCCGGGTTGAGCAACGATCTCGGTCCGCTCGCCCTCGACGGTGGCGGCAACCTGTACGTCGCAGACAATGGACGACCGAGGGTCGTGCGTGTCGCTCCCAACGGCGCGCTCACTCTCGTGGCAGGCACCGGAACGCCGGCAGAGGTTGGCTCGGCACCCGACGACGGAGAGCTCGCTGCGACTGCAGACATCGGTCGTGTGACGGGTCTCGTCGTCGATGGTGCCGGAAGCCTGCTGATCGCCGACGGCGGGCTGGGGCGCGTGCTGGAGGTTGCCAGCGATGGGACGATCACCACCGCAGCGGTCGGCAACTCGTTCGACTCCGTCGATGGTCTCGCAGCGACGAGAGACGGAAGCATGTACGTGGCAGACGGAACTGCCGGCACGATCGTCCGTGTCCGCTCCGGAGGCGAGGCCGAGTCTGTGTTCGCCGACGGGCAATCGGCGAGTGTTTGTGCGATTGCGCTCACGCCGTCGGGAGACATCGTCTTCTCTGACGGCAAAGTGCTCTCGACTCTCGTGGTCGCCGACTCGGGCTGATTCGGCGATCCGCGCGATTCGCTACGGTGGCCTCATCGATACGAGGCATTCCGGCATGACGGACGCTATCCGACGCGCGCTCGACGTCGTGGCGCTCGACGTCACCGGCGAGATTCGGGTCGTACGCGCCGCGCTCCGCGAGGTCGATGTCGACCCAGACGCCCTGATCGCCGCCGAGCTCACCGGCGCTCTCCAATTCAACGAGGACCGGGTTGGTTTCGTCGACGGCGCACGTCGTTCGTCCACTGCGGCTGCGCTCGGTCCTTCGGAGCGCCGCCTCATACATCGGGCGCTCGCCAAAGCGCTGGTCGAGCCGCGCCATCGGGCACAGCGCGCCGAGCATCTCGCCGCAGCGGCGGTCGGGCCTGATCGTGATGCGGCCGCAGCTCTCGCCGAACTCGGCCGCGAAGCCAGCGAGCATGGCGAAACCGCACTCGCGGGCGAGCTCTACATGCGTTCGGCGGGCCTCTCACCCGATTCCGAGGATCGAGCCCTGAACCTCTACCATGCGGCCGACGGTTACTGGAACGCCGGCGAGTACACGGCCGCACGAGCGGCCTTCGACGCCGCCTACGTCGGTGCGTCGCAACCTCTGCTGCGTGCCGACATCGCGTGGCAACTGGGCCAGCTGGACTTGTACCAGCGGGGTCCGCTCTTCGCCCGCGATCTGTTCGTAGTGGCCGCCGACACCGTCGAGCCGTACGACCTCGATCGGGCCGCCAGGCTGCTCGTGCACGCCGCCAGCGCGGTGATGCTGTCATCTGACGTCATCGGGTCGCTGGGGTTGGCCCGCCGGGCAATGGCACTCGCCGAAGGAGGTGACGGCGGCAGCACCGTGCCAGCCTCGTTGATGCTCGCCTTCCTCAGCCTGCAGCACGGTGAAGCTGCCGTGTTCGAGGAGCTCTTCCCACCTCTGGCGGAACTGGCTGACGAACTCAAGGACTCCGACCTTGCCGAGATCGACCTCTTCCTGCAGATCGTCGGCATGGTGCACGTCTACACCGAGCAGTGGGACGCCGGCCGAGTGTTCCTCACTGCTGTGGCCCGCCGGGCCGGGCGACGATCGCGGTTCGCCACGGCAGCATTGGCCAGCGCCACCCTCGCTGAGCTGTGCTGGCGGTCAGGCCGTTGGGACGAGGCGTGGGCGCTGGCGACAGGCACCCTCGTCACCGACGTCACACTCACCGGAGCCAGACTGTGGCTCCTGGCCTTCACCGCTCACCTCGATGCCGGATTCGGGCGTACCGACGACTGCCGGGCTCGTGCCCACGCGGCGATCGCGGAGGGCGAGCCGATGGGTTTCGGCACGACGGTGATCTGGGCATACCACGCGCTTGGCTTGCTCGAGCTCGGGCTCGGCCACCCGGTCGCCTCAGCGTCACACCTCGATCGGGTCGACGCCATCGTTCGTGCGTACGAGATCGTCGAACCCGGTGGCGTGTGGTGGCAAGCCGACCACGTCGAGGCGCTCCTGCGATCCGGCCGATTTCGCGAGGCCACTCGGGCACTGGGCAGATTCGAGTCTTGTGCCGATCGCTCTCAACGCAGATGGGCGTGGGCGACGATCGCGCGATGTCGGGCATTGATGGCCCCCACGACCGACGTGGCCGAGCGCTTCTTCGCCGAATCGCTGGACCATCACGATCGATTGGTTGCGCCGTTCGAGCTGGCCAGAACGCTCTTGTGTCGCGCCGAACGGCGAATTGCGTCCAGTTCTGGTCTCGACGCGTCAGCGGACCTCGCTGAGGCGATCGCGATCTTCGACTCGCTGGGGGCCGCGTCGTGGTCGGCCCAGGGCTGCGCGCTGCGTGACACGGTCCACGATCGGGGCGTGCCGACCATGGAGACCGTGCTGTCCCCTGCTGAACGCCGAGTCGCCGAAGCCGTCGCCGCCGGCATGTCAAACCGCGAGGTGGCGGCGATGCTCTACATCAGCGCGAAGACGGTGGAGTTTCACCTCCACAACGTGTACACCAAGCTTGCCATCCACTCCCGCACCCAGCTCGTCAGACTGTTCCCGCAGAACTGAAGATGACGCAGTGCCGGACGTCGCACGCGCCGGCCCGCCGGTTCAGGCGGTGCGGCGGCGCCGCACGACGAGGACGAGTGACCCGCCGGCGAGGATGAACGCGCCAACGAGCGACTGTGACGTTGTCGAAGAGCCAGTCGCTGGGAGTGCTCCCGGCGGGAACTGCGGCAGCGGCGTTGTGGTCGTCGGTGCCACGGTCGCTGCGACCCAGGTGACGCTGATCACGCTGGTCGCGGTTGCGTTGGCGCATCCGTCGCCCTCGGGATCGGCGCAGAACGTTACGGTCTGTGTGCCGGGGGTGGCCGACACGAGGCGGACGTGGTACTTGCCGTCACCATCAGTTCCGTTGGCGCCACCGGTCTCGAAGCCAGACTGCACGCACTGCGTCCTGTTTGCCGTGTTGGTCGCCGTCTCGGAGCCTGCACCGTCGGGATCCGGACAGCCCGAGATGACGCCCACACCCACGGACTGGAACGGCACTTGGGCGTCGACGTTGGCGCCTTGAGCGTCGAGTAGGCAGGCGTCGTTGTGCACGTTGCCTGCGCCGGTCGTCTCGTCACCAACGGTTTGGGTGTCGCTCTGGTCCGGCGTCGCAAATTCCGACGCGGCGTCGACGTCTGGGTTAGCGGTCGCCGCCCCCGTGTCCGGATTGATGTACGAGACCGGCCGAGGGCGCAAGCTCCTGTGCCCCGGCGTTGCTGCTGCCGACCACGCCGAGGGTGGCCCGGCGCAAATCGTCGCAGTGAGCAGCAGTGACACTAGTCACGGTGTGGTGCGCCCCCTGGGTTTCGAACCCAGAACCTGCGGATTAAGAGTCCGATGCTCTGCCGTTGAGCTAGAGGCGCATTCAGGACCCGCACGGAAAGTCCGTCCGCTCGGGTCCTTGATTTCTCAGGTCGGGCCCGCGTTGCGACTCGGCCTGATGGCCCGAGCAGTGTAGGTGGCGGTGCACCGCCACCCAAATGCTCGCACCGTTTGGGGTGACCGAGGGGACTCGAACCCCCGACCTCCAGGATCACAACCTGGCGCTACCACCAGCTGAGCTACGGCCACCATGTCTCCGTCGTCTGTTTCCGCGCTGGTGCCACGGGACTCGGGAGCCGACAGTCTGCCACGGAGTCAGCCGATCGACACACTGTGAATGTCGAAGGAATGGCTGGAAGCCGGTTCTTCGGTTCGAGAGTCGGCGCCTTCTCGGCGGACTTCAAGGACTGGGGGTCAGTTTGTCAAACTGAGCTCGTGAACTTGACCGTGATCAGCCCGCTCCAGCAGATCGACGAGGCGATCGACGCCCTGCTCGAAGCGCACGACCCCCGCACCATCCCGAACATCGACTTTCGCGGTGCTCGCTTCGACGCTGGCTTGGCGTGGGTTCACTTCCCGGTCGGTTCCGGCGGTCTGGGTCTTCGCCCCGACCTGAATCGACACATCGAGACGCGCCTTCGTGCAGCCGGCGCTGGGCCGGCGGACCCTACGTCTTTCTTCATGCACCTCGCCGGGCCAACCATCGCAACACACGGCAGCGATGCGGTGCGTGAGCGTTTTCTTCGTCCGATGTTCACCGGCGAGGAGACCTGGTGCCAGCTGTTCTCTGAACCTGGAGCCGGTTCGGACTTTGCCGGCCTTGCCTGCAAAGCAGTCCAGGACGGGGATGAATGGGTCGTCAATGGTCAGAAAGTGTGGAACACGCTGGCGCACTTGGCCGACTGGGGCATGTTGGTGACTCGGAGCAACCCCGACGTACCCAAACACAAAGGCTTGACCTATTTCGCGGTCGACATGCGGTCGCCCGGCGTCGAGGTGCGTCCGCTGCGCCAGATCACCGGGGAAGCCGAGTTCAACGAGGTCTATTTCACCGATGCCCGCATTCCCGACGGCCACCGCATCGGCGCGGTCGGGGAGGGTTGGCGAGTCGCTCTCACCACGCTGATGAATGAGCGCACGGTGATAGGTGGCGGCAGCGCTGGCGGTGGGGGCAAATTTCGCCGCGGCGGTGCAGCCAACGATGCGCTGACGGTCTGGAATCAGCTGCTCGACGGTGAGCGTACGGGACCACGCAAAGACGAGTTGATGCGTCTGTGGGTGCGTGGCGAGGTGGGTCGCCTCACCAACATGCGCGCTGCTGAAGCGGCAAAGGCCGGCAACCCAGGGCCGGAAGGTTCGGTGTCCAAGCTCGAGTTCGCCGAATTCAACAAACGGCTCTACAACTTCTGCATCGACCTGTTGGGCATGAACGGCCAAATCGGCTTCGACTACACGTTCCGCCGCCCAGAGCAGTTGGATGCCACGGGGGCTGATCGCGGTCTGCAGCACGCATTCCTCAGAGTGCGTGCGAATTCCATCGAAGGAGGCACGTCGGAGATTCTGCGGAACATCCTTGGCGAGCAGGTGCTCGGGCTGCCAGGCGAACCTCGTGTCGACAAAGACCAGCCGTGGGTGTCGGTGCCCCGCAACTAGGAGGGCAACTCGGCGAGCGTCAGCCCGCTCGTCAGCCCCAGCCCGGGTTGTCGCCGCCGCGATAGCGGGCCACAGAGAGCGGGGTCGACCACTGCCGGCGCTTGCTGCCGTTGCTGGCGTTGAGCAGCAGCAAGGCTCCTCCTGCCGCGCAGACCACGGCGATGCCGAGCACCACGGGCAGCGTTCGGCGAGCCAACTGTGGCACCACATGTGCCCAGGTTCGGTTGTCGAGCGCGGTGATGAAGTGCACAGGGAACGCGTAGCCAAACAGCAGGATCGAGACGGCCATCGCCAGCAGGAACTCACCCAATCCGCGCAACACGTCGCGGCGTTCGGGTCGCGCGAACACGCCGACCGCGAACGTGAGGAGCCCGATCGCTGCACTGATGGGGATCATCCAGGACAGCACGTTGTTCGTCGTGCGAAGCGTGCCGATGGGTTCGAGAGGCACGATGAACGGCTCGATCGTTGCTGCCCGCTGGTCGCGCACGATGGGAACGAGCTCTTCTCCGGAGATCCGCACCGGATCTTCGATGTCGCCGATCGCAAGCTGTTGCGCACGTTCCATGATGGGGGCCATCACCGATGCGCCGGGTCGCGAACTGAAGACCACGGTGTCGAGCAGGACGGTGATTTCCGACGTTGGTTGTTCGAGTGCGGGAGCCGCAACCGTGGCGATCAGCGTGCTGAGTTCGCTACGGATGTCTTCGTCTCGAAGCATCGCCGCTGCCGATTCACGGGTGGCTGTGGGCGTGAAGACCACCCGCTGCATCCACCATCCGCCGAACGCGATGCTGAACGCGACCGAGGCGATCAAGAAGAGCATCGAGGGGAGACTGCGTTCCATTCCGCAGAGTCTGGCAGCCCACACCGGTCAGGACTCGAACGGATGGTTCGCTTCGGCCCTTTTCATTCGGTTCGGCTCCCCAATTCATGATGGCCGGGCTGGCCTGTCGGCGCACCCTCTAGCCTGCGATTGTGACGAACTCAGCGACCCACGTGTCAGTATCGCTTCCGGGTCCGCTCGGATTGCTGGCTCGTGGCATCACCCGTCGCTGCCCGTGGTGCTGCGACCGCAGGGCCTATTTCGTGGGGTGGTTCAAGCGGCAGCCAGCCTGTCGTCGCTGTGGTCACGGATTCCGCCGGGGCGATGATGCGTTCGAGTTGGGAGCCATCACCGCGAACATCATCATGACGTTTGGTCTGATGTTGCTGACCATCTTGGTGTTGGTGATCGTCACGTCCCCTGACATCGCTGTCTTGCCGATCACGATCACGGCGGTCGGTATCGGGCTGCTGGGACCGGTGGTGTTCTACCCGGTTTCGTTCACGCTCTGGCAGGCGATCGACCTGGTGATGCGGCGCCCCACCCCCGGTGAGATCGCCGGCGAGTCCGACGCTTCGCTCTAGCGCGGCCCTCACGGTGTCGGGGTCGAACATTCGTTCCCCAAATCCTTGCCGAACGGTTGTTCGGTGGTTACAGTGGCGAATGACACCCCTGTCATTCTTGGTGTCAGCGCACATGTCAGTCGCACGTGTCACTCGTTACGCAACTCTGTTACACCCCTTCCGTAACGTGCGTCGCATCGGGCTCGTGCCCCGCAGTAACCAACCGAACACCTCACAGGGAGACACAGACGATGAAAGAAAGTGACCGCGAGAAGGCGCTCGACATGGCGCTGTCGCAGATCGACAAGCAGTTTGGCAAGGGTTCCATCATGCGGATGGGCGAGAAGGGTTCACTGGCCATCGAGGCCATCTCCACCGGTGCGCTATCGCTCGACTTGGCGTTGGGCATTGGTGGCCTGCCGCGTGGGCGCGTCACCGAGATCTACGGCCCGGAATCTTCGGGTAAGTCCACGCTCGCCATGCACGTCGTGGCCGAAGCTCAGCGCAACGGTGGCGTGTGCGCCTACATCGACGCCGAGCATGCGATGGATCCCATCTACGCCCGTGCAATCGGTGTCGACGTCGACCAGTTGCTCATCTCCCAGCCAGATACCGGCGAGCAGGCGTTGGAGATCGCCGACATGTTGGTGCGCTCGGGGGCCATCGACGTCGTGGTGATCGACTCGGTGGCAGCGCTGACGCCACGCGCTGAAATCGAAGGAGAAATGGGCGACACACACGTTGGTCTGCAAGCGCGGTTGATGAGCCAGGCGCTCCGCAAGCTCACCGGCAACCTCAGCAAGACCCAGACCATTGCGATCTTCATCAACCAGTTGCGAGAGAAGATCGGCGTCATGTTCGGCTCGCCCGAAACCACCCCCGGTGGGCGTGCGCTCAAGTTCTACTCCTCGGTGCGTCTCGACATTCGTCGGATCGAATCGTTGAAAGACGGCGCTGAAGTCGTCGGTAACCGTACCCGGGTCAAGGTCGTCAAGAACAAGGTGTCGCCCCCATTCCGTCAAGCCGAGTTCGACATCATGTACGGCAAGGGCATCAGCCGGGAAGGCACCGTGCTCGACCTGTCAGTCGATTTGGGCATTGTCACCAAATCGGGTGCGTGGTTCACGTACCAAGGAGAACAGCTTGGTCAGGGCCGTGAGAACGCCAAGAACTTCCTCACCGAGAACCCCGAGGTCATGGTCGACATCAGTGACAAGGTCATGATCGCAGCTGGCCTCCGCCCAGACCCGAACGCTCCGGTGGAAGAAGCGGGCACGTGGGTCGACGCAGACGAAGAGCCCATCTCCCTCGACTGAGTCGAGCTGAATCAGGTCGAGCTGAATCAACTCGACCAGACCGGGGTGTCACATGGCAATACCACAGCGAATATCACTGATCACCTTGGGCGTCGCCGACGTCGCCCGAGCGACTGCGTTCTACGAGTCGCTCGGGTGGCAGCGGTCACCATCGTCGGAAGACACCATCACCTTCTTTTCCATGCAGGGCAGCGCGTTGGGAATCTTCGGGCGCGGTGATCTGGCGGCCGATGCGCAGCAGCCGACGCCTGGCGATGAGCTCTCGTTCCGGGGCGTCACGTTCGCCATCAACTTCGACAGCCGTGACGAGGTCGACAGCGCTTTCGCCGAGTGGGTAGCAGCCGGCGCGGTGCCGGTGAAGGATCCCGTGGTCGCAGAGTGGGGTGGCTACTCGTCCTACGTGTCAGACCCCGATGGTCACATGTGGGAGTTGGCCCACAACCCGTACAGCCCGAACATGTCCGACGGGCGAATGACGCTGTAGCGAGCGCCCGTTCGACTGGTCAGTTCAGACGCCTGGCTTCCAGATCATCAGGATCAAGCTGACGATCAGGCCGAGGTGGGTGATGCCGACGCCGGCTGCGAGTTTCTTCGTAGCGTCGTCACTCTGGTCGGTCAACGACGGTTTGATCAGGAACCAGCTCACCGCCATCAAGACCGCCCAGATCGCCAGCGCTGCGGCGAGCCATGTCTGCGACAGCTCGTAGACGTCCTCGGACATGCCGGCGAGTCCCATGCCGAAGACCCAGAGCAAGGTCAACGCAGGAAATGACACCGTCAGGTGCAGCTTGGCAACCGACGCGGTGGCGCCGGCCTTGCGCAGCGCTGGATAGACGAACAGTGGCCCGAACGCCACCACGGCGCTCAAAATGTGCAGCAGGCTCATGAGCCGGTAACCGAACGAAGGCAGGAGTATGGCGATCACGGACGGAACGGTACCGGATCGATCCTGAGAACGAGAAGCGACCAGCCCCGGCAACGATGAACGGCTACGGGCGTAGGTCAGTTCGGTGGGAGGTCTTCCAGCGCTGCGAGCAGCGCGTTCTCCACCACTTCGGTCAGCGCTGGGTGGATCCAGTACTGGCCCTTCGCTACCTGTACTGCTGGCTGATCGAACTGTATGGCGGCGATCAGAGGCTGCAGCAACGCTGCTGCTTGCGGTCCGATGATGTGGGCGCCAACCACCAATCCCGTCGCCTTGTCGATGATCACTTTCGCGAACGAGGTCTCGTCGGCGAGCGCCCAGCCGTATGCGGTGCTGCTGTAGTCGCGCTTGCCCACAGCGATGTCCAAGCCTTGTGCCCGAGCCATTCGCTCGGTGAGCCCAACCGCAGCCACCTGCGGCTTGCTGAACACCGCCGACGGCACCGCCTTGTAATCGATGGTTCGCAGGTCATCGGGGTGCGCAATGTTCCAGAAGGCGACCTTGGCCTCGGCGTTGGCAACGTGCTTGAGTTGCCAGCTGTTCGCCACGTCGCCCAGCGCCCAAACCCCTTCGACGTTCGTACGAAGGTGGGCATCGACGCCGATGATGCCGTAGTGGTGCATGTCGATGCCACCGGCAGCTGCGTCGACCAGATCGCTGTTGGGTTCCCGCCCGGTCGCCACCAACACTTCGTCCACCACGACTTCTTCGCCCGCACAGGTGATGACGATGCCGCCCTCACGGCGCTCGACCTTCGTCGGCACATGATCGAGGTGGAGGTCGACCCGACGACTGAACAACTCGGTGAAACGTTGCGAAATGTCGTCGTCTTGAGTTCGTAGGAGCTGGTTCGACCGGTTGAAGATCGTCACTGCCGACCCAAGCCCGGCAAAGACGTGTCCCAGCTCAACAGCGATGTAGCCGCCGCCGATGATGCCGAGTCGGCCCGGCAGACTGTCCAGCCGCATGATCGAGTCGGACGTATGGAAGCCCGATTCTGCAAGCCCGGGGATGGGCGGCACCACCGGTCGAGACCCCACAGCCACCAGTACGTGGGGCGCAGCGATCACACGGCCGTCCACGTCGAGGGTCTTGTCGCCAACGAAGCGAGCTGTCCCTTCGATAAGTGTGAGGTTGGGTGTGCCAACAGCTCGGTATTCGCGACCACCGGCAGCAATGGGGTCGATGCGGCCGAACACCCTGTCGCGAATGGCGCCCCAGTCCGCACCGTTGAACGACACGTCGATCCCGAGGCGATCACCGTGGCGGGCATCCTCGGCGAGGTCGGCTGGTAGCACGAACATCTTCGACGGGATGCATCCACGATTGAGGCACGTCCCCCCGAACACGTCGCGCTCGACGAGGGCGATCCTCCACTCGCTGAGATAGTCCGGTATCGAATTGCCAGAACCGCTGCCGACGATGATGAGGTCGAACTCTTCAGGAGCCATCGCGATCAGGCATCGACCGGAAGCGTGATGACGACGCATCGGTCGCCGTACGGAATCCGCTTTCGCTTGACGACACCACCGATCTTCGCCAACAGCTTGGTGATCTTGGTCATGAATCCGTATTTGGCGTCGATCTTGCGTTTGACCTCGTCGAACACCGGGCCTGACGACACGAGTTCCGCGGCCGCTTCCATGGCCGATGACCCGTCCTTCGTGCGACCGCGGGAGTCGGAGGCCTGCACCGTGATGCGTGTCGTGTGAGCGAGCCGTTTCGCTTTGCCCGACCCAGAACTCGTCCAGAAGCCAGCGGTGTGCGGGGCATCCAGCGCCACAATCCACACGGGAGTGCTCACTGGTGTCCCGTCGCGACGGAACGTGGTGAGTGCGACGTACTTCTCCTCGGTGATGCTCATGAACTGAGCGTAGATTGCCCGACTCGAGTTTCGTTGCGAAAACACCAGCGTCGATCGTCATCGTCGAGCGGCGACTCGGTCGCACCACCTGTGTCCCGGATCGACTGTGTCCGGGATCGAACCCTCTGGAACAACCCGTAGCCTTGCGGGATGACATCCGACGAGAGACCGATCGCAGCGGTGGCCCAACAGCGCCGCTACGTCGTGCACACGTACGGCTGCCAGATGAACGAACACGACTCAGAGCGAATCTCCGGGCTTCTCGAAGCTGACGGCTTGGTGCGCGCTGATTCCGACGAGGACGCCGACGTCGTGGTGTTGAACACCTGCTGCATCCGAGAGAACGCCGACAACAAGTTGTACGGCAACCTCGGCCACTTGGTGCCTTGGAAAGATGCCAAGGAGGGCCGCCAGATCGTGGTGTCAGGGTGCCTTGCCCAAAAGGACCGTGACCTCGTGGCCCGTAAGGCCGGCCATGTCGACGTGGTCATGGGAACTCACAATGTGCATCGAGCGGCCGAACTGCTGGAGGCGGCACGCACCAGCGAACGGCCGATCACCGAGATTTTCGACGAAGCGGTCATCGATGACCATGCAATGTTTCCGTCTGCGCTGCCTGTACGCCGCGAGAAGTCGTACAACGCTTGGGTCACCATCCAGATCGGCTGCGACAACAACTGCGCATTCTGCATCGTGCCGTTGGTGCGAGGGGTGGAGATCAGCCGGCCGTACCACGACATCCTGGCAGAGGTCGCCAGTATCGCCGCCGACGGCGTCACCGAGGTCACGCTGCTCGGGCAAAACGTCAACTCCTACGGTCGTGATCTGCAACTCGCAGCTCGTCAGGGCGGCGACTCCGACGCTCGCCTCCGACCGTTGTTCGGGCAACTGCTCCAAGACGTGGGTGCCATCCCCGGGATTCGTCGGGTGCGATACACCAGCCCCCACCCGAAAGACATGCGCCCCGACACGTTCGCAGCCATGGCCGCAACTCCCGAGGTGTGCGAGCATCTCCACTACCCGCTGCAGTCGGGGAGCGACCGGATGCTGGCTGCCATGCACCGCGGCTACACAGCCGAGCGATACCTGCAACGCCTCGGCGAGGCCCGGGCGGCTATCACCGATCTCGCCGTGTCGACCGACATCATCGTTGGCTTTCCGGGTGAAACCGAAGACGACTTCGAGCACACCCTCGAGGTCGCCGCAGCGGCCGAATACGACTACGCCTACACCTTCTTGTTCTCCCCCCGCCCTGGTACCGAAGCAGCCACGATGGAGGCCGCGTTCGTCGACCCCGCCGTCGCTCGCGAGCGCTTTCAGCGCCTGCGTCTCGTGGTCGAACGCAGCGGCCTTCGCAAGCACGAAGCGCGGGTGGGTCGCATCGAAGAAGTCCTCGTGGAGGGGCCGTCGCGCCGAAACCCCGAGGTGCTGTCGGGGCGCACCCGCCAGAACAAGTTGGTGCATTTCACGCCGCCACGCCCGTTGCGTACCGGCAGCTATGCCACGGTAGAGGTCACGCGCGGTGCCCCGCACCATCTCGAAGGACGATTCGTCGACTTCCTTGCGGAACCCACGCACAAAGTTCGCATCCCCGTGACCGCCCAGTGAACACGGGGTCATGAACACGGGGCGCATGCATCTCACGGCAACCCGCCGAGTTGCGGTCGTGGGGCCTACCGCCTCCGGAAAATCAGCGGTTGCGATGGCGGCCGCTCGGGCACGCCCCGACGTCGAGATCGTATCGGTCGATTCGATGCAGGTGTATTGCGGCATGGACATCGGAACTGCCAAACCGTCAGCAGACGATCAACGCGCCGTCGCCCATCACATGATCGACCTGGTCGAACCCACCCAAGAGTTCACCGTGGCGGAGTTTCAACGGTCGTACGAACTGGTCACCCGGGGCATCGAAGACCGCGGGCACCACGCGCTGTTGGTCGGCGGCACGGGTCTGTACCACCGAGCAGCGATCGATCACCTCGACCTGCCGGGCGAGTGGCCGCACATCCGCGCCAAGCTTCAACTCGAAGCGGTCGACCCTGGGCTCGAAACGTTGTACGAACGTCTCGTCAGCGTCGACCCACTGGCTGCAGCACGGATCGAACCCACCAACGAGCGGCGCCTCGTTCGGGCCCTCGAGGTCTGTGAAGGCTCCGGCCGTCAGTTCAGTTCGTACGGGCCGGGCCTGGAGTCGTACCCCCCCAGCCCGGTCGTACAAATCGGCCTCATGTGGCCGCGGGACGTACTTGCTACGCGAGTGGCCGAGCGGGTGCAGTCGATGTTGCGTGCAGGTCTGCTCGCCGAGGTGCGCAGGCTCGCTGAAACTGGCCTCTCGAAGACCGCAGCACAGGCGCTGGGATACAAGGAACTCCTGGCGTACGACCGTAGCGAGGTGACTTACGACGAGGCAGTCGATCAGATCATCGTGCGCACGAGACAGTTCGCCGTCCGCCAGATTCGATGGTTTCGGCGAGACCCGCGCGTACGCTGGATCAACATCGAGCACGACCCAGTCGCCGAAGTGTGCCCACTCGTGCTCGCCGCCCTCGTCTAGTGGGAAGATTCACCGGAAGGTTCATGAGCACGCTCACCCTCACCAAGCATCACGGTCTCGGCAACGACTTCCTCGTCGTGTTCGAGCCCGAAGTCGCTGATCTTGCGGCGCTCGCTCGGAAGCTGTGCGACAGACGGCGCGGCATCGGAGCAGACGGTTTGTTGGTTGGCATGGCGGTACCCGGCGCCGACGATGTTGCTTTGTCGTCGTCCGAATCGGCGGCAACGATGGTGTTGTACAACGCCGACGGCAGCAGAGCCGAGATGAGCGGCAACGGTATTCGTTGTTTCGCCCAAGCGATCTCCAGGCGGTCAGGTGGCAGGCTGGATCCCATCATGGTGTACACCGACGCCGGCTCGCGCCGCGTGGAACTGGCAGGGAACGGTTCAGTCGACACGATTCTCGCAACGGTCGACATGGGCCCGGTCGCCGCTCTGGACGAGCCGGCCGATTGGCAGGCGCTCGGTTGCAATCCGCACCGTCCCGTGATGCACCTCAGCGTCGGTAACCCTCATAGCGTCGTCGGTGTCGACGATGTGAACGACGTCGACCTTGCGCTGCTCGGCAGCAAGGTGCCGTACGTGAACCTCGAGATCGTGCAGGCAGGCGAAACCCCGAGCGAAGTTCGAATGCGGGTCCACGAGCGTGGTGCTGGCATCACCGAAGCGTGCGGCACAGGAGCGTGCGCTGCAGCGCACGCTGCTGCACACTGGGGGCTCGCCACGCCGTCCAATGGCCAACTCACGGTGCACATGGACGGCGGGAGTGCCACCGTGTTGCTTGATGCGCCTTCCGTGGGGCACGTCACACTTACCGGCCCGGCGACCTACGTCGGCACGATCGTGATCGAGGACGTCTCCACCCTGTGAACACCCCGTATCAAGAGGCACTTGGCCTCACGCTCATCGACCGTTCCGTCCGCGAGAAGATCGTGCTCGTCGGAGTCGCCCTGCCTGGTGTCGACGAGGAAATGGCCGACGCCAGCCTCGACGAGCTGGAGCTGCTCGTCGACACCGCTGGCGCCGATGTGGTCGGCCGGCTCGTGCAGCGTCGCGACGCCCCCGACCACACGTGGTACATCGGCAAGGGCAAGGTCGAAGAACTGCGGCTGCTGTGTCTCGCAGTCGACGCCGACACGGTGGTGTTCGACAACAACCTCGCGCCGGCCCAGCAGTTCAACTTGGAAAAGTTGCTCGGTCGCACCGCGATCGATCGCACCGCGGTCATCCTCGACATCTTCGGCCAGAACGCCCACACCCTCGAAGGTAAAGCCCAGGTCGAACTCGCCCTCCTGCGGTATCGCTTGCCCCGGCTTCGTCGCGGCAAGGAAGCCAACTTGTCCCAGCAGCGCGGCGGGGTTGGCGCCCGATTCGGCGGTGGTGAAACCAAAATCGAAGTGGACCGTCGCCGAATCATGCGCCGAATCACCAAGCTCGAATCGGACCTGCGCGAACTGGCCGACACGCGCTCGCTGCAACGCAAGAGCAGAGGCCGCAGCGGCCTGGCGACCGTTGCCATCGTCGGCTACACGAACGCTGGCAAATCGTCGCTGCTCAACATGCTCACCGACGCTGGTGTGCTGGCAGAAGACCGGTTGTTCGCAACCCTCGATCCCACCACACGCCGTCTCGCCTTGCCTGGCGGCGAGCCGGTATTGCTCACCGACACGGTCGGATTCGTGCGCAACCTGCCCCATGGCCTGGTCGAAGCGTTCAAGGGAACGTTGGAGGTTGCTGCGTTGGCCGACTATCTCGTGCATGTGGTCGATGCCAGTGCAGCCGATCCGCTGGGCCAACTCGACGCGGTGCGCAAGGTGCTCAGAGAGATCGGAGCCCACGAAGTGCCCGAGCTGCTGGTGTTCAACAAGGCCGACATCGCACCCGAGGCCGCTGCCACGTTGCATGATCGCCACCCGGGCTCGGTCGTCATCAGCGCCGCCACCGGGCTGGGTGCCGACACGTTCCTCGACACGATGTCGGATCGATTGCGCGCACTCACGACGATCTACGAGCTCGAGATCCCGTACGAACGCGGCGACGTCATCGCTTCGGTGCACCGCGAGGGCGAGGTCGTGTCCACCACCGAAGGCCCCACGGCGCTGAGGGTTCGCGCCCGACTGTCCGACGCGTCAGCTGGGCGACTGCTCGACTTCGTCGTAACATCGCCGCCCGTATGAGTGAAGACGTATGAGTGAAGACGTATGAGTACAGGCTTCGTCCCGCCGCAATACCCCTACGAGCGAGTCGACCGTTTCAAGCCGCTCGGTGAGCGATTTGCCGGGGGCCTCGTCGACTTCTCGATCGGCACACCGTGCGATCCGCCGCCTCCAGCGGTCATCGCCGCGCTGTGCTCGTCGGACTCCGAGCGCGGCTATCCACCAAGTGTCGGCACGGTTGCACTTCGCGAGGCGATCAGGCGATGGATGCAGCGCCGTTTCGCGGTCGACGTGTCGCCAGACGCGATCGGCGTGTGCATCGGTACCAAAGAGTTCGTCGCCACTCTGCCGCAACTCTTGAAGCTGCGCACGCCGCAACGCGACACCGTGCTCTATCCATCCGCTTCGTACCCCACTTACGAGATGGGTGCAACGTTGGCTGGGTGCCGGGCGATCCCCGTCGCAGCAGACATTCACGGTCGACTCGATCTGAGCTCCATCGATCCCACCGACGTCTCGCGGGCGCTACTGCTGTGGGTGAACAGCCCTGGCAACCCGACCGGCGCATTGGAAGACCTTGGCTCGGTGGCCGACTGGGGCAGGTCTCACGGCGTGCCCGTGTTTTCCGACGAGTGCTATATCGAGTTCACCTGGAAAGGTCGGGGCCGCACCATTCTCGAACACGGGTCGTCAGGCGTGGTTGCCGTGCACTCATTGTCGAAGCGGTCGAACTTGGCCGGAGCTCGTGTCGGCTTCTACGCAGGTGAC